>NZ_JBHSHY010000006.1:0-188863 GCF_042653205.1 Paenibacillus sp. GCM10023250 | reverse complement strand
GCCCGCGGCGCCGGCCGCCGCGTTGTCGCGCGCGGCGCGGCTCTGGCCGAACCGCAGCAGGCGCCGCACCTGCGCCTCGAGGTCGCGCGGCGCGCCGGCGCCGTCCATGCCGCCGTCGCCGAGCGGGATCGCGTCCTCCAGCAGCAGCTTGTAATCCTCGTCCTGCTGCTGCACCTTCGCGAGCAGGACGACGAGGCGGCCGGGCTCGAGCAGCGGCTCGCAGCGCTTCCAGATCGCCGGGAACGCCACCGCTTCGACGCGCATGATGCGGTCCTCGACCTCGAGGAACGCCATCGCCTGCCCTTTGCGCGTCATGAGCGGCTTCTTCGACACGACCATCGCGGCGGAGACGGCGTACGTCCCGTCCGGCGCCTCGGCCAGGTCGACCAGCCGTTCCATCGGCAGCGCGCCCAGCGCCTCATCGTAATCGTCGAGCGGATGGCCGGACAGGTACATGCCGAGCAGCTCCCGTTCCAGCCCGAGCAGCTGGCCGGTCGTGTACGGCCGCACCTCCGGCAGCTCGACGTCCCAATTCTGCACCTCGTCGAAACCGAACAGCTCGAGCTGCAGCTCCTCGCGCTCCTTGCGCCACTTCAGCGCCGCCTCGACCGTCTCGTCGAGCGCCGCGACGAGCTGCGCCCGGTGCGCGCCGAGCGAATCGCACGCGCCCGCCTGGATCAGCGATTCCAGCACGCGCTTGTTCGCGACCCGCAGGTCGACGCGCCGGCACAGGTCGGTCAGGCTGTCGAAGGGGCGCTGCGCCCGCTCCTTCAGCAAGGCGTCGATCGCCTGCGTGCCGACGTTCTTGATCGAGGCGAGGCCGAAGCGGATCGCGCCGCCGACGGGCGCGAACGTCACGCTGCTTTCGTTGACGTCCGGAGGCAGCACCTCGATGCCCATCCGGCGGCACTCGTCGACGTACTCCGCCGTCTTGCGCTGGTTGCCGGTCACCGAGGCGAGCATCGATGCCATGAACGGCACGGGGTGGTTCGCCTTCAGCCAGGCGGTCTGAAAGGCGAGGACGCCGTACGCCGCCGCATGCGCGCGCGGGAAGCCGTAATCGGCGAACCGCACGATCATATCGTAGACGGCGTTGGCCTCGCGTTCGCCGCAGCCCTGCCGCAGGCTGCCCGCGACGAAGTGCGCGCGCTCCTCGTCGAGCACCTCGCGCTTCTTCTTCGAGACGGCCCGGCGGAGCAGGTCGGCCTCGCCGAGCGAGAAGCCCGCCATCGCCGAGGCGATCTGCATGATCTGCTCCTGGTAAACGATGATGCCGTATGTGTCGGCCAAAATCGGCTCGAGCGACGGATGCGGATATTCCACGTCCGCCAGGCCGTGCTTGCCGGCGATGTATTTGGGAATGAACTCCATCGGGCCCGGACGGTACAGGGCCAGGACGGAGACGATGTCTTCGAACTGCGTCGGCTTCAGCTCGCGGAGCACCCGGCGGACGCCGGCGGACTCCAGCTGGAAGATGCCCGTCGTGTCGCCGCGCGTCAGCATCGCGTATGTCGCGGGATCGTCGTCCGGGATGTGTCGGAAGTCGACGGTGATGCCATGCTGCCGCTTCACCCAGTCCAGGGCGCGCTCCAGGATGGACAGCGTCCGCAGGCCGAGAAAATCCATCTTCAGCAGGCCGACGGCTTCCAGGTTCTCCATGGAATACTGCGTCAGCGCCGTCCGCTCCGTGCCTGCCTGCAGCGGCACGTAATTCGTCAGCGGCTCGCCGGAGATGACGACGCCCGCCGCGTGGGTCGAGGCGTGCCGGGGCATGCCCTCTACCTTCAGCGCCATGCGCAGCAGATCCGCCGTCTTCGGCTGGCGCTCGGACGCCTCGCGCAGCTCGGCGCTCGTCCGCAGCGCCTCCTCGAGCGAGATGCCGAGCTGGTTCGGGATCAGCTTCGCGGCGCGGTCCACCTCGCCGAACGGCACCGCCATCGCCCGGCCGACGTCGCGGACGGCCGCCTTGGCCGCCATCGTGCCGAACGTGATGATCTGCGCGACATGCTCCTCGCCGTACTTGGCCGAGACGTACGCGATGACCTCGTCGCGCCGTTCGTCGTTGAAGTCGATGTCGATATCCGGCATCGTCACGCGCTCGGGATTCAGGAAGCGCTCGAACAGGAGCTTGTACTTGAGCGGGTCGACGTCCGTGATGCGCAGCGTGTACGCCACGAGGCTGCCCGCCGAGGAGCCCCGCCCCGGTCCCGTCCGGATGCCCTGCTCGTGGGCGAAGCGGATGAAGTCCCAGACGATGAGGAAATAATCGCTGAAGCCCATGCTGTCGATGACCTTCAGCTCGTACAGCAGACGCTCGAGCGCCTTCCCCTTCGCGGATTCGTCCGCCGTCCAGGCGGGATCGCCTCCGTACCGCGCTTCCAGCCCTTCGCGGCACAGCGCCTCGAGGTACGCGTAGGACGTCATGCCCGCCGGAATCGGCCGGAATGCCGGCAGCAGCGCGCGGCCGAACGTCAGCTCAAGCTCGCATTTCGCCGCGATTTCGGCGGTCCGCCGGACCGCGTCCTCCGCCTGCCGGAACTGCCGGTACATCTCGTCCGCGCTCTTCAGGTACATCTGGTCCGTCAGCATCTGCAGCCGGTCGTCGTCCTCGACAGTTTTGCCGGTGCCGATGCAGATGAGCACGTCCTGCACGGCCGCGTCGGCCGGCTGCAGGTAGTGCACGTCGTTCGTCGCGACGGTCGGAATGCCGGTCCGCTCCGCCAGCTCCAGCGTCGCCTGCAGCACTTTCTTTTGCTCCAGCATGCCGTGGTCCTGCAGCTCGAGGTAGAAATCGCCGCCGAAGATCGACCGGTAGCGCTCCGCCGACCGGAGCGCCTCGTCGTGCCGGTCGTGCAGCAGCAGCTGCGCGATCTCGCTGCCGAGGCAGGAGCTGAGGCAGATCAAGCCCTCCGCATGCGCCTGCAGCGCCTCGAAATCGATCCGCGGCTTATAGTGGAACCCCTCCAAATGCCCGATCGAGACGAGCTTCATCAAATTCCGGTAGCCCGTCTCGTTCTTCGCGAGCAGGATGAGGTGATAGATCGGATTATCCTTGCGCGTGCCCTTGTCGAAGCGCGAGCCAGTCGTCAGGTACGCCTCGCAGCCGATGATCGGCTTGATGCCGCGCGCCTTGCACGCCTTATAAAACGGAACGGCGCCGTACATGACCCCGTGATCGGTCAGCGCCAGCGCTTTCATGCCGAGCTCCGCGGCCGTCTCGACCAGATCCTTGATCCGCGAGGCTCCGTCCAGGAGACTGAATTCGCTATGAACATGCAAATGTACAAACTCGCGGTCGCCGCTCATCGCCATTCCTTCTTTCTATCGTAAACGAGCATCATTTTCTATCATTTTATCATATTGGCCCCCCGCAAGCCCATACAATGGAATCGAGAGGGGACGAGCCGCGTCCCCGCCAGATTCATCGGAACCGAAGGGAGCGCGGCCTTCATGGAATCCTTCCTAACGAAATCCATCGTCGACTTCTTCATCGCGTTCGGCGTCGTGTTCGGCGGCTCGATGCTGGCCGGCATGGGGTCCGTCTTCGTCATGGCGGCGCCGGCGGCGATCATGATCGACACGGCTTCCCGGCTGAAAATATGGGCGCTCGTCGCGGCGGTCGGCGGCACGATCGACCCCATGCGCGTCATCGAAAGCAACATGCTCGAGGGCCATCTCTCGCCCGTCGTACAGCAAATCTGCTACATCCTCTGCGCCTTCCTCGGCGCGCATATGGGCACGGAGCTCATCCGCTGGCTGTGCAAAGGGGCGGTCTAGCGATGCGGGTGCCTCCTTTCGAACGGTTCGCGCGGTTCACGCAAGCCGTCGCCTTCGTCGTGCTCGGCGGCATTCTCGGCGCAATGGCGTACCATGCCGTGTTTTTCATGAATTTCGACGCGCTGCGCGAGACGAATACGGAATTGGAAGACAAGCTGAGCGATTACGAGGACCGGCTCGTGAAGCTGAATCAGTTCAAGGACCAGCATACGGTGGTGAAGAGCGTGCAGCCGATCCTGCTGGACCGGAAAGAGGAAGCACCCGTCCTCGAGCTGGACGAGCAGACGAAGCTGGAGTTGAAAGCAAAGCTGAAGAAGGATCTCTCCGTTTTTCTCGGGACGAGCATCTATAAGATCAACACGAACGCCGAGCTGGCCCGGCTGCTGCTGAACGACAAGACCTATCTCGTCGCGGGCAATAAAGAATTCACGGTGCAAATCCATACGATGCTGGTCGTGGATAACGTGCTGCAGGTGTGGTTCAGCGCGAAGCCGTACACGCGGCCGATCAAATAAGCGCTTCACCGCCTATGAAACGGCATTTTCGCTTGCCGCCCGGTTCATGGTACAATGGTGGGCAGAAAACAAGCCTGCCTCAGGCAAAGGAGCTGCACGCCAGTCATGGTTAACGCCTTACATTGGGCTATCGTCCTCGTCATCTGCCTCACGTCGGTGATGTCGGCCGTCTACAGTTACAGAGCGCGGCGCACGTCCGACGCGCGCCGGCGCGGCATGCTCGCCGCCCGCACCAACATGTGCATGGGCGCGATGCTCGTCTTCATCGCGCTGTTCATGATGCTCGCCTTCTCCGGCTCGACGGTCAAGGTCATCATCAGCGCGCTCATCATCGTCATCGGCCTGTTCAACCTGTTCGCGGGGCTGCGCAACAACAGCGTCTACCGCTCCATGAAAGGTTAAGCGCGCCCGGCCTTCTTAGTGCCCGAAGCCGCCTCACCGATCGCGGGAAGCTCCGCTTGTCCCCCTTCAATAAGGATCGATCAGCTGCGCCGCAAGCAGCGCCTTGGCCGCCGTGCCCGCGGGGTCCTTCAGCTCGATCTCGAGCTTGGCGCTCTTGCGGCTCATCTCCAGCAGCGACGGCACGATGACGACCTCACTCTCCAGCTGGAGCGGCCGGACGAAATACGTCGTCATGCTCTCGATCACGTAATCCCGCTTCCCGAGCTCGCGAATGAACCCCCTCGCCGCCTGCGTCATCAGCGTGACGAGCACGCCCTCCGAGATCGTGCCGAACGTCCCCGACATTTGCGGCGTGATCCGCCCTTCGTACGCCATGCGTTCCCCGTCCGCGTCTTCCTTCAGCCGAAAGCCCGCCCCGATGAGCTCGTCGAACGTCTCCCCGGATTCCTTCTGCTTGCCCGCGTACCGCATCGCCTCCAGCGCTTCGTGCCGGCTGACGGCCGCGAGCAGCTTGCGGTTCTTGTCCACGATCGGCAACAGGTCGATCCCTTCGGCCGCCATCGTATGCGCCGCGGACGCGATCGGGATGTTCGGCGCCGCCGTGATCGGATTGCGCGTCATCAGCTTCTCGATCGGCACGGTCTCGTTCGCGCCCTCCGCGTCCTTCGCCGTCATCATCCCGACGACCCGTCCCCGCTCGTCCAGCACCGGGAACCGCGTGCCGCCGACCCGGGCGGCCAGCCGCACGTAATCGCCCTTCGTCTCGCCGAGCCGCATCGTCTCCACCGGCCGGCTGTACGTCACGATGTCCTCGACGAGCATGATTTTCTGCCGGATGAGCCGATCGAACATCGCGCGGTTGATCATGGACGCGACCGTGTACGTATCGTGCTTGGAGGAGATGATCGGCAGCCCGAGCTCGTCCGCGAGCAGCCGGATGTCCTCGCTCGTGCCGAAGCCGCCGGTGACGAGCACGCCCGCGCCCTGCTCCAGGGCGAGTCGGTGCGCGCCCTGCCGGTTGCCGACGATGAGCAGGCTGCCCGCGTCGATGTAGCGGACCATGGCGTCAAGCTCCATCGCGCCGATGACGAATTTGTGCAGCGTCTTCTCCAGCCCGCCCGCGCCTCCGTACAGCTGGCCCTGCACGATGTCTGCCACCTCGCCGAACGTCAGCCGGTCCGGCGTCTCCCGGCCCCGGCGCTGGATCCGCACGGTCCCGATCCGTTCCTTCGTGCTGACGAGCCCCGCCGCTTCGGCCTCCTTGATCGCCTTGTACGCCGTTCCCTCGCTCACGCCCAGCTCCTCCGCCATCGTCCGGACGGACAGCTTCGTTCCGATTTCGAGCTGGCGGATATACTCCATCAGCCGCTCGTGCTTCGTTTGCGCCTCTGGCGCTTTCCCTCCGGATGCCACGGCGTTCACCCCTTGTCCTTTGCGCAGCGTTCGCTGCCTGTCTGGATCCATTTTAACAGAATTCCTGGCGCGGACGCATCGCTCTTTGGGCGCGCGGACGCGCCATTTTATGTTGAAAACGGCTCTGTCCGCCAATCACCAAGGGGTAGATGTCCTCATATGATGAACTAATTCGTGTCAAAATCCTATGGACCCCTGGCCAAAACGACATCATCCTCCGGCATGGAAGGAGCTCCGTCGATGCTGAAAACGAAAGTCGCCGTGCACGTCGTCAGCCCCGGCATTCTTCCGGATGACGCCATCATGCTCGGCGATGCCTATCTGAGACAATGGAAAATTCCGCAAGGTCAGCCGGTGACGCTAAAATTCGGGGCATTGCGCCAATATGTCAAAGTCGTGCCGGTCGAACGGTTCGACGGGATGCGGATCGGTCAAAGCCTGGCAAGGAAGATGGGACTGCTGCAAAACACGACACTTCGCATCCGCTATCGCGCCGAGGAAGCCGTGCTTGCGCTGGGACCGCTGATCGGCGTGCTGATCAGCCGCGACGACCCGGAGCACCGCGACCGGCCGTTTGGCTCCATCACGATGTTCTGCAAGGAACTGGTGGATGCCTGCGCCGCGCAGGGCGCCCACGTGTACTTCTTCACGCCGCTTCATCTGAAAGGCAATTTCAATACGGTCGAAGGCTGGACGTATTCGAGCGAAGGCTGGCGCAAGGCGTTCATGCCGTCGCCGGACGTCGTCAACAACCGGCTGACGTCTCGCAAGCTGGAAAACCGGCCCAACGTGCAAGCGTTCATCCAAGAGGTCAAGGCGCGGCACAAAGGCACGGTGTTCAACGAAAAGTTTCTCGATAAGCCGGAAGTGTTCGAAGCGCTCGCGAAAGACCCGGCCCTGGTCAAATATTTGCCGGAATCGCACGTGCTCAAAAGCATCACGACGCTCAAGGCGATGTGCGCCCGGTACCACACCGTCTTCCTGAAGCCGGTGCGCGGCAGCTTGGGCAAAGGCATCATCCGCATCACCCGGCTCGAAGGCGACGGGTATTCCGCGCAGTACGCTACCGCCGGCGGGACGAAACGGCAATCCTTCAGCAGCCTGATCAAGCTCTACGGCTCCATCTCCGGCAAGATGAAAACCGTCCGGTACCAGATCCAGCAAGGGCTGCAGCTGATCGACATCTTGGGCCGGCCGGTCGACTTCCGCGCGCTCGTGCAGAAGAACGAGACCGGCAAATGGGTGCTTACGTCCATCGTCGCCCGCACGGCGGGCAGTCACCATTTCGTGTCGAACCTCGCGAGAGGCGGTACGCTCAGCACCGTGCGCGAGGCCGTCGGCCGGTCCAACCTGTCCGGCGCGAGCAGCCATGACGCCCCAGGGAAGCTGCAGCGGGCCGCGCTCGACATCGCGCACGGCATCGACGCGTTCATTCCCGCGCATTTCGGCGAGCTCGGCATCGATCTTGCGCTCGATACGCATGGCCGCGTATGGCTGCTCGAAGTGAATTCCAAGCCCTCCAAGAACGACAACACGCCGCTGCAGGACCGGAAGATCCGTCCCTCCGTCCGCAACATGGTCCGTTACGCGCGGCATTTGGCCGAATTCTGAAGCTAAAGGGGGAAGCGGCGATGGCTGAAACGGCACGAACCGGCATCCTCGGCATCCTGATCAGCCAGCGGCGGGTAGGCGGCGAAGGCGGGAGCGATGCGCCGCTCGTCATGCCGGAGGACGATTTTTGCCGCCGGCTTTGCCGGCACGGGCAGACGATCGGCATGTTCGTTTTTTTGTTTTGCGCCTCCCACGCCGCTTCCGCCGGAGAGACGGCGATCGGCGGCTACGCGCTTCGCGGCGGCGAGTGGCAGCCCGGAAGCTTCCCGCTCCCCGACGTCGTCTACGACCGGGCGCTGCCGGCTTCGGCCGGCGAGGCCCGGCGGTTCCGGCACGCGCTTCTTCGGCTGAAGCGGCGCAAGCGCTTCGCGCTGCTGAACGGCTCGCTGCCCGGCAAGCTCGACGTCTACCGCGCCCTGGCGCATGACGAAGAGCTGCTCCCGCTGCTGCCGGAGACGGAGCCTTACTCGGACGCCGGCCGGCTGGCGCGGCTGCTCGGCAGCCATCCGGGCGGGTTGTTCCTGAAGCCGGCGGCCGGCATGCACGGCAAGGGCGCGCTGCGGCTGCTCGCGGACGCGGAAGGCTTCCGCGCCGACGGCCGCGACCGGCATAACCGTCCGCTCGCGCGCCGCTTCCGCGATTGGGAAGCCGCCGGCGCCTGGCTCGACCGCTTCGCGTCCGCGGTCCCGTACCTCGTTCAGCCCTGCTTGCGGCTGACCGACGAGGAAGGCCGCGTCTTCGACGTCCGGGCGCTCCTGCAGAAGGACGCCGGCGGCCGCTGGACGTTCACCGGCGCGGCCGTGCGGCGCGGCGGGGCGGGCAGCGTCACCGCCAACCTGCACGGCGGCGGCACGGCCGCCATGGCCGCGGCGGCGTTCCGGCCACGGTTCGGCGAGGCCGGCGCCGCGGAGCTGCTCGCGCGCATCCGGCGCGCGAGCGAGCGGACCGGCGCGTGCCTCGAAGCGCACTTCGGCCGGTTCGCCGAGCTGGGCCTCGATTTCGGCCTGGAGCCGGACGGCCGGCTGTGGCTCTTGGAAGCGAACGCCAAGCCGGGCCGCGCGTCCTTCGCGGACGATGAGGACGCCGCCGGGACGGCCGTTCGGCGGCCGCTCGATTATGCGATGCTGCTGGCTTCGCGCCAGCGCCCCCTGTTCCCGACCACCCGAATTCAAAGGAGATACATCCAGGAGGTTCATCCATGAGTTTGACATCTTGTCATGTACACTTCTCACCCTCAAGCGAACGCATCGTCTACCTGTCGGGCTCACTCCTTCGCTCCCTGAAACTGTCCGGCAAGAAGACGATTCAACTGAAATTTGGGCACGAAACGCTGACGGCCGCCGTGAAGCCCATCAACCGGCAGGGCAATCACCTGTACCTGTCCGCCGGCGTCCGCCAGACGATCAAGGTTCCGAAGGCCGGCAGCATCTCATACGTGCAAGGCGAAGACATCGATCTCCAGCTCGGACCGCTGATCGGCGTGCTGACCGACGGCGACCGCAAGAGCGACTCTCCCTTCGGCTCCCGTTCCGGCTACATCCGCCAGCTGATCCGCATGGGCGAGCGCAAGGCGTACGTGTTCGCCTTCACGCCGAGGGACGTGAACTGGACGAAGGAGACCGTCAACGGCTACTTCCTCAACAGCGCCGGTGCCTGGTACCGCAAGGTCGTGCCGCTGCCAGACGTCGTCTACAACCGGCTGCCGAGCCGCTACGCGGAAACGACGGCCTCGATCATGTCCATGCGGGAACGCTTCGTCCGCAAGGGCGTGCCATTCTTCAACTGGAGCTTCTTTAACAAGTCCGACGTCTATAAGCTGCTGGACAAAGACGTGGAAGCGCTCGAGCACCTGCCGGAATCGGTCAACAACCCGCGCTCCGAGAAAATCAAGGAGATGCTGGAGACGCACCATTTCATCTACTTCAAGCCGACGGCCGGCAGTCTCGGCATCGGAATCTACCGCCTGACCTACCATCCGAAGCGCGGCTACTTCGCCCGCTACCGGCGCGGCAACACGAACGTGCTGCTCCGCTTTACGAACTTCAACAGCCTGATGCGCATGCTGGAGACGCGCCACGGCAGCGGCCTCGGGCGGTACGTCAGCCAGCAGGGCGTGCGGCTGATCGAGATCGACGGCTGCCCGATCGACTTCCGGTTCCATATGCACAAGAACGGCAGGAACGAGTGGGTGCCGGTCGGCATCGGCGCGAAGAAAGCCGGGCGCGGCAGCGTCACGACCCACATCAAGAACGGCGGCTCGCTGCTGACGCCGGAGCAGGCCCTCAGCCGGGTGTTCGGGGATAAGGCCGACGAGATGCTGGCCAAAGCGAAGTCGGTGTCCGTCAAGCTCTCGCAGGCGATCGAGCGCAACTTCCCGCACACGCTCGGCGAGCTCGGCCTCGACATCGGCATCGACAAGGACGGCGAGGTGTGGATGTTCGAGGCGAACGCGAAGCCGGGCAGATCGATCTTCGCCCACCCGTCCCTCCGCGCGCAGGGCCGCGATTCCATGTCGCATATCCTCGAGCACTGCATGTACCTGAGCAAGTTCAAGGAGCAAGGAGGCGAAGACTGATGGCGCTCGTCTTCCACGAGGATACGGCGGCCGAACCTTCGGCTCAGACGAAGGCCGCTCAACCGGTCCTCGCCATTTTGACAATCGACGACGAGCTGCAGTTCTTTCGCGGCAACCGCGAAAACTTCGCCGATCTGATCGCCGCGGGCAGGGATAACGGCTTCCTCGTCTATGTGCTGACGGTGAAGCAGCTGCGGATCGGACGGAAGTCGCTGAACGGCTACACGTACGACGCCGGTTCGGATACGTGGATCCAATCGCAGTTCCCGTTTCCCGACCTGATCTACAACCGGATTCCTCTTCGCGAGGACGAACTGCAGCCCGAGGTGCGGCGCAAAATCGCCGCCTGCATGAAGAATCCGAAGGTGCAGATCTTCAATCCGAAGTTCTTCAATAAATGGAGCCTCTTCAAGTGGCTGCGGCAGTCGCGCACCACGAAGCCCTATATCCCCGCCACGCGCCGGCTGCTAACCTTGAGCGGTCTCGGCAAAATGATGCAGCGCCACCGGTTTCTATACCTGAAACCGGTGAGCGGCAAGGCGGGCAAGGGTATCATGACGATCGAGCTGCACCCCGAGAAGGCGCTGCCGTACCGGCTCAAGATCCAGGGCAACAAGGGGAGCACGACCTACAACTGCGGCTCGATCGTCAAGCTGTGGAGCCGCATCAAGAAGGAATGCAGCAGCGAACGGTACATTGCCCAGCAGGGCATCCAGCTGGCCGCGTACAACGACCGCTCCTTCGACCTGCGGGCACTCATCCAGAAGAACCAGCGGGGACAATGGGATATCTCCGGCATCGGCGCCCGGCTCGCCGGCTCCATGAGCATCACGACGCACGTGCCGCGCGGCGGCAGCATCGAGGATCCGGAGAAACTGCTTGTCGGCGTATTTGGCCAAGACGAAGCTAATAAACTTCTTACGAAGGCCCGCTCCGCCGCGCTCGTCATCGCCCGCCAGATCGAACGGGGCTCCGGCCGCAGGCTGGCGGAGATGTCGATGGATCTCGGCATCGACCAGTCGGGCAGCATTTGGTTTTTCGAAGCCAACGCGAAGCCGATGAAGTTCGACGAGCCGGACATCCGGAAACGTTCGCTGGAGCGGATATTCCAATACAGCAGCTATTTGTTGCGCAACAAGAACAAATAGCGGGGAGGTAAGCTCATGCAGGTAAAGCTGCTGTCGCCGTCCCAATGGTCGGCATCCAAAGAGAAGATTACCCGATTTCTGTACCGGCACGGCGACAGCCGCATTACCCACGGCGGGCTGGCCGCGCTGAACGCGCTGACGCCTTCCCGCCTGGCTGCGGGCCGCTCGGCCGACGGCGCCGCGGCAGCCGTCGCCGTCGCCATCGAGCACGGACGGCTGGCGGCCGTCGCATTCGCAGAGGACGGCGGCGAACGCGCCTGCCTCGTCGTCGTCTCGCCCGAATTCCGCGGCCAAGGGACCGGCAGCGCGCTGCTCCGGGCGCTGCACCGCAGGCTCGGCCGCTTGACCTGCAGCGTGGCCTCCGATAACGCATCCAGCATGAATATGTGCTTCCGGGCGGGCATGAAAGCGGTAAGCCTGCACAACGGCCCGACCGGCAAGCCGACCCTTCGATTCGAACGCTAGGAGGAACCTCTATGGGTCAGCCGGTTCTCGGCATCTTAACCCTCTATCTGAACGACCGAGGCCTCATGGAAGAGAAGAGCATCTACGCGCGGATGACGGACGCCGGCAAAAGCCTCGGCCTGGACATCTTCGTCTTCACGCCGGCGGACGTCAATTATTCGACGAACCGCATCCACGCGCACATGTACGATCCGACGACGAAATCCTGGATCCGCCGCTGGCGCTCCTTTCCGCATATGATTTACGACCGGTGCCGCATCCAAAAGAGCCACCGGTTCGCGCAGCTTGGGCAATTCCGCCGGAAATACGGCCACCTGACCTTCCTCAACCGGGTGCTGCGCAACAAATTCACGGTCTACCGGACGCTCGGCCGCGAAGAGCGGTTCCGGCCGCATCTGCCGCTGACGCGGATGTACGAGAACCAGAACGACCTGACCGAGCTCATCCGCAAGTATCCGCTCGTCTACCTGAAGCCGATCAACGGCACGGGCGGCCGCGGCATCCTCCGCATCGAGCGGGAGCAGACGGGTACCTACCTGATCCAGGGCCGCGATCAGTCCCGCCGGATCATCAGCCCGCAGCGGGTCGGGCTCGCGGGCCTGCACGGCCGGCTCCGCAAATGGGACCTGAAGGAAAACCGGTACCTCGTGCAGCAGGGCATCCAGCTCAAGCTGCCGAACGGCCGGGTGCACGACTACCGCATGCTCGTGCAGAAGAACCGCAGCGGCGAATGGGAAGTGACGGGCTGCGCCGGCCGGATCGGCGCGAGCGGCAGCATCACGTCCAACCTGCATGGCGGCGGGCAGGCCGCGAAGATGCGGACGCTGCTCGGCGACTGGATCCGAAGCGAGGACACGGTGACGAGCGTCATCCGCAAAGCCGAGGAGTTCGGCGTGGACGTCGCCGCGTATTTGGAGAAGTCGTACGGCCGGCTGTGCGAACTGGCGCTCGATCTGGCGATCGACCGCAAGGGACAGATCTGGCTGCTCGAGGTCAATCCGAAGCCGTCGCGCGAAGTGTTCATCCAAGCCGGCGAACGCGAGACATACCGGCGGGCCATCATCCGGCCGCTGGAATACGCGGTATGGCTGTACGAGCAAAAGCAAAAGCGGAAGACGAGCGCGGAGACCGCGAACATGCGGCACGAGCTCGACTGAAAGCCGAATAACCCGGCCGCGCGAGGCGCGAGCCGGGTTATTGTCGTATATTCGCAGCGTGGCCGATGCCCCGGGCGAGAGGCGCTGTAGCCGCCGTCTAAGGCTGCTGCAGCTCCTCCGGCACGAGCGCCAGCAGCTCGCGGAAGTCCGCGATGAGCGCGTCGGAGCCGTTCAATTCCTCCTGGCGGCCGTAGACCGCGTAGGCGCAGCCGACGACCTGCAGCCCGTTCCGCTTGCCGGCCTCCACGTCCGAGGAACGGTCGCCGACCATCCAGGCCGAACGGACGCCGTGGTCGCGCAGCAGCCGCTCGACGAGGTGCACCTTCGACGCGGTGCCGTATTCGCCGGCGCTGTACAAGCCGTCGAACAGCGGGCCGAGTCCCTTCAGGCGGACGATCTCCTTCACGTAGCGCTCGAGCCCGTTGCTCGCCACGAACAGCTTGAAGCCCTGCGCCTTCAGCGCGGCAAGCGTCTCCGCCACGTGGGGGTAGAGCGAGCCCTCGCCGTTCTCCAGTCCTTCGACCTCGTACTGGAGCAGCAGCTCGTCGGCCCGGCTGCGGGCGGCCTCGGAAGCGTCCGGCATGACCTTGCGCCAGATGTCCGCGAGCAGCATGCCGAGGCAGCCGAGCAGCGTCTCCACGGGGGGCGTCGGCTGCAGATACAGCCCTTCCGCCCGCAGCGTCGCGAAGATCCGTTCATGCACCCCTTTAAGCAGGGTATCGGTCTCGAACAGTGTGCCGTCCATATCGAAAATGAGTGCTTCCGGCCGCGGAAGCGTAACGCCGCTTTGCATCGTGCAACTCCCTTTCCAGTCCGTAATGCCCTTAATCATACTGGAAAAGAACGCCGCCGCGCAAGAAGGAACCAGCCCTTGCGGCGGTCGCCGCGGTTGTCTCGGGCGCGGCGATTGGCTCCGGGCTGCCGTGCCCGGGACGGCCCGGCAGCCCGGAGCCGCGTGAGCCGCGCAGGAGGCGCGGCCCCTGCTCCTACCATTTCGCCGGATCGATATCGCCCGGCTTCAAGCCCGCCCATACGTTCCGGATATCGGCCTGCTCCGGATGCTCGAAGACCAGGAACGCGGACGGCAAATACCGCCCTTCGCTGCTCTTGGTCGACGGCTTGTTCAGCACCGCGCCGTCCTTCACGAGTACCGTCGAGGAGCCGCCGTCGAGGTTCGCCGCGATGACCGCGCCGCGCGCCAGCATGATCTGCTGCACGTCGTACAGGTTCGCGCCGATGCTGTGGCCCGGCTGGCGGCCGTCGATGACGACGAACAGGATGGCGCCGTCCTCGCGCTGGCCCATCGCCGTGCGCGGGGCGATGCCCCAGCCGTCGGCGGCGTTCTTGATCTGCCCTTTGCCGTTCACGATGATGCGCGGCTGGAACGTGACCGCTTCCTTAACGCCCATTTGCTGCAGTTCGTTCAGCGTGTACCGGCCGGCGACCATCTTGCCGCTGCCGTCGATGCCGACGACCTGCGTCGACTTCGAGCGGCCTAGGTCGCTGTAGAACAGCTTGCCGCCCGACATGACGATGCCGATCGGCTGGAAACCGTTCCCTTCCCAGTTCGGGTCGGCGAAGCCGCCGCCGTTTACGCCGGCGATGGCGCCGGTCCGCTGCACCATGCTCGTGACCCGCTCGCCCCGGCCCGGCTTCGCGGGCACGGCGACACGGATTTTGGTCGGATCGTTGACCGTCATGACGTAGCCGCTGTAGCCGTGCCCGGAGATCGGCTCGATCTCGACAAGCGGCTTCTCTGCCTCGCCGGCATCGGCTGCATCCGCGGCGGGCGCAGCCGCCCCCGCCGGCGGCGTGTGGATGACGTGCGTGTCCCGTTCTTCCCCCATGGCTTCGAACCGCGCCTGATACGCTTGCACGCGCGCATCCAGCGCCTGCTGCCCGATTATATATTTCGCCCACTTCCGATGCTGGGTCGTAATCAGCGTGTCCGCGGCCAAGTAGCGGATATCGGTGCCGGACGGCGTCAGGAACAGCCAGCCCGCCCCCGCCGCGCCAAGCGCCAATAGAATCGCGAAAACGACGGCCGTCCGCCGGAACCGTTTGCGCTTACGTTTGGCCGCGCGTTTCGGTGCCGCTTTCCTCTGCGGCCGCCTGCCTCTGGCAACGCCGGCGGCATCGGCGGAAACTCTCGTGCTCACATGTCGTCCTCCCATTCGCTTCTCCGACTTGCTTAGAAGACGAGAATCGACCGCGAAAAGTTTCAGGATCGGCCCGCAAGCGACAAATGCCGCGCGCTTTCGCAGCGGTTCGCCGCCCAAGGGCCGGTTTCGCCTGGCGCAGACGATAAGCTGGCTATCGGCCCGGAGGGCGGTATGCCAGCTTCTTGCTTGCGGCCGCAACCCAGCTGTGATTCGGCCGGGAACACCGCGGCAGCCGGCGGAAGACGGAAGACACGGCAAAAAGCCCCCGCGGCCTACTCGCCGCTAGGGGTTTTGCCAATCGTCAACGTCGCTAGAACACCTTTTTCGTCTCGCGGTCGGCCTTGATCATCTCCACCGCTTCCTTGAAGCGCATGGCGTGGACGATTTCCCGTTCGCGCAGAAACTTCAGGCTGTCCTGCAAATCGACGTCGTCCGTCATGTCGATGATCCACTGGTACGTCGCCCGCGCTTTCTCCTCTGCCGCGATGTCCTCGTACAGGTCGGCCAGCGGATCGCCCTTCGCCTGAATGTAGGCCGCCGTCCACGGCACGCCGGACGCGTTGTTGTAGAACAGCGCGTTGTCGTGAATGACGTAATGATCGCCGAGACCCGCCGCCTCCATCTGCTGCGGCGTGGCGTCCTTCGTCAGCTTGTAGATCATCGTCGCGATCATCTCCAGATGTGCGAACTCCTCGGTTCCGATGTCAGTCAGCAGCCCGATGACTTTATCCGGAATGCTGTAGCGCTGATTTAAGTACCGGAGCGCGGCCGACAGCTCGCCGTCCGCCCCGCCGTATTGCTCCACCAGATAGCGGGCTACCCGCGGATCGCATTTGCTGACCCGCACAGGGTATTGGAGCTTCTTCTGATATATCCACACGAGCGTTCCACCTCCCTCGACGCTTAGGTTACACCTGCCACGGCCAGGGGCTTTCGACCCACTGCCACGGATACTTGGAATAACTGTGCCCGAACTGCATGAGCGGTCCGTAATGCATCTCGAACTGGTGCGCGCTCTGCATGCGCTGCTGGGCCAGCTGGTTGAACTGCTGCAGCGCCTGCAGATCGTTCGGGTGCGTATCGAGGTAAAGCGACAATTCGACCAGCGCGAATTCGATCTGCTGCAGCTCGAGCAGCATGCGGTAATACTGTTCGTCCAGCGTCTGGTTATTGTTCACTTTCTTCCGGCCTCCCCATCTGGCATTTGGATTCGTACGGGCCGTATAACGCCGGCCACAGCGTACCCCTCATGAGCGCCTCCGGCAGCGGGAACTGCGGGAGATTCATCGGCTGGTACGGAATGTACTGGTTCGGCGGGACATAGTAGACTTTCACGTATTTCGGCGGGCACGGGTCGCATGGGCCTATAAAGGGACACCATTCTCGCGTCGGATTTACCGCATTCAATTTCGCTTCCCCTCCTCATGATGAACATGCGGACATTTTTCGATTGCCACTCCTATTCTTATGACGCAGGCAGGGCGATCTTGCTTGGCCCGGTGGATTAAACCTTGGCGCAAAGCAAAAAAGCCCATGTCCGCCGACATGAGCTCTTCGCGTATGTATGGGTTGCCGTCATTCGCCGAACCCCGTAATTTCGGGTTCTTCTGCCTTCGTCCGGTAGATGAAGACGCGCAGCACGCGCAGCGGCTCGCTTTCCGCTACTTCGAACACGTAGCCGTCGAATTCGACCTTCTTGCCCCGCTCGGGATTGCCCTCGAGCTTCGTGAACAGCCAGCCGCCGATCGTGTCGACGTCCTCATCTTCGATGTCGAGGTCGAACATGTCGTTGATTTCCTCGATCAGCATGCGGCCTTCGACGGACGTGACGTCGCCCTTAACGACAATATCCGGCTGCGCGTCGTCGAATTCGTCGTGGATTTCGCCTACGATTTGTTCCAGGATCAGCTCCGTCGTCAGCATGCCCGCCGTCCCGCCGTATTCGTCCACGACGATCGCCAGCTGCGAGTGCCTGCGCTGCATCAGCTGCAGGACATGGCTGACCTCCATCGATTCCGGCACGTTCAAGATCGGGCGCAGGTAGCGCCGCAGATCGTGCTCCTCATCCGGATCCGCGGTCAGCAGATCGGTAATGTGCACGAAACCGATCAATTGGTCCTTGTCCTCAACGCAGACGGGATACCGCGTATGCTTGCTCGCATAGACGGTTTTCAAATTTTCTTCGAACGGCAGGTTGGCATACAGGCAGTCCATGTCCGTCCGCGGCAGCATGACTTCCCGGGCCAGCCGGTCGGAAAATTCGAAAACGTTATCGAACAGCGCCAGTTCGTCCTTGTCGATGATGCCGCTCTTCGCGCTCTGGTCCATCAGGATGCGGATCTCTTCCTCGGTATGAGCCGAATCGTGCTCGCTCGCCGGCTGTACGCCGAACAGGCGCAACAGCCGGTTCGCCGACCCGTTGAGCAGCCAGATCGCCGGCAGGAACACCCGGTAAAAGTATAGCAGCGGCATGGACGCGAACAGCGACGTACCCTCGGACTTCTGGATCGCGAGCGACTTCGGCGCAAGCTCCCCCAGCACGATATGGAGGAACGTGATGCACAGAAATCCGATCACGACGGAGACCGTATGCATGAAGGCGCCGTCGTCCAAGCCGAGCATATGGAACAGCGGTTCCACGATCAGATCGGAGATGGCGGGCTCGCCGACCCAGCCAAGGGCGAGCGATGCGAGCGTGATGCCGAGCTGCGTCGCGGAGAGATACGCGTCCAGCCGCTGGTTGACCTTGATCGCGTACTTGGCGCGCGCGTTGCCTTCGTTGACGAGCTGCGTCAGCCGGGACTGCCTGACCTTCACGAGCGAAAATTCGGCGGCGACGAAAAAGCCGTTTAACAGCACGAGAATGAGAACGATGCAAAGATTCCAAAAGATCTTCCCGAATTCAAATTCCTGCAAAAGTCGTTTCCGCTCCTCTCATCGGCCTTGCGGCCGCTGTCTCTCTGACTGTCGCCCGCCGCTACAGCGCCGCTTGGCGCGTACCGAAATCCACGTCGCGGTAATACATGTCCTTCACGAGCAGATTGGGGCCGCAGCACGAGGCGGCGGGACAATGGCAGTCCACGCTCTCCGCGAGCGGATGGGACAGCCAGCGGTCGAACAGATCGTCCAAGCGGTCCTGCTTGACATTGCCGAAGGACGGCACGTCGGAGAAATCGGTGACGAATACGTCTCCCGTGAACAAATTCACGTTCAGCCGGTTCCGGCCGTCGGGGTCGTTGCGGACCGTGACGTTGGGCTCGCCCGCCAGCCGCCTCAGCAGCTCGCGTTCCTCGGCATCCTCGCTGCAGCCGTAGAACGGCAGCGTGCCGAACAGCATCCATAGCGACGGATCCCGGCTGTCCAGCAGATCTTTCACCGCTTCGCGCATGGCGGCCGGCGAGATCACCGGCAAATCCGCGGCGAATGCGCTCGGATACATCGGATGCACTTCGTGGCGCTTGCAGCCCATTTCGACGATAAGCCGGTGAATCTCGGGCATTTTCCGGTGCGTGCGGAAGTTGATCATGGATTCCGCGGACACGAAAAGCCCGCCATCGCTAAGCTTGCGCGCATTGTCCATCATGCGCTCGTACATGCGGCCGGCGACCGGCATCGGCACCGGATGGCCGCTCTTGGCGAACCCGATGGCGTGAAAATCGTCCGCGGACGTATAGTTGAACGAGATATGCATGACGTCCAGGTAAGGCGCGATCGCCTCGTAACGCGAGTAATCCAATGTAATATTGGAATTGAGCTGAGAAAATATACCCCGGTCCCGCGCATATTGAAGCAGCGGAATCATGTATTCCTTGACCGTCCGGTCGGAGAAGGTCGGCTCCCCGCCGGTGATGCTGATCGTCTTCAGCTCGTCGATCTCGTCCAGCCGGCGCAGCATGAGCGCGAGCGGCAGCTTCTCGGGCTCGGCGAGGACGAGGGTGTCCCCGACCGCGCAGTGCTCGCAGCGCATATTGCACAGATTGGACAGCGTCATCTCCACGCTCGTGAGCCGATGGCGCCCATGGCGGCGGAGCGAATGAATGGGATCCCAAGGGTCGTCCTTGAGGGTAAACGGTAACGGTATTGCGTTCAACATCTGTTCAGCACCTGACTTTTCAACATAATCGCCTGCCGTTCTTCGCGGCTTGTTCTTATTGTAATGTCCGGGGACGACGGATGCAAACGGGTTTCGGCGGCGCTCGTCCCCTAACCGCCGTTGCAGCCCGAGCTTGCACCTATGAGAAAAGGAGCCTTTCGGCTCCTTGTACCTCGTATGTCCCAGGCGCGGAAGCGTCCGTTACGAGCTCGCCGCCCCGGCCATCGGCCGCTTCTCGCTTTCGTTCACGCCGACGATCATCGCCGTCAACTCCTTGGACAAGTCCACCTCGTACGGCGCGTGCAGCGCTTCTCCGTTCTCGTCGCTCAGCACCCGGACGACGGGCCGGTGCGGGCAGGACGAATGGATGTCGACGACGACACCGCGTTCGCCGGTCTGCAGCTTGACGCTGATGCCGAGCGGGTAGATCGCGAGCTTGTCCCGGAACAGCTGAAGCATCCGCTGCTCGTAGAGGGTCCCGCTTCCGGCGTACAGCGACTCCGCGGCCTCGTGCGGCAGCATCGGGTCGCGGTAGATCCGCGCCGTCGTCATGGCGTCGTACGAATCGACGATCCCGATCCATTTCGCGTACTCGTGGATCTGCTCGCCCCGGATGCCTCGCGGGTAGCCGCTGCCGTCGAGCCGCTCGTGATGCTGGTACGCGCAGTGCGCAGCCAAGAGCGGAATGTTCGGCTCATCCTTGAGCAGGTGGAAGCCGCGCTCCGTATGCCGCTTCATCTCCTCGTATTCCTCGCGGGAGAGCTGCGCTTCCTTCTTCAAGATGTTCACGTTGATCTGCGTCTTGCCGATATCGTGCAGCACTGCGCCAAGACCCAGCGTCATCAGCTCGTCGCGGGTGTACCCGTTCGCGATGCCGAGCACGGTCGAGTAAACGGCCACGTTCAGCGAATGATGGTAGAGATAATTGTCGACGATGCCCATGTTCATCAGCATGACCATGGCGTCCTTCTGACCGGTCAAATCGTCGATGACCATGCCCATGACTTGGCGGAACGCCTTGCCGATGTACGGATACGTCACGCCGCTCTTCCGGTTCGGCCGGTCCATCAGGTTCCGGAAGTTGGTGCGAATCTCGGTGAGCGCGCGGCGGCGCGTCTCTTCGCTGATCAGATCCGGCACGACCAGGTCAGCCGTCCTAGGATCTTGGATATATACGAAATGAATGCCGCATTCATAGAGGCGAGTGATAAGCTTCTGGGTTAGTTCGACGTCGGCGCCCAGCAGCACGAGGCCTTCTTCGGAATAGATCTTCTTCGCGAGCCGCATGCCGGGCTGACACAGTTGGACGGGCAATAAACGCATCTTATCGACCCCTGATCTGCTTCTATTTTCCTATTTAAGGATAAGTCCCGTAATGTTAATGTAAGGGATTTAGGAAAAAAGAGCAAGAACAGATTCGCCAAATGTCGACAAATTCTCCCTATCTCATGACGAAAATCCAGAACGCCGCCGCCAAAACGAAGCGGTAAATGGCGAAATGCGTCAGGCGGATTTTCTGAATGAAACGCAGGAACAGCACGATGACGAGCCATGCGACCACGAACGAGACGATGAAGCCGACGATGAAGAACGACAGATTGTCGCCCGTGATGTATTTGTAGCTGTCGAGCATCTCATAGCCGGACGCGGCCACCATGATCGGAATGGCCATCAGGAACGAGAAGTCCGCGGCGGCTTTATAGCTTGTCCCGACGAGCATCCCGCCCGCGATCGTGGAGCCGGAACGCGAGAAGCCCGGCCAGAGCGAGAGGCACTGAAGCAGGCCGATCCCGAATGCCTGGCGGTACGAGATGTCGTCCATCGTCTCCGATTTGACGCGGATGCGGCCGGAGTTCGACAGCTTCTCCGCGACGATCATGTAGATCCCGCCGATGACGAGCGACAGCAGCACCGGCGCTTGGTTGAAGCCTTCGCCTTTAATGACGTCCTTCAATACGAAAGCGAGCAGCATGGCCGGCACGATGCCGAGCGCGACGTGGATGAGATTCAGGCGCTTGCGGCGCGGCGCGGCATGGCCGGACGTGATCGTGCCGAGCGATTCCGTGCGGCGCGAGAGCCCGAACAGATCCGCGATCCGGCTGCGGTACACGAGCGCGATCGCCAGGATGGCCGCCAATTGAATGATGATTTCGAATGTCACGATGGCCTGGTCGTCCGATGCGATGCCGAGCAGCTTGTTCGTCAAAATCATGTGACCCGAGGATGAAACGGGCAAAAATTCGGTTAAGCCTTCCACGATTCCTAGAATAATCGAATGAATAATGTCTCCCATTTTACCCTCCTGAAACTGTTATTGCCGGATTCCTGCCTGACGATTTGCGTAAAGCGCGGCGCCCTTGGGAAGACGGCGCGCTTTCGCCGCTTGCATCGATCCGCGCGGTCTATATCGCTGACCAGCGCGTCCGGAAGCTGCCCGCGACGGACTCGCCGTCCTGCAGCTCCCGCTCCAGAACGTCGCGAATGAATTCGGGCAGAAAATACGCGACGTCCGTGCCGTTCTTGATTTTCTCATAGCCGACGCCAAAGGTAAACATGTCGATCGTCCCAACCGCGTACGCGCGGTCGTCGTCGAGCGGTTCCCCGTTCACGGCGACGGAAGCGATCCTGGCGCCCGGCGGTCCGGCGGGGTCATACCGGATTTCGAGCCCGTCCACCGCGAGCGTCCCCAGGAAGAGCCCCCGGAAGCCGAAGCCGCGGATCGGCTTCTCGATATAGTCGGGCAGCAGCGCTTCTTCCAGGCTCGCGCGGATGTCGCGGCCCGTCAGCGTCAGGCGGCACGGATTGATCGGCGACGGGCACAGGGCGTGCAGATCGCCGGCCGTCACGCCGCCTGCGGCCAGGCCGCCCAGCAGCTGGCCCGCGTTCACGAGGCCGATCTCGGCTCCCGTCCAGCGGCGCAGGCCGGTGGCCAGCAGATTCGGAAGCGGCGACTCCTGCCCGTAAACCGCGGGAAGCGGCGCCGGCAGATCGGCGACGACGCGGGCGAGCCGCGGCCCGCTATCCGCGAGGAAGCCGCCGATGACGGCGCTCGCGGCCGGGTCCTCGGGATAGGCGGCCATCGGCACGCAGCCGGCTTCGACCGCCACGCGGCCCGTCCCTGCGTCGTAGCGGATGTCCACCCGCCCGACGTAATCCCCGTATTTGCCGGCCGCGCACAGGTACGTTCCGGCGACAAGCTCGGGCTCTTCCAGCAGATGATGCGTATGCCCGCCCAGAATGACGTCGATGCCCGGCACCGTCTCGGCCAGCCGCCGGTCGAACGGCAGCCCGGCGTGCGACAGGACGATCACCACGTCCGCCTCGGGCCGCACCGCCTCGACCTGCTCGGCCACCGCTTGGAGCGGGTCGGACGCGTCCCAGCCCAGCAGCGCGTAAAACTGCGCGAACGCCGCGGTCGCGCCGACGAGGCCGAAGCGGATGCCGGCCTTCTCGATCACCGTCCGCGGCAGCATCCAGGCCGGCCGGCCGCCGTCCTCGCTCCGGAACAAGTTCGCGCACACCGTCCGGAATTTCGCCCGCTCGCCGAACGCTTCGTCCAGCTGCTCCGGCGTGAAGGTCAAGCCTTCGTTGTTGCCGAGCGTCGCGGCGTCGTAGCCGGCCGCGTTCAGCAGCTCGACATTCGCCAGGCCGTCGCTCGCTTCCGTCTCGACCCGCATGCGGTCCATGTGATCCCCGATATCGAGGACCAGCACATGGTCGTTCCCGTACTCGCGCCGCGTTTTCTCGATGTAAGCCGCGATCTTGGCCGCCTGCTCCAGCCTGCTGTGGATGTCGTTGCTGTGAAGCAGCACGACGTCAGGCGCTTTCGTTGCCGATTCCTTCATGACTGCCTCCCGGTTCTGTGCGGCGTTGGTTATGGCTTCTTGATTCGCAAGTCGTCCGCCGAGAACGTCCGCTTGAACCCGTACGACGCTTCGCCGCGCCGCGCTTCGTCGCGCAGGAACCGGCAGGCGACGATGCTCTTGACGTTCAGGCATTCGCTCGACCCGTTCGGAACGTAGAGCCGGATCGGCCCGTTCTTCGGCAGGGGCGACCCGGCGAGGGCGAACTGCACCGCCGCGTCCGCCAGCTGTTCCCACGGGATGACGGCTTCGAACGCGTCGGCGCCCTCGAGCTTCAGGTGTGTCGGCAGCGGCTCGCCGAGACCGGCTGCGCTCTCCCGCTCCCGGAACCGGGCGAACCAGGCTCCGAAATCGAACGCCTCGCCGGCGGCGCCGTTCACGCGCTCGGCCAGCGGAAAGACGGCGCCCGCCATGACGGCCATCTCTTCCGGCGACAAAAAGACCGGCTCCCGGTTTCCGTCATGCACGGCAATCCGTTGCTGCTGCTGCGTCATCGGTTTATCCTCTCCGTCCGTCCCGTAGTTGCTGCTTGCTGGTTCGACCTTGAATTCATGTTCATTCTTAATAGGGCGGCTTCATGGGCCGCCGTCCCTCGCGCTTGCCGCCGGCTCGCCCGCGGTCAGCCGCCGATCTGGGACATCCGGCGCGCCGTCGGCTCGTGGGACTGCGCTTCGTCCGCCAGCTTGGCGGCCATCTCGTGGTTGCGCGGCTTGATCGCCAGCGCCTTCAGGAACAGCTTCTCCAGCTCTTCCGGACTCCCCAGCGCCGGCTTCACATTCAGCTCATCCACCCAGTACAGGCAGGGCTGCAAATTGCCGTCCGCCGTCAGCCGCAGCCGGTTGCACCGCGTGCAGAACTGGTCGCTCACGGGGTGGATCAGCCCGAACGTGCCCGCTCCGCCCCGGATGCGGTAATCGTCGGACGGTCCGTTGCCGAGGACGTCTCCGATCCGCTCGTAGGCCAGGCCGAGCTCTCCGGCGATCTCCAGCACACGCGACAGCGGCAGGTAGTGGTTTCGCCAGTTGTCGTCGGCATGGCCGATCGGCATATATTCGATGAACCGGACATGGAGCGGCCGTTTGACCGCCATATCCAGAAACGCGGCGATTTCGTCCTCGTTGACGCCCTTCAGCAGCACGCAGTTGAGCTTGATCGGCGCGAAGCCCGCGTCCGCCGCGGCTTCGATGCCTTCCAGCACGCGCCGCAGCTCCCCGCGCCGGGCGATGAACCGGAACCTCGCCGCATCCAGCGTATCGAGGCTGATGTTGACCCGCTTCAGGCCCGCGGCCCGCAGCGCCTCCGCCTGATCCGCGAGCAGCACGCCGTTGGTCGTTAACGAGATGTCCTGGATGCCGGGGATGGAGGCCAGCTCCCGCACCAGTCCGGGCAATCCCGGCCGGACGAGCGGCTCTCCGCCCGTGATGCGCAGCTTCGAAATGCCGAGACGGGCGCCGGCGCGCACGACTTCGGCGATATGGCCGTATCCGAGCAGATTTTCCGAAGGCTCGAATTGCACCCCTTCCTCCGGCATGCAATACAGACAGCGCAAATTACAGCGGTCCGTCACGGAAATGCGCAAATAATCGTGGACGCGTCCGAATCGATCGGTTAACGCTGACATGGCTCGCACTCTCCTTTGCGATTCTTCCGTTACTCCTCCTAGCATAACATTTTTGCACCCGATATGGTATGCTATGGGAACCATTACCCTTTGAAGCGAGAGGATTTTTGACATGACTGTGAAATGGAACGTCCGGCTGTTCGCCGGCCTGGCCGACCGCCTCGGCGGCCCCTCCGCGGAGCTCGAGCTGACCGCGGACGAACTGACCGTCGCACAGCTCAAAGACGCGCTCGCCGCGCGCTATCCGGCGCATGCTCAGCTGATCGCCGCGTCGTTCATGGCGCGTAATCAGGCCTATGCGGCGGACGGCGAGCCGGTGCGGGCGGACGACGAACTCGCGCTGCTCCCGCCCGTGTCGGGCGGCGAAGATGAGCCCGCCGCCGATGAAACGGCCGGAGGCGCGGACGCCCGGTACCGGGTCACGCCCGAGCCTTTGTCGGTGGAAGCCGTCACGGCGCAGGTCATCGTGCCGAACAACGGCGCAGCGCTGACGTTTACGGGCACGACGCGGGAATGGACGCACGGCCAGCGGACGGTCCGCCTGGAGTATGAAGCCTACGTGCCCATGGCCGTCAAGACGCTGCGGCAGATCGGCGACGAAATCGCCGAACGCTGGCCCGGCACGATGTGCGCCATTTGGCATCGGACCGGCGTCGCGGACATCGCCGAGATCAGCGTCGTCATCGCCGTCTCCTCCCCCCATCGGGAAGGCTGCTACGAAGCGAGCCGGTACGCGATCGAGCGTCTGAAGCAGATCGTGCCGATCTGGAAGCGGGAAATTTGGGAGGACGGCTCCGAATGGAAGGGGCATCAGCAAGGTCCGTGGAATCCGATGGCGCAAGGTCCGTCTGAAGCGTAAGGCCCGGCTTAACAAGCGGCGGTATCGTGCCGATAAGGTATATAGGCCTTTGTACTCGGCTGCGATATAGGACCTTATTGCCCATTTTTTGGTAATCGCTGCCAATAGCCTACTATCTTGCCCATTTTATGGCCGCTTAGAGGTGGATCATGCATATTCATGTGACGGAGCTGCAAGAAGGAGACAGACTGATAGGCGATACCTTTAACGCCTACGGCCTGCACGTGCTGTCCGCGGGCAAGGAACTGAACGCGGCGGATATCGCGAAGCTGTTCCAGCATCGGATCGACTACGTTGACATCGAGGCGAGAGCGGCGGAGGAGCCGGCGATCCGCACGATCGAATCCGGATTGAACCCCAAGTGGCTGCCGACCGTAGGTCCGGTCTATCAGGACGCGGTCAACGGCTGCGAGCAGCTGTTCCAAGAAGCGTTCCAGCACGGCAAAATCGCCGAGGACGACGTCGTCCAGACGTTCCAGCCCCTCGTCGACAACTTCAAGATGGAACGGGACGTCGTCTCGATGCTGCTGCTGCTGAACACGAAGGACGATTACACGTACCAGCATTCCGTTCAAGTCGGCATGCTCTCGTACTATCTGGCTTCCTGGCTCGGGTACGGCGAAGAAGCGGCGGTCAAGATCGGACAAGCCGGTTTCCTGCACGACATCGGCAAGTGCCAGATTCGCGACGACATCCTGAACAAGCCGGACAAGCTGTCCGAGGACGAATTCGAGACGATCAAGCAGCATACCGTCTTCGGCCACCGCATCATCCGCGAGTCGTTCGGCGAATCGATCGCCGCCACGGTCGCGCTCGAGCATCACGAACGGATCGACGGCACCGGCTATCCGAACTGCCTGCCCGGCTCCGCCATGCATCCCGTCTCCAAGATCGTCGCCGTCGCCGACGTCTACAGCGCGATGATCTCGTCCCGCGTCTACCAGAAGAAGCGCGACCTGCTGCACGTGCTGAAGGAGCTCTACCGGATGAGCTTCGCCGAGCTTGATCCCGAGACGACGCATACGTTCATCCGCCACATGATTCCGAACTTCATCGGCAAGCGGGTCGAGCTCGAATCCGGCGAGACAGGCACGATCGTCCTGACCCACTCGTCCGACTATTTCCGGCCGCTCGTCCGCCTGGGCGAACGCTTCGTGGATTTGGCGGTCGAACGCGACTACGAAGTCAAGCACGTGTTCATGTAGTGTTCGAGCGATCCGCATGCTCGGCTCGCTCGAACACGGCGCAGCGCAAAAAACTCCGGGAAAGCTTCCAGCGAAGCCTTCCCGGAGTTTTTTCGTTCGTTCGGGGACGATGCGGCGATCGTGGTACGTTAGCCGATCGAGCCTTCCATCTCGAATTTGATCAAACGATTCATTTCGACCGCATATTCCATCGGCAGCTCTTTCGTGAACGGCTCGATGAAGCCCATAACGATCATTTGCGTCGCTTCCGCTTCCGTCAGACCGCGGCTCATCAGGTAGAAGAGCTGGTCCTCAGACACCTTGGATACCGTCGCCTCGTGCTCGAGCGTGATGTTGTCGTTCATGATTTCGTTATACGGAATCGTGTCCGACGTCGACTGGTTATCGAGAATGAGCGTATCGCACTTGATGTTCGCCTTGGAACCTTCGGAGTTGCGTCCGAACGACGCCAAGCCGCGGTACGTCACCTTGCCGCCGTGCTTGCTGATCGACTTGGAGACGATCGTGGACGTCGTGTCCGGCGCGAGGTGCGTCATCTTGGCGCCCGCATCCTGGTGCTGGCCCTTGCCCGCGACGGCGATGGAGAGCACCATGCCTTTCGCGCCGCGGCCTTTCAGGACGACCGCCGGGTATTTCATCGTCAGCTTGGAGCCGATGTTGCCGTCGACCCACTCCATCGTCGCGTTCTCTTCCGCGACGGCGCGCTTGGTGACGAGGTTGTAGATGTTCGGCGCCCAGTTCTGAATCGTCGTATAGCGGCAGCGCGCGTTTTTCAGCACGAGGATTTCGACGACCGCGCTGTGCAGCGAGTTCGTGCTATAGATCGGCGCCGTGCAGCCCTCGACATAGTGCACGAAGCTGTCTTCATCGGCCACGATGAGCGTGCGCTCGAATTGGCCCATGTTTTCGGAGTTGATCCGGAAGTACGCCTGCAGCGGAATTTCGCATTTGACGCCCTTCGGCACGTAGATGAAGCTGCCGCCGGACCAGACCGCGCTGTTCAGCGCCGCGAACTTGTTGTCGGACGGCGGAATGATCGTGCCGAAATATTGCTTGAAGATTTCCGGATATTCGCGAAGCGCCGTGTCCGTATCGGTGAAGATGACGCCCTGCTTCTCCAGATCTTCCTGCATGCTGTGGTAGACGACCTCGGATTCGTACTGCGCGGATACGCCGGCGAGGAACTTCTGCTCCGCTTCCGGAATGCCCAGCTTATCGAACGTTTCCTTGATCTCGGCCGGCACCTCTTCCCATGTCTTGCCTTGCTTCTCAGACGGGCGGACGTAATACTGGATATCGTCGAAATCCAGATCGTCCATGTTGCCGCCCCATTTCGGCATCGGCATCTTGTTGAACTGCTCCAGCGCCTTCAGCCGGAATTCCAGCATCCAGTCCGGCTCGCCCTTGATTTCCGAGATCGTGCGCACGACCTCCGGCGTCAAACCTTTGCCGGATTCAAAAATCGCCTTATGCTCGTCGCGAAATCCGTATTTGTATTCTTCCAAATCTGGCATTTGCTTCGCCATCGTTACGGCCTCCTTCTTCCTGATTCATAAGTCCTGCGTCTTACTTCTATGATACGCGCCGGGGCGCGTTATAATTGCTGACGGTGCTCGATGCCCTTGCGCAGCGCGTTCCACGACAGGGTCGCGCACTTGATACGCGCCGGGAATTTCGTGACGCCGGACAGCGCCTCGATATCCTCGAGTTCGTCGAACTCCGCGATTTCGCCTTTGATAAAAGAAGAAAATTTCTCGGCCAGCGCCAGCGCCTCTTCCGTCGTCTTGCCCTTGACGGCTTCCGTCATCATGGAAGCCGAGGACATGCTGATGGAGCAGCCTTCGCCGGTGAATTTGGCCTGCTTCACGATATCGTCTTCCACCTGCAGCTGCAGCGTGATGCGGTCGCCGCAGGTGGGATTGTTCAAGTTGATCGTCAGCGAGTCGTCGTCCAAGCTCCCGCGGTTGCGCGGGTTCTTGTAGTGATCCATGATCACTCTGCGGTACAGATCATCCAATTCCATAACCGAAGAACTCCTTTGTCTGCTGGAGGCCGTCAACGAGCCGTTCAACGTCCTCTTCGGTATTGTATAGATAGAAGCTTGCTCTAGCCGTCGACGAAACATTCAGATACCGCATAAGCGGCTGGCAGCAATGATGGCCCGCGCGGACGGCGATGCCCTTCGTGTCCAGCACCGTCGCCACGTCGTGCGGGTGTACGTCTTCGAGATTGAACGTCACGAGACCGACGCGGTTCTCCGTCGGCCCGAAGATCGAGATGCCTTCAATCGTGCTCAGACGGTCGTAGGCATAGGCGGCGAGCTGGTGCTCGTGCCGCTGGATGTTATCCAGCCCGACTTCGTTCAGGAAGTCGATCGCCGCGCCGAGGCCGACCGCCCCGGCGATGATCGGCGTGCCGCCTTCGAACTTCCACGGCAGCTCCTTCCACGTCGAATCGTACAGGTCGACGTGATCGATCATCTCGCCGCCGAATTCGACCGGCTCCATCGCTTCGAGCAGCGCCTTCTTGCCGTACAGAGCGCCGATGCCGGTCGGCGCGCACATCTTGTGGCCCGAGAACGCGTAGAAGTCGCAGTCCAGGTCGCGAACGTCGACCTTCATGTGCGGCGTGCTCTGCGCGCCGTCGACGACCATGACCGCGCCGCGCTTGTGCGCGATCGCCGCGATTTCCTTGATCGGGTTGATGACGCCGAGCACGTTGGACACGTACATGACCGAGACGATCTTCGTCCGGTCCGTGATCGTCGCTTCGACGTCCTCGAGCCGGATGGAGCCGTCCTTTTGCAGCGGAATGTATTTGAGCGAGGCGCCCGTCGCTTTCGCGACCTGCTGCCACGGGATGAGATTGGAGTGGTGCTCCATTTGCGTAATGACGATTTCGTCGCCTTCGCCGCAGACGGCTCTCGCGTAGCTGGACGCCACGAGATTGAGCGCCGTCGTCGTGCCGCGCGTGAAGATGATTTCCTGCGGGCTGGCCGCGTTCAGGAACTTGGCTGTCTTCTCGCGCGCGCCTTCGTACGCGTCCGTGGCGCGCGAGCCGAGGGTGTGAACCCCGCGGTGCACGTTGGCGTTGTCGCGCTCGTAATAGCGAACGACCGCATCAATGACGGAACGCGGCTTCTGGGAAGTCGCCGCGCTGTCCAGATAAACGAGCGGATGCCCGTTCACTTGTTGATGCAGGATCGGAAATTGCTCTCTGATCGCATGCACGTTCATCCTTCAAGCTTCCTTTCCAGCAGACGCTGGAGCTGTTCCCGAACCGCGTCGACCGGTATTTCCGTCACGACCGGCGTCAGGAATCCGTAGATGATGAGGCGCTCCGCATCCTTTTTCGAAATGCCGCGGGACATCAGGTAATAAACTTGTTCGGGATTGACTTGGCCGACGCTCGCCGCGTGGCCCGCCTTGACGTCGTCCTCGTCGATCAGCAGGATCGGGTTGGCGTCGCCGCGCGCTTTCGGGCTCAGCATGAGCACCTTCTCGGTCTGCTGGCCGTTCGACTTCGTCGCGCCCTTCTCGATCTTGGTCACGCCGTTGATGATCGCCGTCGCCTGGTCCTTCATGACCGCGCGGGTCACCATGTCGCTCTCCGTGTTTCGCCCGAAATGGACGGCGCCGGTCGTCAGGCTCATCTGCTGCGACTTGGAGCCGATGCTGATGACCTTCGCGTCGGACGATGAACCGTTGCCCTTCAGCAGCGACTGCGTCTCGGACAGCGTGTGGCCGTCATGCAGGTCGCCGATGACCCATTCGACGCGGCCGTCGTTCTCGACGACGGCGCGGCGGACGGTCAGGTCGACCAGATTGCCGTCCATATTGTGAACCGTCGCGTAGCGGACGTGCGCGCCCGGCTTGACGATGACTTCCACGATCGTCGGCTTCGTGACCGGCTTCGCGGCTTCGCCGTACGTGCTGACCACGTTGTCGACGTACGTGACGCGGCTGTGATTGTCAGCCACGACAAGTACGCGAGGCGCGAAAGCCGCTTCGGCGTCGTCGCTGTACAGCAGCGCCTGCAGCGGAAGCTCCACTTCGACGTTCTTCGGCACGTACAGGAAAACCCCGCCGTTCCAGATCGCCGATTGCAGCGCCGTCAGCTTGTTCTCGTCCTGCGGAACGGCTTGGAACAGATACTTCTGCACCAGGTCGCCGTGCTCGCGCGCCGCGGTTTCGAGATCCGTGAATATGACGCCTTTCGCCGCAAGCTCAGGCGACAGCTGACGGAGCACGCTGGCGGAATTGCGCTGCACGACGAGGCCTGCCGGGGATTGTCCGGCCAGTTCGCGGACCGCCTCGGGCAGCTCTTCCGCGGACGCGATCGCGGCCTGCGGCTTATGCGCGCCGACGGCCGTCAGGTTCCAGCGGCCGATGCGGACTTTCTCGGGCGTCGGCCATTCCAGCGTTTCCGCCAGCTCGGCGCCCTTCGTTCTAATCTCTTCAAGCCATGCCGGCTCGCCTTTGCTTTGGGACAATGCCGAAACGGTTTGGCGGTTTACCGGAGTCGATAGTTGTGTGCTCATTTCCAAAAACTCCTCTCCGAATTAAACCTGTCCGACCGTTTCGTCCACGATGCCGAGTTCTTCCTTGACCCAGTCGTAGCCTTCGTTCTCCAGACGCTCCGCCAGCTCGGGACCGCCGGACTTCACGATGCGGCCCTGCATCATGACGTGAACGAAATCCGGTTTGATGTAGTTCAGCAGGCGCTGGTAGTGGGTGATGATCAGGAAGCCGCGGTCTTCGGAACGCATCGCGTTCACGCCGTTCGCGACGATTTTGAGCGCGTCGATGTCGAGGCCGGAGTCGATTTCGTCGAGGACGACGATTTTCGGATCCAGCATCATCATTTGAAGGATCTCGTTCCGTTTCTTCTCGCCGCCGGAGAAGCCTTCGTTCAAGTAGCGGTGCGCGAACTCAGGGTTCATCTCGAGCTCCTTCATCTTGCCTTCCATCTGACGGATGAACTTAATCAGCGAAATTTCCTTGCCTTCCTCGCGGCGGGCGTTGATGGCGCTGCGCAGGAAGTCGGAGTTCGTGACGCCGGTAATTTCGCTCGGATACTGCATCGCGAGGAACAGGCCCGCGCGGGCGCGCTCGTCGACCGCCATCTCCAGCAGGTTCTCGCCGTCCAGCTCGACTTCGCCTTCCGTTACTTCGTATTTAGGATGACCCATGAGCGCCGACGCCAGCGTACTCTTGCCCGTACCGTTCGGCCCCATGATGGCATGAACTTCTCCGCCCTTGATCTCAAGGTTGATGCCTTTCAAAATATCTTTGCCTTCGATGGCGGCCTTCAGGTCGTCGATCTTGAAATGTGTTGCCATGGTATGCTGCTCCCTCCGAAAGTCCGTTGTTTCATATTGAAACAATTCCTCTTTTGTAATCACTCTAAACTGATTCTCAATGATTCTCAATTATATATTAGTCTATGTGCTCGTATAAAGCAATCGGCCCTAGTCCCCCAAGGGGGCAGGGCCAAACGTTACCGGACCGCGGCCGCGCGGATTTCCGCCGCTTGGCGGGCGAATTCCTCATCGCTCAGCACCGCTTGCCCGCCGGTCAATTCCGGAACTCCGTCCAACCCGACCCAGGACTTGCAGCCCGTATACGCGTCCCGCATCGGCAGCGTCACCGGCTTCTCCAGCCGGTACACGCGCAGAAGCAGGAGATGAAGCGGCTGCTTCCTTTTCCATTTTAGACGCTCTTCGGTAAATGTATCCGTCCAGATATGATAATTCGCCAGCCGGTCCACCGTCTCCTGATCGTAGATTTCGATATCGTCTACAGCTTCGGCGTAAGCCGCGATCTCCACCGTCGGCGATCCCGGCGTCCAGCCGGCCAGCACCGCCTTCAGGTCGTCCCGGTACGCTTCCTTCAGCAGCTCCGGCTTCTGGTGCTCGTAGGCCGGAAGCAGGAAGAAGCGCTTCGATCTCAACCGGAAGCCGCGCGTCTCCTCCGAGATGCCGCCTTTGCGCAGCACCATAATCTGCTTGCCCTCTGCAAGCGCCTTGACCGCGACGGCCCATTCCTTGAGCGCCGCGCAAGGCTCCGTCTCGATCGCATTCAATTCCGTCATCGCTTCCGCGTTCTCCACCGTGCTTCCCAATATGCCGTCCATCGTTCGATTCACCCTCGTTTCGGTCTGTTTAGAATCATTATAACAAAGGCGGGTATTCCAACGCGAAAAAAATTTCGCTATACTATACATATTTGGGGTCCGAACGTCGACGCGACGGGACTTCTCTCCTACTCTAAATCCGGAGGTGGACAGTTCATGTCTGCTTATCATCCTTTAAACGAAACCGAAGCGGTTGAAATCGCCCGCAAGCTGGACGGCGTTTTCGAGCCGGGTGCGAAGCTGGTTTGCCGCGAGATCGGGGACGGCAACCTGAATCTCGTGTTCCGCATCGCCGATCCCGCGGCGGGACGCAGCATCATTATGAAGCAGGCGCTCCCTTACGCCAAGGTCGTCGGCGAATCGTGGCCGCTCACGCTGGACCGCGCGCGCATCGAGAGCGAAGCGCTCATCCTCGAAGGCAAGCTGGCGCCCGGCCTCGTGCCGGCGGTCTATCTGTACGATGCCGAGCTCGCGCTGACGGTCATGGAAGACCTGAGCGACCACGTCATCATGCGCCAAGGCTTGATGAAGGGCAGCCGGTACCCGCTCTTCGCCGGCCATATCTCGACGTTCCTGGCGCGCACGCTCTTCTTCACGAGCGACCTCGGGCACAACCAGCAGGACAAGAAGCTGCTCGCCCGCAGCTTCACCAATCCCGAGCTGTGCAAAATCACGGAGGACCTGATCTTCGACGATCCGTACCGCAACGCCGACACCAACAGCTTCGAAGAGACGATCCGCGACGAAGCACAGGCGCTCTGGCGCGACGGCGAGTTGCATCTGGAGGTCGCCCTGCTCCGCGAGAAGTTTCTGACGCACGCACAGGCGCTGCTCCACGGTGACCTGCACACGGGCAGCATCTTCATCACGCCGGAATCGACGAAGGTCATCGACCCCGAGTTCGCGTACTACGGCCCGATGGGCTTCGATATCGGCGCGGTGCTCGCGAATCTGCTGCTGAACTACGCTTCCCGCGAAGGCTGGGACAAGTCCGACGCGGAGCGCGAGCAGTACCGCGACTACCTGCTCGAAACCGTCGCCGACATCTGGACCCAGTTCGAGGAGAAATTCCTCGCGCTCTGGAACGAGCACGGCGTCGACCGGCTGGCGAACGCCGCGCCGGGTTATAAGGAATCGTACATGCGCCGCCTGCTGCAGGACGCGATCGGCTTCGCCGGCTGCAAAATGGTGCGCCGCGTCGTCGGCCTCGCGCACGTCGCCGACATCGACAAGCTCGAGGACGCGGCGGCGCGCGAGCGCGCCCAGCGGCTCGCCCTGCGAATCGGCAAATCACTGATCAAGCTGAACCGCGGCGCCGCTTCCATCCATCAGGCGATTGCCGCCGTTCAATCGGCTTCGTCGGCTGCGAGGGCTTAAGGAAAAGGAGACACGATATGACTGAATCCACGACTTACCAAGGTTTACAATCGGTCATCTGGTCCGGATCGCAGCTAGATCTGCTCGATCAGCGGCTGCTGCCCGAAGAGATCGTTTATTTGCCGCTCGTCTCCAAGGAGGATGTCTGGGAAGCGATCCGCCATCTGAAGGTCCGCGGCGCGCCGGCGATCGGCATCGCCGCCGCTTACGGCGTCGTGCTCGGCAGCCGCGGGACCGGCGCGGACAAGCCTGCCTGGCTCCAAGCCGTGCATGAAGCAGCCGCCTACCTCGCGACGTCGCGCCCGACGGCCGTCAACCTGTTCTGGGCGCTCGACCGCATGAAGGCGCGCGCCGAAGCGCTCGCCGCGTCGGAAGCCGGTCTCGCAGCCTGCGAGGACGCGCTGCTGCAGGAAGCGATCGCCATCCAGAGCGAGGACGAAGCGACGAACCGCCTCATCGGCGAGCATGCGCTGACGCTCTTCGAGGACGGCATGGGCGTCCTGACCCACTGCAACGCCGGGGGCCTCGCGACGGCGAAATACGGCACGGCGCTCGCGCCGTTCTACCTCGCGCAGGAGCAGGGCATCGCGCTTCGCGTCTTCGCGGACGAGACACGGCCAGTGCTGCAGGGAGCGCGGCTGACCGCGTTCGAGCTGCAGCAGGCCGGCGTCGACGTGACGCTGATCTGCGACAACATGGCCGGCATGGTCATGAGCAAGGGCTGGGTGGATGCCGTCATCGTCGGCACGGACCGCGTCGCGGCCAACGGCGACGTCGCCAACAAGATCGGCACGTACAGCGTAGCCGTGCTTGCCAAAGCGCACGGCATTCCGTTCTACGTCGCCTGCCCGCTGTCGACGATCGACCTGAACACGCCGTCCGGCGCCGAAATTCCGATCGAGGAGCGCAGCCCGGAAGAGATTACGGAAGGCTTCGGCAAACGTACGGCGCCGGTGGGCGTGAAGGTGTTCAATCCCGCGTTCGACGTCACGCCGCACGAATACGTGACCGCGATCATCACCGAGAAAGGCATCGTTCGCCCGCCGTTCGACGTCAATCTGAAGAAGCTGTTCGACAACGTCTGATTCGCTTGAAACGCAAAAAGGCAGCCCGGCACGAGATCCCTTCGTGCCGGGCTGCCTGATTTCGTGTGCCCGCGTGCGGCTTTGCGGTCTGATTTATACCATCAAGAGCAGGGCGTCCGCCCCTTTCATGCCTACCGTAATGCCGAGCGATTCCGCTTTCCCCGTTACCGATTCGAGCGGCGCTTCCATCAATTCCTCCAGCGTTCTGACGCCAACCGCACGGCCGGCGATAATGCCCCGGTCCTTCAACCGGTCGTTCAGCAGCGCGACGTCGAGCGCCCCGCACATAATATAGCCTTTATCCGTCGTCACGGCGAGCAGCGTCGTCTTCGGCAGGAGCACTTCGACGCCGAGCGCCGTGCTGCCGTCCGCAAGCGGAATAGGTACCATTCGCATCATCCGAGCCACCTCCTCCCGCGATGCACCAGCATTACCTTCCTGAATCGCTTCTTCACTATATGCGGCGCCGCGGCGCGGAGTGTTGGCCATTTGCACGGTCTTTGCGCCTTCATCGCGGCACGTCCGCGCGGCAATTAGGACTACATAAACCGGGTCTTTAGTGGTATGATTAGGGTTACTATCGAACTAACTACTGGAGAATGGTCCCATGAATCCAACGAATCAACGCGGCGAACGGCCGAACGCGCATCTGTTCAACGTCGACCTGCTTGTCGAAAGCGAATCCGCCGCGAAGGCGCTGGAGCGGCTGCTGCGCCTGCTGAACGATGCCGGCTTCGCCGACTACCGGATCAATTCCGGCCACGAGCTGGGCCGCATGATCGCGGCATTGGAAGCACGGGCGGAGCCGAGAGCCATCCCCATCCCGGACGACGCCGCCGCGCGGCCGCAGACGCCTGCGCCGGACGAGCCTGCCATCATGCGGCGGATCGCGGACTGCATCGCGAACAATTCCCTAATCCGCATCGTCGTCAACAAAGGATTCGGCGTGAAGCTGAGCATCCCGTGCCGAATCCTCAAGCTCGACGAGGCGTCGCAGGTGCTGACGGTGTATCACGTGGACGAGAAACATGTCTACGCGTTCGGCCTGAACGAGATCGACGATTTTATTTGATCGATCACCTCACTTGGGGAAGCGTCCCCCTCTCGGTCTGCTCGGTCGGACCGGCTCCGGCGGCCGGTCCGACCGCCCATCAGCGGCCAAGCTCGCCTGGCGCGCCGCCCAATTTGGCGATCTGCTTCGAATGGGGTCTCCTCAGGCCTGCCATGCCGATGGCCGCGCCCGTTAAACCGGACAGCATATCCCATTGCGCGTCCCACTCGTCCCCTTGATGGCCGAGAAACAAATCGACGTCGCCGCCAAAGATCCGAAAGGAGAGGAATTCCGCGATTTCGTAAAGGCCGCTCACGGCAAGCGCGCTTGATATCGCGATTCCGGCCAGCCACTTGCCGCGGCTAACGACCCCGCAGCGAAGCAACAATTCGCTTGCCGCGAGCGCCGTTACCGCACCCTGAAACAAATGCCCGAAACGGTCGAAATGATTTCGCTTCAAATGAAACCAAGTCCGCATCGCATCGAACAACGGCACGCGTTCGTATGTGTAGTGGCTGCCGATCAACATGATGACCAGGCTAATAAATAACAAGCCGTACAGCAGCGAAGTCAACCTGAACTTCCGAAACGTCGCGACCAAAAGGATCACGATGATCAACGCGGGGGCGGCCTCGGCCGACCACGTCAGATAATCGTAGGGTCGAATGACGGACCAGACCGCGACGGCCAGGAAGCCGATCAGCAATCGTAACGGGAATTGCGTTCGTCTCGAGCCTAAGTCCATTGGACGCGCCTTCTTCCTCATTTTCGATATAGTATGAACTTCTTTTCCGCGGGGTATGAACCGTTCGGAGGCGCGCGGAATCCCTGCGCCAGCCGCGCGCCGTTCCTCCGCCGCAAAAAAGAGCCGCATCGCCCTCGAAAGGCAATGCGGCTCTATGTCCCCTATTCGCTCCTCCTACTCGCTCCGCTTCGCTCTCCAAATGGAGTACGCCGCGAGTGCCCATGCGGCGATAAACGCCAGGCCGCCGAACGGCGTAATGATGCCGATCCACTTCACGTCCGAGAGACTGAGCGCATACAGGCTGCCCGAGAATAGGAAGATGCCGAGATGCATCAGCCGCGCGGCCCAGCGGATCGCGTTGTTGCTTCGGCCGATCCGGTCCGCGGCCAGGGCGATGAGCAGCAGGCCGATCGCGTGGAACATATGGTAACGGACGCCCGTTTCGAAGACGTTCAGCATGTCCTCCGTCAATTTGCTCTTCAGCCCGTGCGCTCCGAAAGCGCCCAGCGCGACGGCGAGCAGGGCGTGAATCGCCCCGTAAGCTCCGTATTTGTTAAACATCTTCGCGCATCCGTCCTTTCCAAGGTCTGTAAAATAAGATAAAATGATCGATATCGAACGACGACGGAGGAGTGATCCCCTTGAATGAGCATCAAGCCGATCACGGCAATCCGCCCTATGGTTACCCGCCCGATCCGGACGAGGGCGCGCCGAAGAAAACCCAATCCAAGCTGGGCATCGCTTCGTTCGTCATCGGGCTGCTCAGCCTGATCGTCTTCGCCGTGGCCATCATCACGACAACAACCTTTATTATGGACCAGTTCGGGAGCGAGAGCAACTACAATCAGCTGCGCGACGACCTGGAAGCCCGGTTTAGCGACGTGAACGCCGTCATGCCGGTCCTCGTATCGGGCCTGCTCATGCTCCTGTCCTTCGTCGGCAGCCTCGTCGGCCTGATTCTCGGCATCGTCGGCGCTTGTGCCAAGGACAAATACAAGACGTTCCCGATCATCGGCATCATCGTCAACGCGCTGCTGCCGGTCGGCTTCGCCGGCTTGATTCTGCTCGGGCTCGCCTTGGGCGGAACCGCTTCGTAAACCGCGAAGCGCTTGCCAGAAGACCGCGTCCTTCACGGACCGCGGTCTTTTCGCGCATCGCTCCAGCCCCCGCGGCGAACAATCGGGCGGGCTATCCCGGGCATTTTGCCTCACATATCGCGCGGCCTCCTGAATACAATGAATAACAACAAGCATTTGGTCATGGAGGTGTCTACGCATGGCAGAGGACAACGGAACGCTGTATACCGTGTCGCGTGAGGACTGGTCGCTGCACCGGAAGGGACATCAAGATCAAGCCAGACACCAACAAAAAGTACGCGAAGCGATCAAGCAAAACCTGCCCGACCTGGTCTCTGAGGAAAACATCATCATGTCGGACGGCAAGCATGTCATCAAGGTGCCCATCCGCAGTCTCGACGAATTCCGGTTCGTCTATAATTTCAACAAAAACAAGCACGTCGGCCAAGGCGACGGCGACAGCCAGGTCGGGGACGTGCTCGGCGTCGACCCCGCTTCTGCGCAAAAAGGCGGCAAAGGCGAAAACGCCGGCGATCAGCCCGGCGACGACATCGTCGAAGCGGAAATCAGCCTAGCGGAGCTCGAAACGATGCTCTTCGAGGAGCTGGAGCTGCCGTTCCTGAAGCAGAAGGACCGCGACCAGCTGGAGACGACGGAAATCCGGTTCAACGACATTCGCAAGAAAGGCATCATGTCCAACATCGACAAGAAGCGGACCATCCTGGAAAACCTAAAACGCAATGCGACGAGCGGAGCGCCGGGCATCCACGGCATCTCGCCGGACGACCTGCGCTACAAGACGTGGGAAGAAATCATCAAGCCGCAGTCGAACGCGGTCATTCTCGCGATGATGGATACGAGCGGCAGCATGGGCAGCTTCGAGAAGTACGTTGCCCGCAGCTTCTTCTTCTGGATGACGCGCTTCCTCCGGCATCAGTACGAGCACGTGGAGATCGTCTTCATCGCGCACCATACCGAGGCGAAGGAAGTGACGGAGGAGGAATTTTTCACCCGCGGCGAGAGCGGCGGCACGATCTGCTCCTCCGCGTACATTAAGGCGCTCGACATCATCGACAACCGGTACCCGCCTTCGAAATACAACATCTACCCGTTCCACTTCTCCGACGGCGACAACCTGACAAGCGACAACGAGCGCTGCGTCAAGCTAATCGGCGAGCTGCTGAAGCGCGCCAACCTGTTCGGCTACGGCGAAGTGAACCAGTACAACCGCTCCAGCACGCTTATGTCGGCCTACAAGCATATCAACCTGCCGAACTTCATGCATTACGTCATCAAGGAAAAAGGCGAAGTCTACAACGCGCTGAAATCGTTCTTCCGCAAGCGCGAGGTCGCCGTCTAAACCGTCTTGGCCGTCTCAGGCGAGCCGGCCCCGCAAGCCACGGCATGATCCTGATAAGAAGCCTCCCGCCCCGGATGCGTCCGGCGGCTCGGGAGGCTTCTTCGCGTTCACATGGATGCGGTGCGCCCGCGGACCTGCAGCGTTCCGCGGTTATACGCCAGAAACGCCGTCAGCCCGATTAGCCCGCAGACGCCGGCGCCGAAGAGCAGGTACGGCAGCGGCACCGAGTCCGCCAAGAACGTGCTGAGCAGCGGACCGGCCGTACCCCGAAAGCCGAACAGCATGAAGTGCAGGCCGACGACGACGGCTTCCCGCCCCGGGGCGAGCCGGAACATGTAGGCGAGGAAGCCGATATCCCAGATGGCGTCGCCCAAGCCCTGGATGCCGCTGCCGATCAGCACGGCGCCATAATTGCCGAGCAGCGCGTAGCAGAACGGCACGATGCTGAACGCCGCGAGGCCGAACGCGACCGTATGCTTCGCGGACAGCTTGTCGATGACGCGGCCGGTGACGAAGTAGGCGGACAGCAGGCAGATGTAATAGATAGCGCGCGCGATCCCGATCTGCGTGTTGGACAGCTCGAGCCGGTCCACCTGCATGATGTTGTACAGCGGTACGGCCAAGATGTTGCCGAAGCCGGTGAAAGTGCAGGCGAGGAAGAACACCGCGATCTCGCGGTTCTGCCTGACGAGCTGCAGCTGCTCGCGGAAATTGAACCGCTTCGCGCCGAGCAGCTTCGGCGGCGCGGCCTTCCGCGCCTTGACGCGCGCGAAGACGAGGATCGACAGCACGCCGGTCGCGGCGGCGAACAGCAGCGGTCCTGACGGGCCGGCGGCGTCGATCCACCGGCCGACGAGGAACGCCACGGGAATCATGAGGCCGCCCATGACGACCCGCGTATTGCCCATCAGCCGGCCGCGGGTTTCCGGCGGATACATCCGGATGACGAGCGCCGCGTAGCCGGGCGATTGGATGCCCATCAGCATGTGGAACAGCAGCGCGGCCCCCACGTACGCGAGCGGCACCCCGAAGAACGCCGGCAGGATGATGAGCGCCCGCGCGATCAAGTTCGGGACGATCACGAACGGCTTCGGGTCCGACCGCTCGATGAACGCCGCCCAGAGCGGCGAAAAGAGCAGCCCGACGGCCGGCGCGGCCGATATGATGCCGACCTGCAAGTTGGACGCCCCCTGCTGGATCGCCATGGGAACATAGAATTGGTTGAAGACGACGTTGAAGAAGCTGAATAGTACGGAAGCGCCTGCATCGATGCGGAAGTTGTGCCAGGCTCTCGGTCCGAGGCCCAGCTTGAAGGCGTCCAATTTGGTTTTGAATGCGGTCGTCAAGGGTCGGCTATCCTCTCGGCGGTCATGGTTTTGCTCCAGTATACCATGGGAACGGCGCCGAAATTTCGCCAGATTTGCCATTTTGACAAACCGTTGGCAAAGGGGGCATAATGAACGTTATGGGAATTGCAGTACGCGTGTTGAAAGGAAGGATATTTTCATGCCGGCATGGTCATTCAGGCGGATTTTTCAGGTACGGCCGTTCGTCTTCTTTACGCTCATTCTCGTGCTTAAAAGCATGCTCGCTTACTTCGTTATTTTCGACGGCGGACCGTCCTGGACGCTGCTGGTCACCGAAATGCCGTTCTTCTGGCTGCTGTTCTGCCTGATCGAATGGTTCGCCTCCAAGCGCAAGCTCGTGTATTACTTGACCGTGAACCTGCTCGTCACCGCCATCCTGTTCGCCGTCATCATGTATTACAAGTATTTCGGCATCATCGTTACGTACCACGCGCTGGAGCAGATCAACCAGGTCACCGCCGTCAAGAGCAGCGTCTTCTCGCTTCTCGCGCCCTACTATTTGTTCATCTTTCTCGATATCGTCGTGCTCGTCGCCTTGCTTGCGCGCCGCAGGCGGTTCGTCAACTGGAAGCGGATCAGCCAGCTGCCGCTCAACAAGGCCGTCGTCTCCGCCCTCTTCGCCGTCTCGCTCGCGCTGTGCCTGTTCAACATCCTGCCGAACCGCGCCAGCATGAACGAAATCGTGAAGGCCGAAGACATGGGCATCCTCAATTACGAGGTGTACACGCTGTTCTCCGACCCGAAGCAGCCGACGATTCCGATGAGCGACATCACACAGGCCGCGATCGACCGGGAGAAAGGCATCACGGAACCGGCCGAGCCGAAATACCGGGGCGCCGCCAAAGGCAAAAACTTGATCATCGTGCAAATGGAAGCGTTCCAAAACTTCCTGATCGGCCTCAAAATCGGCGGACAGGAAGTGACGCCGAACTTGAACAAGCTCGCGAAGGAGCATATCTACTTCTCGAACTTCTACCAACAGGTGGGACAGGGCAATACGTCCGACGCCGAATTCGTCGTCAACACGTCCTTCTACACGCCGCCGGCCGGCGCCGCGTCCGTCGTCTATACGAACCACGCGCTGCCGAGCCTGCCGAAGCTGATGCAGGCGAACGGCTATCAGACGGCGACGTTCCATACGAACTTCGTGGAATTCTGGAATCGCGGCGAACTGTACAAGGCGCTCGGCTTCGAGAAATACTACGACCAAACCTGGTTCGGCCATGACGATATGGTCTTCTTCGGCCCTTCCGACGAAGTGCTCTATAAGAAGACGGCCGAACAGCTAGGCGCGATGCAGAAGAACGGCCCGTTCTACTCGCAGCTGATCACAATGTCGTCCCACCATCCGTTTTCCATCCCGCCGCGGAAGTACAAGCTCACGCTGCCGCCGGAATACGAAGGCACGTTCGTCGGCGATTACATTCGCGCCCAGAATTACGCCGACTACGCGCTCGGCCAGTTCATCGACGATCTCAAGAAGCGCGGCATTTGGGACAACAGCGTGTTCGTCGTCTACGGCGACCACCTTGGTCTCCCGATCTATTCCTTGAACAACGGCGAGAAGAAGCTGATGAAGGACATCTACGGGCGCGAGTATACGAACTCGGACATGATCAACATTCCCCTCATCATCTCGTCGCCGGGCATCACGACGCCGATGGAGCTGAAGGAAACCGGCGGCCAGTCGGACATCCTGCCGACCGTCGCCAACCTGCTCGGCATCTCGCTGCAGGACCATATCCATTTCGGCCAGGATTTGCTGAATCAGCCGTCCAACCTGCTGCCGGAGCGGTACTACTTGCCGACGGGCTCGCTCATCACGGACACCCAGATGTTCGTCCCCGGCACGGCGTTCAAGGACGGCACGAACCATCCGCTGCACGGCAATGCCGCAGCGGCCGTCCCGACCACGGAAGACCAGTACATGCGGGCGCTCAAGCTGCTGCAGCTCTCCGACAGCTACGTGTCGCAGTTGCCGCCGGTCAATCCGTAAGCGCGGATGGCCATCTAGACGCGAAACCAAACCAGGACAACCCCCGCCGGCATCGGCGGGGGTTGTCCGCGTATCGGAGATGGAGGCTGCGCGGCGCAGAAGGAGGCTGCGCGGCGCAGGTGCCGGCGGCTTCCGTGTCGCGGCGGCCGATCCAGAGCCAACCGGGAAATGCGTACTTCTTCGCCGGAGCATGGCCGAGTAACGTGCGGACTACAATTTTAGCAGTCCGGCGGCGGCAGCGGGACATATCGTTTCCCCCCTTCCCATACATATAGCTATGGAACACAATTCGCGTTGCGAGGGGGAAGTGAACGTGCACCAGGACGAGATCAAAGCGCTCGAACGAGCCATTGACGAAATCACCGAAATCGCGCAAGGATTCGGTCTTGACTTCTATCCGATGCGGTATGAAATCTGTCCGGCGGACATTATTTATACGTTCGGCGCCTACGGCATGCCGACGCGCTTCAGCCATTGGAGCTTCGGCAAGACGTTCAATAAGATGAAGATGCAGTATGACCTCGGCCTCAGCAAAATCTACGAGCTCGTCATCAACTCCAATCCGTGCTATGCGTTCCTGCTCGACGGCAACTCGCTCATCCAGAACAAGCTGATCGTCGCGCACGTGCTGGCCCACTGCGACTTCTTCAAGAACAACGCCCGCTTCAGCATGACGAACCGCAATATGGTCGAGAGCATGTCCGCGACCGCGGAACGCGTCAGCCAGTACGAGATGGAATACGGCACCGAAGAAGTCGAGAAGTTCATCGACGCGGTGCTCGCCATCCAGGAGCATGTCGATTCCACCATCATCCGGCCGTACAAGCTGGACAAAGCCCAGTACATCGAGCTCCTGAGCAAGGAGAATCAAAGCGCGAAGCCGAAGCGGCAATCGCAGTACGACGATCTGTGGGGGCTCGACGACGAAGACAAGGAAGCGGCCGCCGCTGAGGCGAAGACGAACGCGGAGCCGAAGAAATTCCCGCCCCAGCCAGAGAAGGACCTGATCTGGTTCATCGAGGAATACTCCCCGAACATGCAGGACTGGCAGCGCGACATCATGTCGATGCTGCGCGACGAGATGCTGTACTTCTGGCCGCAGATCGAGACGAAGATCATGAACGAAGGCTGGGCGTCGTACTGGCATCAGCGGATCATCCGGGAGTTGGACCTGACGAGCGAAGAAACGATCGAATTCGCCCATCTGAACTCGTCGGTCGTGCAGCCCTCCCGGCACTCGCTGAACCCCTACTACCTCGGCCTGAAAATTTTCGAGGACATCGAGAAGCGCTGGGACAATCCGACGCAGGAAGAACGGGACCGGATGGGACGCAAGCCGGGCCGGGGACGGGAGAAGATGTTCGAGGTCCGCGAGTTCGATTCCGACATCTCCTTCCTCCGCAATTACTTGACGAAGCAGCTCGTGAACGAGCTGGACCTGTACGTATTCGAGAAGAAAGGCGCAGAGTGGAAAATTACCGACAAGGCGTGGGAATCGGTCCGCGACCAGCTCGTGTTCTCGCGGGTGAACGGCGGCTTCCCGAGCATCGTCGTCACGGACGGCGACTTCAACCGCGTCGGCGAGCTCTATCTGTTCCACCAGTACGAAGGCGTGGAGCTAGACCTCAAGTACGTCGAGAAGACGCTCCCCTACGTCGTCCACCTGTGGGGCAAGTCGGTTCACCTGGAGACGATCGTGGAGGACAAACGGATCGTGTTCAGCTGCGACGGGAAGAAGACGAGCCGGAAGTTTATTTGAAGCGAATGCGCCGCAATCGTCGGCCGAATACATGGAAACGCCCGTTCCGGATTCCCGGAACGGGCGTTATTTGCGATGCCGGCAGGCGCGATCAGGGGCGAGATACCGGTGGGGTACCCTAAGACCGGGCACCGCCGCCGCTTAATCATCGGCCCGTTTTACGTCGACCGTCACGTCCAGCATCGCCTCGCTGGTGCCCATGTAGACGCCTTTGACGGGGACGATGTCTTTGTAGTCCCGGCCGTGGCCCAGCTTGACGTAGCGCTCCCCGACCAGCGCGTCGTTCGTCGGATCGAAGCCGCACCAGCCGAGGCCCGGCACGTACGCTTCGACCCAGGCGTGGGACGCCTGCTCGAAGTCCGCGCTGCCGCCTTGCAGGTCGCCGACGAAATGATAGCCGCTGACGTAGCGCGCCGGCACGCCCTTCGACCGGCATGCCGCGATCATCAGATGGGCGAAGTCCTGACACACCCCGCGCCGCCGCCGCAGCATATCGCCGGCGATCGTGTGGACGTCCGTCGCCTCCGGATCATAGACGAATTCGCTTCGGATCTTGTTCGAGAGGGCGAGCAGCCAGCTGTACACGCCGAGCCGCTCCGCGCCGGATTCCGGCTCGCGCCGGATCGTCGCGTCCGCGAAGGCGGCCACCTCGGGCGTGATGTCCGTGTACGCGGTGGGCAGCAGGTATTCGGCGAAGCGGTTAGCCGCCTGCTCGCCAGCGAGCCACGTCCACGCTTCCTGCGCGGGCAAGCCGTCCTTGCCGAGCTGCGGCTTGAAGGCTTCCCGCGTGACGACCGTCATCGTCGAGCGGATCGTCAACTTCCGGTGCTGGCGGTTGACCGAGAACGCGTGCACGCGGTTGCCGAAATAATCGTCGTAGCTGAACAGCGGCGCGTTCGGCTCGACGGAGATCGCATGCTGGTAGCAGGACTGCTGCTCGTTCGTGAACGGGGTCAGCCGCACCTCATTGACACTGTCCCCGACCGCTTCCTTGTACGTGTACTGCGTCGTGTGCGAGATATGCAGCTTCATGCGGTGGCCTCCCCGATGCGAAAAAAGGTTTGGGCGAACGCGTTGCCGAGCTGCCCCGCCGCCAGCAGCAGGCGGCCGGTCACGGCGCCTTCGCGGTCAAGCCCCAAGTCCTCCCGCTCGAGGCAGGCGAGCTCCGCCTTCAGCTTCACCACCTGGCGGATGATCCGGTCGTGCGCGGCGCGCAGCTGCTTCTCCTGCAGCTCGATGCCGCGCAGATTCCGATCCAGCGCGTCGAGCGAGAACTGCACGGAGCGCGGGAACGCCTCGTTTAGAACGAGGAACTCGATGATCGCATCCGCCGATACCCCGTCCGCGTAGTGGCGCCGGAACGGCTGATAACCGCTCACGGAGCGCAGCACCGCCTGCAGGTACGGATACAGCTCGCTGTCGTCCCCCGCTTCCGCCGCAGAGGCGCTTGCCGCGATGGCAGATTGAATGATCCGCAGCGTATTTTCGGTTCGCTCCAGGTAACGGCCGCATTCGATGAAATGCCATTCGTTCTCGCGCGGCATGACGGACTGCGTCACCCCGCAAAACAGCGCCGTCCACTCCTTGATCCGCCCGAAAAACTGATGCGGCGACTCCCGCGCCGGGTCTCCGGCCTGCTTCTCGCGGAGCCACAGGTAGAAGCCGTTGGCGACGTCCCACAGCTCGCTCGGCAGCTTCTCGCGCAGCGTCCGGACGTTATCCCGGGCGTGATTGACGCAGGTCACCAGCGAATTCGCGTGATCGCGGTCCAGCGTGACGTAATGCACGACGTCCTGCTCGTTGTACGCACTGCCGTACTGCTGCTCGTACGCCGCGCGGCTGCCCAGCGCGTCGACGATCCGTCCCCACTTGCACAGCGCGGGGGACCGGCCATCCGCGCCGTCCCGCGGAATGGGCGGCGCGTCTTCATCCTGCAGGTGATAGTGGACATCGATCAGCCGGGCATGATTCTCCGCGCGCTCCATGTACCGTCCGATCCAAAACAACGCTTCCGCGTTCCGGTTAAGCATACGTTCATCCCTCCGTTCTTCATCCTTAGCGGCTCAGTACCCAAGTATCCTTCACGCCGCCGCCCTGCGAGGAATTGACGACGAGCGAGCCTTCCTGCAGCGCGACGCGGGTCAGCCCGCCGGGAATGACGTGCAGCTCCGAGCCCCCGGCCAGCACGAACACGCGCAGGTCGATATGCCGCGGCTGCATCGCGCCGCCGATCATGACCGGCGCCCGCGACAGGCGCATCGTCGTCTGGGCGATGTATCGGCCCGGATCGCGGCGGATGGCGTCCGCGAACAGGTCGATGTCCTTCCGCGTCGCGGCCGGCCCGATCAGCATGCCGTACCCGCCGGAGAGCGACGTCTCCTTGACGACGAGCTGGTCCAGGTGCGCGAGCGCGTAGTCGCGGTCCTCCGGCCGGGAAAGGATGTACGTCGGCACGTTATGCAGGATCGGTTCTTCATTCAAATAATAACGAATCATTTCCGGGACGTAGGCATAGATTGCTTTATCGTCCGCCACGCCGGTGCCCGGGGCGTTCGCGATGGCGACGTTGCCGGCGCGGTAGGCGTTCATCAGCCCCGGCACGCCGAGCAGCGAGTCCGACTGGAACGCCAGCGGATCCAAATATTCGTCGTCGAGGCGGCGGTAAATGACGTCGACCTGGCGCAATCCGCCGAGCCCGCGCAAGTAGATCTTATGATCCCGGTACACCAAATCCCGGCCTTCGACCAGATGGATGCCCATTTGCTGCGCGAGGAAGGCGTGCTCGAAGTAAGCGGAGTTGTACGCCCCCGGGGTCAGAAGCACGATCAGCGGATCGCGCTTTCCGGACGGGGCGAGACTGCGGAGCGAACGGAGGAACACGTTCAGGCTGCGTTCGATGTCCGACACGGCGCTGGACAGGTACAAGTCGGAGAACAGCTCGCTCATCAGGCTGCGTCCCTTGTACAGGTAAGAGAACCCGGAGGGCGTCCGGAGATTGTCCTCCAGTACGAAGTACCGGCCTTGCTCGTCGCGGATCAAATCGATGCCCGACGCGGTCATGTAGACGTCCTGCGGCACGTCGAGCCCGGCCATCTCCGGCCGGAAATACTTGTTCCCGACGATCATTCTCCGCGGGATGATGCCGTCGCGCACGATCGCCTGCCCATGGTAGACGTCGCGAAGGAACGCGTTCAGCGCCGTTACGCGCTGCTTCATGCCTCTTTCGATGTGCTCCCATTCGTGCTTCGGAATAACGCGCGGGATGTAGTCGAACGGGATGGTCCGCTCGAGCGGTTCGCGCTGGTTCTGGGCATACAGCGTAAAGGTAATGCCTTCCTCCAGCATCCGCTGCTGAATAGCGGCATGCCGGGCTGCGAGCTCCGGCGGCTTCATGCGGGCGAACGTTCGGTAGACGCCTTCGTAGTGGGGGCGAACGGTCAGGTCCCGTTCGAACATCTCGTCGTAAAACGATTGTGGATCATAAGCGTGGAATTGCGATTGCATCGCCATCGACATGATTTCCGCCTCCAAAGCCGTCAGTTGTCCATTCCTGTCGAAGAATGTGAGCTATTTTCGCATTTCCGAATGATATTGCCGAGTACCATTCGTATTTGGTACTTAAATCATATCTAACCCCGAACTATATGTCAACTTACATAACATAATATTCACATTTAAGCCGCGCCGCAAATTTCATAGACACCACCGTACTCGCGCGCCGTCAGATGCTTGACCTTAGGCGCGTTCTTCCCCGACACCGTCGCGTACAGCTCCTCCCCCTCTCCGTCCTGCGCACCCCGCGGCTGGCCGTAGAACACCTTTCTCAGCTCCGGATCGTACCGCTCCGCCGCCTCCACGTTAGCGATCACGTTGCGGTCGAGCCGCGCGAACCCATACAAGCCGAACATCCGGTCCAGCTCCTCCATCGTCTGGGCATAACGGTACACGGTCCCGTCGCTCGTCGTGAACGCTGGCCCGTTCGGCGACGGCGCGATCAGTCGGATGTCTTCGACGGCGATCCAGCGCGGCGCACCTTCCTCGTTTTGCAGCAGCAGCTTCATTCCCTACACTCCTTCACCATAATAAGAACACATGTTCCTGTCTTTGTTCCTATTCTAGCATAACCGTACCGGTTTATCACCTGTCCGGACCCGGATAGCACAAAACCGCAGCATGCTGCGACGCATGCTGCGGTTTTTCATGGCCATGTTCCGTTCGGGCCGGCGGATTAACGGTTGAGCAGGCTGCCTACGTACCGGAGCAGCTCATTCGAGCAAACCGGGCAGTAGCCGTGCTCGTCGATCAGCCGCTTCGACACCTCGTTGATCCGCTTCAGCTGCTTTTCGTCCGGCGTCTTGGTCGACGTCGTGATCTTGACGATGTCCTTCAAGTCGGTGAACAGCTTCTTCTCGATCGCTTCCCGCAGCCGTTCGTGGCTGAAATAGTCGAACTTCTTGCCCTTGCGGGAGTACGACGAGATGCGGATCAGAATCTCCTCGCGGAACGCCTTCTTCGCGTTCTCGGATACGCCGATCTGCTCCTCGATGGACCGCATGAGGCGCTCATCCGGATCCATTTCCTCGCCCGTCAGCGGATCCTTGATCTTCGTCCAGTTGCAGTACGACTCGATGTTGTCGAGGTAGTTCTCGAACAGCGTCCGCGCCGATTCTTCGAAGGAGTAGACGAACGCCTTCTGCACTTCCTTCTTCGCCAGGCCGTCGTACTCTTTGCGCGCAACCGAGATGAAGTTCAGGTACCGTTCGCGTTCGTCCTTCGTGATGGACGGATGCTGATCCAGACCGTCCTTCAGGGCGCGCAGCACGTCGAGCGCGTTGATGCACGAGAGGTCCTGCTTGATGAGGGCGCTCGAGATCCGGTTAATGACGTAGCGCGGGTCGATGCCCGACATGCCCTCTTCGATGTATTCGCTCTGCATCTCCTTGAGGTCGGCTTCCTTGTAGCCTTCCACTTCCTCGCCGTCGTACATGCGCATCTTCTTGACGAGGTCCATGCCCTGCTTCTTCGTCTCCTTGAGCCGGGTCAGGATCGAGAAGATCGCGGCCGACCGCAGCGAATGCGGGGCGATATGGATATGCTTCATGTCGCTCTGGCCGATTAGTTTATTGTAGATTTTCTCTTCCTCGGACACTTTGAGATTATACGGGATCGGCATGACGATCATCCGCGACTGGAGCGCCTCGTTCTTCTTGTTGGCGATGAACGATTTGTACTCCGTCTCGTTCGTGTGCGCGACGATGAGCTCATCCGCCGAGATCAGCGCGAAGCGGCCCGCCTTGAAATTGCCCTCCTGCGTCAGCGAGAGCAGGTTCCACAGAAACTTCTCGTCGCACTTTAGCATCTCCTGGAATTCCATCAGGCCGCGGTTCGCCTTGTTCAGCTCGCCGTCGAACCGGTATGCCCGCGGATCGGATTCGGAGCCGAACTCCGTGATGGTCGAGAAGTCGATGCTGCCGGTCAGGTCGGCGATATCCTGCGATTTCGGATCGGAAGGGCTGAACGTGCCGATGCCGACGCGGTTTTCTTCGGAGATAAGCACGCGTTCGACCTGGACGTTCTCGATTTCGCCGCCGTATTCTGTCTTCAGGCGCATCTGGCAGGACGGGCACAAGTTGCCCTCGATGCGGACCCCGAGCTCGCGCTCGGCCTCCGGCCGAAGCTCGTTCGGAACGAGATGAAGCGGGTCTTCGTGCATCGGGCAGCCCTTAATGGCATAGACGGCGCCTTTAGGAGTACGCGAGAACTGCTCGAGTCCTCGTTTGAGCATCGTGACGATGGTGGATTTGCCCCCGCTGACGGGTCCCATGAGCAGCAAAATCCGTTTGCGCACATCCAACCGGCGAGCCGATGAATGGAAATATTCCTCTACCAGTTTCTCGACGGCACGATCCAAGCCGAATATCTCTTGTTCGAAAAACTTGTATTTCTTGTGCGAACCGTCATCCACCACCCCGAACGACTCAATCATTTCATAGACACGAGCATGCGCAGTCATGGCCGGAGTTGGATCCTGCTTCAGCAACTCGATGTAATCCTTGAAAGAGCCCTGCCAAGCCAGCTTCTCACTTTCCGCCTTGTACTCCGAAATTCGTTTCAAAATATCCATGCCGTACCTCCTCTCGTGCATCCCGGTGTTTCTCTTTGCCTCTGCCATGCGGGTCGCGGGGGGGTCTTCTTAGGGTCCCGCCTTCTAAAGCTGCCCGGCATTTTTTATTGAAGTAATACAATCCTATGCGCTTTCTTAAGGGAAGTTGCCCAATAATTTAAACAAGTTTTCTACAAAATCCGTCGCGAATACGGGCGGCTTTTACAAAAACGCCGTAAGCGCCGCGGCGGCGAACAAGCGTCGTTTCGCGGGTGGCCGAGCCGAAAACCCAAATGACAGCAGGCGTTTCCAAGCCTGGCGCGGCCATGTCGAACGCCGAGCGGATTCGACCGGATCCCCGGCCTGCCGCCGCAAAAAATGAATGACACTCCATGTCACCGCTTGAAGATAGCTGAGGGACGCGTCCAAATATGATATAATCGCCAAAGAATCTCCGCGCGAAAGGGGGAACGGGCAATGGCCGTCAAACACGAGACGGAACTGTACCCGCCGATCAAGGCGTTCTTCGAGGCGCAGGGCTACGAAGTAAAGAGCGAAGTCATGCACTGCGACCTGGTCGCCATCCATCCCGATTCGGGAGATACCGTATTGGTTGAAATGAAGAAGACGTTCAATCTCGCGCTGCTGCTGCAGGGCGTCGAGCGGCTGCGGCTGAACGGCAGCGTCATCCTGGCCGTGGAGCGCAACCGCAAGAAGGCCGGCGCCCACAACCAGCGCTTCGGCGACTTGACGGAACTGTGCCGGATGCTCGGCATCGGCTTCATGACCGTCACGTTCTACAAGACGAAGCCGCCGGTCATCGAGATGCTGTGCCAGCCGGGCGATCCGCCGGTGCGCGGGCAGCGGCGGGCGCGCCAGGTGCGGCTGCTTAACGAATTCCGCGAGCGCAGCGGCGATTACAATACGGGCGGCAGCAACAACCGCAAACTTGTAACCGCTTATCGCGAAAAGGCGCTGCGCATCGCCTGGGCGATCAGCCGGCACGGCATGCTGTCGCCGCGCGAGGCGGCGCTCTACGCGGACGTCGCCCGGGCCGGCCCGTTTCTGCAGAAGGACTATTACGGCTGGTTTCAGCGCGTGGAGCGGGGCCTCTACCGGCTGAGGCCCGAAGGCGAAGCGGCCGTCAAGCTCAACGAAGCGATCCTGGACGATTGGCAGCGAAAGCGCGCCGGCGGGCAGGCGGCCGGAAACGAACTCATTTATAAAGGAGAGCATGGATCATGAGCGAACAGCATTCGGTCAAAATCATCGGCAGCGTGGACGACTTCGGCGCATTCCCCGCGCACGTGAAAGTGGACAACGAACCGCACTATATCGTGGAAGCGCCGCGCAAGGACGGCGAGCCGCAGCGTTATAATTTGATTTCCGCCATTTGCCCGCATGCCGGCGGCATGGTCCGTCCTCATCTGAACGAGCTCGTCTGTCCGCTCCATTACTGGTGCTTCGACTTGGCTACCGGGGAGGCGACCAACATTCCCGGCGAGCAGCTCGCCTGCACGCCGCTCGAGATCGAAGACGGGCGGTTCGTCGTCAGGACCTGATCCTAATTCCGAAGCCATATTAATGTAGAAAGAGCGGCGCCCGCCCGTGCGGACGCCGCTCTTTTATCGCTCTCGCGACCGGAATCGCAGGCTAGAGATTGCGGCAATCGAATCGGAGAGATGCAATCGATGACGATTACGAACGGGCAAGAAACGCCTCCACCGCCTCGGCCAAGCGCGCAACCCCTTCGCCCAGCCGGTCGCCGGCCGTGCCGGCGACGCTTAGACGGAGGCGATTTCGCGGCGGATCCGCGGCGTAGAACGGCGTGCCGGGATCGAAGGCGACGCCATTCGCCTCCGCGGCGCGCAGCAGCGCTTCGGCATCGAGCCCTTCCGGCAGCTCCAGCCACAGGAAAGGACCGCCCTTCGGCACCGTCCACGAGGCGCCCGCGTCGATCCAATTACGTTCGCGAAGCAGCGCATCTAACCGATACATTCGCTCCTTATAGGTTAAACTAAGCTGGCGCAGCAGCTCGTCGAGCCCGCCCCCGGCCAGCAGGCGGAGGAGTGCCTCCTCGGCATGCGCGCCGGCGTTCGAGGCCGAGGCCGGCGTCCGCGGAGCCGCATCGAGCCTCGCGAGGAGGCCCGGCTCGGCCGCCGCCCAGCCTACCGACAGCTCCGGCCCCAGCGCGGCGGCAAACGTGCCTGCGTATATAACGCCGCCTCCCGCCGCATCGGCGCTCATCGCGAAGAGGCTCCGCCCGCGTTCGGCCTCGCCGTAGCGCAATTCGCCGTACGCGTCGTCCTCCAGCAGCAGCATGCCGCAGCGGCGGCCGACGTCGAGCAGCGCTTCGCGCCGGGACTCGCTCCATACCCCGCCGGCCGGATGGCCGAGCGCGGGCATGACGTGCGCGAACTTCGGCCGATGCGCTTCGGCAAGCCGCTCCGCCGCTTCGGGCCGTATCCCGTGCTCGTCGCAAGGCACGTGCACGACGACGGCGCCGGCGGACCGGAACGCCTGCAGACAAGCCGGCGGGGCTGGCGTTTCGACGAGCACCGCGTCTCCCGGCCGAAGCAGCCCGCGCGCAATCCAGGCGAGGACGGGCTCTCCCTGCGGCGAGATCGCGAGATTGCCAGCCTCGACAGGCAGCCCATGGCCCGCCAGCCGCTCGGCGAGCAGCTCACGGAGCCGTTCCGAAGCCGATGGGGCCGGCCGGTCTTCATCCGCAGCTTCGCCGCCCGGGCGCCCGAGCGCCGAATCGGCTGCCTCCGTTGCGATTGCTTCCGTATCGCTTGCTTCCGTTGCGATTGCTTCCGTATCGCTTTCTTCCGTTAAGATTGCTTCCGTTATTGCCCGCCGCACGGACGGGATGCCCTCCTCGGGCCAATCGCCCGCGAAGGATATCCGATCGCCGTGCTGCCGCTCTCTCCGCCGCGCCGGCGATTGCTCCGCTAACAGCTCCGCCAGCGGTTGGACGCCGCCGGCACGCGTTCCGATCCGAGATCGCTTGTTGGCCATCATGCCGTCCCTCCCTTTCCCTCATGCTGTAGTGTACGCAGGAAGGCGGGCGGACGCCACATGTTACGTCGGCTGTAACAACTTGTTCACATCTTGGAACGTTTTCTTTTTGGGTTTCGTTGGGTATAATGAGGGGGAGTATTTGCGAAGTTTGGAGCCATATCCACGGCATCTTAGGGGGTAAGCGTTATGACAGTGAATTTTCTGATCGTCATTACCGTCTCCGTCTTGTTCTTGCTCGCCATGTTGACGGCGTCCTACAACGACGACAAGACCAAAGGCATGTAATTGCAGCGGCATGCATCGCCGTATAAAAAGAAGCTTTCGCGCTGTCCTCGGCAGCGTTCGAAAGCTTCTTTTTAGTTCCTGTTTGTTAGTTCCCTCTTGTTAGTTCCCGCTTGCCGGTCCTGGGCCTACCGCCGAAGCTTCGCCATTTCCGACATGCATTTGCCGCACAGGTACCGTTCCTTGAATTCCCGCACATCGTCCAGTACGCCGCAAAACACGCAGCGCGGACGGTAGCGCTCCAAAATAATATGATCCCCCTGCACCAAAATCTCCACGGGGTCGCCTTCGTTCATCTGATATCTTCTTCGAAGGGACTTGGGCAGCACGATACGCCCGAGTTGGTCCACTTTCCGCACAACGCCAGCCGGTTTCACCATTACACATCTCCTGTAGTCGCATTTTGTCAGCTATCATGTGATGACAGATTCCGCATCGTACTAAGGTTCGATAGTAACCTGGCTAATCCTGCAATGTTTAATAATTGCTTAATATTCTGCAAATGCGGCGCAGCCGCGGCCCTGCATCACGTCAAGCCCGGGTAACCGAGCTGACGGAACGCCTCGAACACGACGATGGCGACCGAATTCGACAAATTCAGCGAGCGGACCTTGTCCGTCATCGGCACGCGAATGCACGTGTCCGGATACGCATCCAAAATCGACTGCGGCAGCCCTTTCGTCTCCTTGCCGAAGACGAAGAAATCCCCGTCCCGGTACGAATGCTCGGCATATACCTTGGAACTGCGCGTGCTCGCGCAGAAGAACCGGCCTTCCGGATACTGCTCCTGCAGCTCCGCGAAGGAATCGTGGTAGCGGACGTCCACGGCGTACCAGTAGTCGAGTCCCGCGCGTTTCAGCGTTTTGTCGTCGGTACGGAACCCGAGCGGGCGCACCAGGTGCAGAATCGCGCCGGTAGCGGCGCAGGTGCGCGCGATGTTGCCCGTATTGGCCGGAATTTCCGGTTCGACAAGCACGATATGGAATGCCATTGCTTGTTAACACCTCACTATATTTTACATAGCTTTTACGCTTGTTTAATCTTTTGTGAAAATACGGCCTTTAAAATAAAATTATCATTGCACGAAAAGGAGATCATAAACGATGAAGAAGAAAATATTAATCGTCGATGACGAGCCTTCCATCTCCATGCTGCTGGAATTCAATCTGAAGCTGGCCGGCTATGAAGTACGCTGCGTCCAAGATGGGGAGGCCGTATTCGACCTCTTGAAGCCGTTTCGTCCCGATCTCATCGTTCTCGATCTCATGCTTCCGAAAATGGACGGAATCCAAGTATGCCGGGAGCTTCGCAAACAAAACAATGCCGTTCCGATCATCATGTTAACCGCGCTCCAAGACGTCACGGACAAGATTGCCGGTCTCGACAACGGCGCTGACGATTATATGACAAAACCATTCTCACCGCAAGAGCTGCTCTCGCGCATTCAAGCCATCTTCCGCAGAACGCAGGCGTTGCCGGGCGCCCGTGAGCAGGTGGTCCATGAAATCGGACGGATGTCGGTCTTGGCGGACCAGCGCGAAGTGCAAATCGACGGGAAGCCGGTCGAATTGACGCCGAAGGAATTCGAGCTGCTGCTCTTCCTTTGCCGTCATCGGGGCAAGGTGCTCAGCCGCCAGCAGCTGCTTCACGGCGTCTGGGACTATCACTTCCTCGGCGACACGCGCATCGTCGACGTCCACATCAGCCATCTTCGCGACAAAATCGAGAAGAACGCACGTACGCCGGAGTACATCATGACCGTACGCAACGTCGGCTACAAGCTGTCCGGACCCGGCAGCAGCACCGCCGTCGATTCCTCCCTGGCTTAATCCGCGAGAACGTGTATCCAATCAGAAGACCGCCGTCCATCCGGGACTGGCGGTCTCTTTGTGTTCTTCTCTTCATCATGAACTAAAAGGCATGAGACTGCAACAGCGATTGGAGACGCGTGCCGCGCGTAGTCCGTTCCACACGCTTCACCCCTTCTTAGCCGTTGCGCTTCGCAAAGTCGTTCATAAACTCCGCCAGCGCCTTGCAGCTCTCGAATGGAACGGCGTTATAAGTCGAGGCGCGCAAGCCGCCGACGCTGCGGTGGCCCTTCAGACCCACGAAACCGCGCTGCTCGGATTCCTTGACGAATTGCTTCTCGAGCTCTTCCGTGCCGAGGCGGAACGTAATGTTCATGAGCGACCGGCTGCCCGTATCCGCGAAGCCGCGGTAGAAGCCGCCGCTGTGATCGATCGCGTCGTAGATCAGCTTCGTTTTGTCGCGGTTGAACTGCTCCATCGCGGCGACGCCGCCTTTGTTCTTGATCCATTGGAGCATCAGGCCGACCAGGTAGACCGAGAAGGACGGCGGCGTGTTATAGAGGGAGTTGTTCTTGACGTGCGTATCGTACCGGAGCATCGTCGGCAGCGATTTCGGACTCGATTCGACAAGATCCTCGCGCACGATGACGATGGTCACGCCCGAAGGTCCCAGGTTCTTTTGCGCGCCGGCGTAAATCAAGCCGAACTTGCCGACGTCGACCGGGCGGCTCAGGATGTCGCTCGACATGTCGCCGACGAGCGTTACGCCGCCGGTATCCGGATAAGCGGCATACTGCGTGCCTTCGATCGTTTCGTTGGACGTGATATGGAGATAAGCGGCATTCGCCGGAAGCTGAATATCGCTTAAGGCTGGGATACGGTTGAATTTGTCGGCTTCCGACGTCGCAACGATCGCGGTCTCGCCGAACAGCTTCGCTTCTTTGTACGCCTTCTCCGCCCAGCTGCCGGTATGCACGAATGCGGCCGTCTTGCCCGCGGTCAGCAGGTTCATCGGGATCATGGCGAACTGTGTGCTGGCGCCGCCCTGGAGGAACAACACTTTATAATGGCTCGGAATGCCGAACAATTCGCGAAGCAGCGTTTGCGCTCCGTCGTTGACGCTTTCGAACACGCCGCTGCGGTGCGACATTTCCATGATGGACATGCCCGTTCCCGCATAATCGATAAACTCTTGCTGCGCCTGCTGCAGCACTTCAAGCGGCAGGGCCGCCGGACCGGCATTAAAGTTGTACGCGCGATTCGTCACTGACACTCACTCCACTCTTCGAATTTGCTTATGAGTTATGATAGCAATTTTGCGGCGGCGCTTCAAGTCATAAAGTCGAACAAAAAACAAAATTTACACGAATAATATTCGGATTTAGCTCCATATGCTAGCTTCGAGGGGGGTTAGACAATAAAAAAACGAGCCCTCCGGCGGAGAGCTCGCTGTTACCTATGCGGATATCAAGTGCGATTTAGCAGTCGAAGTACAGGCTGTACTCGTGCGGATGAACACGGATCGAGACAGCTTTGGCTTCAGCGCGCTTGAACGCGACGAAGTTGTCGATGAAGTCTTGCGTGAAGACGCCGCCTTCGGTCAAGAATGCGGAATCGGCTTCCAGCGCGTCAAGCGCTTCGTCCAGGGAGCCCGGAACCGAACGAATTTCTTTCTTGTCTTCGTCGGACAGTTCGTAGATGTTTTTGTCGAACGGACCGTAGCCGAGCGCGATCGGATCCAGCTTGCGATTGATGCCGTCCAGACCTGCGAGCAGCATGGCCGCGAACGCCAGGTATGGGTTAGCCGTGGAGTCCGGCGTACGGAACTCGATGCGGCAGCCTTTCGGCGTAACAGCCGCAACCGGGATACGGATAGCCGCGGAACGGTTGCCTTTCGAGAACACCAAGTTAACCGGCGCTTCGTAGCCTGGCACCAGACGCTTGAAGGAGTTCGTCGACGGGTTCGTCAGCGCGATCAGCGCCGGAGCATGATGCAGGATGCCGCCGATGTAGTTCAGCGCCATCGGGCTCAGGTTCGCGTAAGCGCCTTTTTCGTAGAACAGCGGGGAATCGCCGTTGAAGATCGATTGGTGAACGTGCATCCCGCTGCCGTTGTCGCCGAAGAGCGGCTTCGGCATAAACGTTGCGACTTTGCCCCATTGGCGAGCCACGTTGTTAATGATGTACTTATATTTCATCAGGTTGTCAGCCGTTTTGGTCAGCGTATCGAAACGGAAGTTGATTTCCGCTTGGCCCGCCGTCGCCACTTCGTGGTGGTGACGCTCGACGCGGAGGCCGGATTCTTGCATCAGGCGCACCATTTCGCTGCGGATGTCTTGCTGGGAATCGACCGGAGCAACCGGCACATAGCCGCCTTTGACCGGGATTTTGTGGCCGAGGTTGCCGTCTTCTTCTTTGCGGGCCGTGTTCCAAGCGGCTTCGGAGGAATCCACGGAGTAGAAGGACGTGTTCATGCCGCTTTCGTAACGAACGTCGTCGAAAATGAAGAATTCCGATTCAGGCGCGAAAAACGCTGCCGTACCTACGCCCGATTTTTGGAGGAATTCTTCGGCTTTTTGAGCGATGCTGCGCGGATCGCGTTCATAACGCTCGCCGTCCGGCGTATAAATGTTGCACATTATGTTTAATGTCGGGTGATCCATGAACGGATCGATGAAGCTGGACTCCGTGTCCGGCATCATCACCATGTCGGATTCTTCGATGCCGCGGAAGCCCGGGATCGAGGAGCCGTCGAAGGCAACGCCGTTTACAAACGTATCGGCATCCACTTCCGTCGCAGGAAGCGTGATGTGGTGCGCGTGGCCGGAAAGATCCACGAAGCGGAAATCGACAAACATGATGTTGTTCTCTTTAATCGTGTTCAAAACGTTTTGAACTGACATTAGGTATTTCCTCCATTTCCGAACATTTGCGATGTGTAGGACATTGATTGTTCAACTTCTGCACTAAACTATGTCTGTAATTATAGAATTAAGGCCTAGTCTCGTCAATAGCTATGTCAGGTATTTTTTGATCCCATTGTGAGCTAACTTCACATATTTTTCATGAATGGTTTCGCCTCTTTTCAGCGCCGGAAAACGAAAGCCGGAGCCCGCCTCGGATGAGGCGGCTCCGGCTTTGCAAACCCTATAGCGACGCCGTTTTGCGGCGATTATTTAATCCAGGTCTTGAAGTATTCCGCGTCTTCCTTCGGCGTATCGAACCGCTTGCCGACCAGGTTTCCAAGCTGTTCCAGCTCTTTGAGCAGCCGCGCGAATTGGTCCGGGAACAGGGACTGCACGCCGTCCCCCGTCATCGAGTTGTCGGGATCCGTGTGCATCTCGATAATGAGGCCGTTTGCGCCCGCGGCGACGGATGCCTTGGACATCGGTTCGACCAGCTCCCGGCGGCCCGTGCCGTGGCTCGGGTCGGAGATGACCGGCAGATGGCTCAGCTCCTGCAGGACGGGAATGGCGGCGAGATCGAGCGTGTTGCGCGTGTAAGTTTCGAATGTTCGGATTCCGCGTTCGCAAAGCATAACGTTCGGATTTCCGCCGGCGAGTATGTACTCGGCCGCGTTCAGGAATTCGTCGTAGGTCGCGCTGAATCCGCGCTTCAGCAGCACCGGCGTTTTCACCGTGCCGAGCTTGCGAAGCAGGTCGAAGTTCTGCATGTTGCGCGTGCCGACCTGCAAGATATCGGCGTATTCGCTGCAAATGTCCACGTACTCCGGCGTCATGACCTCCGTGATCGTGAGCAGGCCGTGCTTCCTGCCCGCTTCCGCCATCATCGCCAGACCTTCGACGCCGATGCCCTGGAAGCTGTACGGACCCGTGCGGGGTTTGAACGCACCGCCGCGCAGCACCTGGCCGCCGGCCGCTTTGACCAGACGCGCGATCTCGTCGATCTGCTCCGGCGTCTCCACCGCGCAGGGTCCGCCCATGATCGTCAGGTTGCCGCCGCCGATCTTCACGCCTTTGATATCGATGACCGTATCGTCGGGATGGAAGTCGCGGCTCGCGAGCTTATAGGACTTCGAGATTTTGATGACGTTCTCGACACCTTTCATTTGGCGCAGATGCTCCGCGAGCGTCGGCTCCGCCTTGCCGATGATACCGATGACCGTACGGTCCGTGCCGCGCGACACATGCGTCTGCACACCGGCCTTCTCAATATGCTGGACGATTTCCGTGATACGCTCTTCCGGCTCGTTGTTCTTCGTAATGACGATCATAGATCAGTTCCCCTTTCACACTTAAACGCGCATACGCTTTTAAGCTTCGACGCTTTTAGGCTTTTATGCTTTTAACCGTTAAAGTAACTATACCCAAAAAAACCGGCCTCGTCAAGAGACCGGCTGTTGGTCATTCATTCCGCGAGCGGCTTTGCCTCCAGCGCGTTGCGGCGCAGCTTGCGCTTCTCCTTGCGTTTGTCCGCCACGTACTTGATCGCGAACCGCACCGGGAAGTAGAAGATCGCACCGAGCAGGAACCCGTCGATGATGCCGCCGACGATCAGCTTCAAGTTCACCAGCAGAATATGATTCAGCCAATTCGGGATAACCGGAATATGAAACTGGAGATGATTCGGCAGGACGAGGCCGCCGATCATGCTGTTGACGAATGCGACCGGAATGAAAATGATTTTGCCAAACACGAATCCGACCAATGCGCCGGCCAAACTGGCCCCGAACCAGTAAATCAGCGGAAATATTAGAAAAAACGCCAGCCCGTAGGTCGGGAGCGTGAACATTTCGACGAAAATGCCGATCGAGAAGCCAAGGGCCACGATGGAAGGGCCGCCGGGGGCCCGCATCAATTGGGTGTATTTATATTTGATCCACCGTCTGATCGAGCGCGGTTTTCTCGGTGAAGACATGCGGTTGCGCTCCTTTCACTTACCTGGCCGATTTCGAGCGAATCGCGGGAAGCAGCTTCTCCATATTCACCGTGCGCCGAATCTCCCAGGTCTCGGGGTTTTCATCCTCGTATTGCTCCAAATAGGCGATGACTTCCTTCGTCAGCGGCGTCGGCGTGGAAGCGCCGGACGTCACGGCCACCCTCTTCTTGCCGATCAGCCACTGCCGTTCGATCTCGGATACGTCCGAGACGCGGTACGCGGGCACGCCCGCGATCTCTTCCGACACTTGCGCGAGCCGATTGGAATTGTTGCTCCGCGGGTCGCCGACGACGATGCACAGCTCCGCTTCCTTCGCTTGGCCGGCCACCGCTTCCTGCCGCACCTGAGTCGCCAGGCAGATCTCGTTATGCACCTCGGCCCCCGGGAACGTCTCGAGCAGCTTGCCGATCAGATGGCGGATATCCCATTGGGACATCGTCGTCTGATTCGTGATGATGATCCGTTCCGCGTTCAGCGAGAGCGCGTCGATGTCCGACTCGCGTTCGACGAGGTGCACGTGGCCGGGCGCGATGCCGATCGCCCCTTCGGGCTCCGGATGGCCTTTCTTGCCGATATAGACGACCTCGTAGCCTTGGGCGACCTTATCGCGAATCAGATCATGCGTCTTGGTTACGTCCGGGCAGGTGGCGTCGACGACGGTCAAGCCTTTCTCTTCGGCGCGCTTGCGCACTTCCGGCGACACGCCGTGAGCCGTGAAGATGACCGTACCGCTCGCGATCTGCTCCAGAATCTCGAGCCGGTTCTCGCCGTCGAGCGTGATGACGCCCTCCTGCTTGAACGCCTCCGTCACATGACTATTATGAACAATCATGCCCAAAATATAGATCGGCCGCGGCAAATCCAAGTTCCGCGCCGTCTGCAACGCCAGCACCATCGCGTCGACGACGCCGTAGCAATAGCCGCGCGGCGATATTTTCACAATTTCCATGAAACCAGCACCTGCTTTCCCTGCTCAACCATCCAATTGACGAACCGAATGCCGGATCGCCTCAATAATTATACTTCATTCACATCGTCGTGGAAAGCAATCGGCAGCCAGACGGTGAACGTCGTGCCCTGTCCTTCGCGCGTCGAGACCTCGACCGAACCGCCGTGCTCGTCGATGATCCACTTCGCGATGGACAAGCCCAGGCCCGTTCCGCTCGTCTGTCCGCGTGATTCGTCCGCCCGGTAGAACCGCTCGAAGATATGCGGCACTTCGTCGGCGTTCATGCCCATGCCCGTATCCTTGATGATGATGCCGGCCTGGTCCTGCGAACGGACCGCGCGCATTTCGACATATCCGTTTGGCGTGTACTTGAACGCATTTTCCACGAAAATGAACAGCAGCTGCCGCAAAAAATCAGCGTGCGCAATTACTTGTACGTTGTGAATGGCGGTTAGGTTCCCGATTTTCCAATCGGCGTTTCTTGGAAGCAGCTGCGCCCGGCGCGCGACGTCTTCGACAAGCGGAAGCAGCGGCTGCAGCGTCTTCTCCATCTGGTAGCCGGCGTCCGCGCGGGCGAGCGCCAGCAGATCGTTGACTAGGTTCGACATGCGCTTGGCCTCGCCCGCGATATCGTGCATCGCCTCGCGCGTCATCGCCATCCGGCGGTCCTCCTCGGTCTCGCCGCCCGTCTCCGGGTGTCCCGATTCCAGCGCCGGCGGCCACATCCGCTCCAACAGCTCGATGTTGCCGCGAATGGTTGTGAGCGGCGTGCGCAGCTCGTGCGACGCGTCCGACACGAACCGCCGCTGCGCCTTGTAGGCGTCGTCGAGCTCGTTGTACGTCGTCTCGATCCGGCCGAGCATGCCGTTCAGCGTGTCGGTCAGGCGGCCGAGCTCGTCGTTCGGGCCGATCCGCGGAATCCGCATGCTGAGATCCGACTCGTTTTGGATGCTCTTCGCGGCGCGGATGACGTTTTCGACCGGCCGGAACGCCTGCCGCGCGAGGAACAGACCTATCGTGAAGGCGATCGCGATCACGGCGAACGACGCGATGATAAGAATCGTACGAAGGTTGCGCATGTAATTGTCGATCGGGCCCGTATAGACGCCGATCTGCAGCAAGCCGACCAGCTGCTTGTTCTGCTTCAGATGCAGCGGATATTGATAGGTGAGAAATTTGTACTGGTCGACTTTGAGCGTCACGTAGCCTTCGCGGGCCGTGTTCGCGTCCGGTACCGGAAACTTCTTTTTCGCCCGCGTCAAATTGTCCGATTGCACGATATTGCCATTCGTGTAGTTGGATACTTGGATGTAGACGTTGCTCGCGAACGGATTATCAAAATCCAAATTAAGTCCGTTGAAATAATCCAGGGAACCGACGATGTTCATATTGCGGAGCTGCTCCTGGATTTCGTTCTTCGCGTCACGATAGGAATTGTAATTGACGAACAGATAGATCGACACGCTGAATATAAACAGCGTCACGGCAAGCAGCGCCGAATACCACAGCGTCAGCCGAAGCCGGATAGACATCGCGCCTCAGCCTCCTTCTCCCCGCAGCACGTAGCCCGTCCCGCGCACCGTTTGGATCAGCCTCGAGCCGCGGCCGTCTTCCGTTTTCTGGCGCAGCATGGCGATATAAACCTCGAGCACGTTGGATTCCCCGCTGTAGTCGTAACCCCAAATTTTATCCATGATCGCGTCGCGGGTCAGCACCCGGCGCGGATTTTGCATCAGCAGCTGCAGCAGATCGAACTCCTTCGCCGTCAGGTCGATCCGTCTTCCGTTGCGGATCGCTTCGCGCGAATCGAGGTCCAGCGTCAGGTCCTCGAACTGCAGCCGGCTCGCGCTCTCCTCGAGCTTATCCGGCTTGCGGCGGAGCAGCGCCCGGACGCGGGCGAGCAACTCCTCCAGCGCGAACGGCTTAACGAGATAATCGTCGGCGCCGAGATCGAGCCCGCGCACCCGGTCCTGGATGTCGTCCTTGGCGGTCAGCATCAGAATCGGCACGGAGCTGCCGCCCTCCCGGACCCGGCGGCACACTTCCCAGCCGTCCACCTGCGGCATCATCACGTCCAATATCAGCAAATTCGGGTCGCTGGACAGCATCTGCTTCAAGCCCTCCAGGCCGTTGTTGGCCGTTGCCACCTCATAGCCCTCGAACGCCAGACTGCGCCGGAGCAAAGAGGTGATCTTCTCGTCGTCGTCCACTACCAAGATATGCGGTCTCATGGCAATCCCCCAGGGTCAAATATCGATTCGTCCAAAACTTTCTACATTATATCGTACTTCAGCGCGGCGGTGAAACGCATCCGTTCCGCCATGCGCAAAAAGAGGCGCAAGAACAGCCATCAAGACTGCTTGCGCCCCTTGGTTCGGTCGTTGCTCGGGTACGACAGGCTGCGTTATTGGTTCTGCTGCTGTTGCTGCGTTTGCGCTTCGAAATCGTTCTTGTTGCCGATCGTGACGCTGAGGTCCATCTTCTGGCCGTTGCGCACGATGTTCAGCGTCACCTTGTCGCCGACCGATTTCGTCTTGATCGCGGCGATCAGGTCATCCGGCGAGTCGTAGCTCTTGCCGTCCATGCCCGTGATCACGTCGTACTGTCTCAGGTCGGCCATATAGGCCGGGGATTTGTAGATAATGTCGGAGACGACGGAGCCCTTGTTGTTCGACAGTTCAAGCTCCTTCTGCAGCGCGTCGTTGATCGGCGCCAACGTCGCCCCGATGAATGGGATCGGCTTCTTCGGAATGGCCGTGTTCGACTTCAAGTTATCGAGCACCTCGGTGATCGTGCTCGTCGGAATCGCGAAGCCAATGCCCTGTGCCTGGGAGCTCACCGCCGTATTGATGCCGACGACTTCGCCGTTCAGGTTCAGCAGCGGCCCGCCGGAGTTGCCGGGATTGATCGACGCGTCCGTTTGCAGCAAGTGCTGGTATTCGCGGGTGCCTTGGCTATCTGGAATGCTGATCGGACGTTCCTTGGCGCTCAGCACGCCGACCGTCACCGTATGGTCGAAGCCGTACGGGTTGCCGATCGCGACGACCCAGTCGCCAATGTTGATTTTGTTGGAATCGCCGAGCGGCAGCGTCGGGAACGGGTTCTTGCCTTCGACCTTCAGCACCGCGAGGTCGAGGTTGTAGTCCGAGCCGAGTTTCTTGGCCACGTACGGCTGGCTCGTGCCCTGCACGGTGACGCGGATTTCGTCCGCCCCGTCGACGACGTGCTCATTGGTCAGAATATAGCCGCTGGCATCGAAGAAGAATCCGGTTCCGATCCCTTCCGGCGTCAGCTCGCCGGAGCCTTGGCCGCCGTTATCCTGGCTGCCGTTATCCTGGCCGCCGCCTTGACCTTGCCCGCCGAACTGGTCGCCGAAAAATTGGCTGAAGAAATCGTCGAAGCTGCCGGAGCCGCCTTGCTGGCCTTGCGACGACTGCCGCGTGAACGTCTCGATCTTGACGACGGCCGGACTCGATTTCTCGAACAGCTGGGCGATATTGTTCGGCCGGACGACGTCCGCCGCAGAAGACACGCTGCCGTTGTCGCCCGCCTTGCCGATCGCCGAGGAGGCCGAGCTTGGTGCTTGCTGGGACAACGCCTGCTCCGACGTGAACCAATTTTGCTTATCGGACACGTACATAAGCGAGCCGACGGCGACGACGCCGACGAGGAACGAAGCGAACATCGCCTTGAACGGCGAGCGGCGCGATTCCTTCGGCTGCCAGCCGCGCGCCGATTGGGACGGCGCGAACGGCCGGAGCTGCGCCGGCGGCGTCACTTCCACGTTGTGCGCGCTCGGCGAGGTGCTCGTTTGCCGATCCCGCATGTCATCGTCCTCGCCGCGGCCGGCGTCGGAGCCGGGCTTGAACGGCCCGTACGAATAATAGTAGGACGCTTTGCCGGCGCCTTCTCCCTCGTGCTCGTCGTCTTGCGCTCTATGGGTCGACCCGTCATCGTTTCCGGCGTCGCGGCCGTCCGCCGGTTTGAAGAAATCGTCGTAGTCGTTCTTCTTGTTCTGATCGTCCATCCTGCATTCCTCCTTAAAGTTCCCATGGGTGTTGACGCTGACTTACGTTTTGGTTGGTTCGTTCTATAGTTCTATCTTGCACAATCTACCTTAAATCAAACTTAAAATTATTATAATGGCACATAAAAAACCGGGAAGCTGTCTGTGCAGCTTACCCGGCTCGATACGTTGTCTATCAACTTCGCTAGTGCAGCAGGCGTTCCTCTACTTCGGCAAGCACTTTTTTCGCTTGGGTGACCCACTTGGACTCCACTTCGGCGTCGGCGTCGACCGGCTCCTGGAATTGGTCCATCAGGCTGCCGATCGGACTGACATGCGCTTCCGCGTCGAGCCCTTCGTTGTACACATGCTTGAGCACGAACGGACGGCCGATCCGGATCTTGGCGTCCAAATCCTGCGTATCCTCGTCGATGCTGCCGTTGATCACGTTGAACGGCATGCGCAGCCATACCATCCGTTCCTCGTCCAAGGAGCGGTCGAAATAACCGTGTGCGTAGTCCCAGTTGCCGCCCAACGCAAACGCATGCTCTTCGAGCATGTCTCTCACTTCGGTAAATTCCTTCTCGCTTGACTCCAGCTTCGATTCCAGGGGGATCATCGGGGCATTCTCCTCTTAGCCTTGGTATACCGGTAAGATGCCCCTCCTCGCTAACCCTTATCCCGTTTTTACCCAACCTTTTCGATGCGCGTAGACGGCCAGCTGCGTCCGGTCCTCCAGCTCGCACTTCATTAAGAGGTTGCTGACGTGCGTCTTGACCGTCTTGATGCTGATATGCAGCTCGTCGGCGATTTCCTTGTTCGACATGCCTTCGGCGATCAAGAGCAGTACCTCCTTCTCCCGGTCGGTCAAGCCTTCGTCCGCGCCTTGCGCGCTCCGCTGCCGAAGGCCGCGCGTGAGCGCCTGGGAGACGTCGTGCGTCATGACCGGCATGCCTTTCACCGCGCCGTTCAGCGCATAGATCAGCTCTTCCGCGGACACGGTCTTGAGCACGTAGCTGACCGCGCCGGCTTCGACGGCCGCGACGACCTTCTCGTCCTCGAGGAAGCTAGTCAGCATGACGATCTTGAGCTGCGGATACTCCTGCATGATGATCCGGGTCGCTTCCACGCCGTCCATGACCGGCATCATGAGGTCCATCAGCATGAGCTGCGGCGGACCGCCCGGAATGCCGGCGCGCAGCTGGTCGATCGCGTCCTGGCCGTTCGCGGCTTCAGCGACGACCTCGAACTTCGGGTCCAGCATTAAATACGTGCGCAAGCCCGCCCGCACCATGTCATGGTCGTCGACAATCATGATTTTCCATCCGTCATTCGCGCTCATCGTTTCGATCGGCTCCTTTATGGTTCACGTAATTCGGCAGCGTGACGCGGACTCTCGTTCCGCTTCCCGGCTTGCTGATGATCGAGGCGTCGCCGCCCAGCTTGCTTGCCCGCTCGCGCATCGTGGACAGACCGTACGATCCGCGCTTCACTTGATCGGCCCGGAAGCCCGCGCCGTCGTCCTGCAAGGTCATGACGATTTGCCGTTCGGTCTCGGCCACCGTGAGCAGCGCCGTCTGCGCGCCCGCGTGCTTGACGATATTGGCCATCGCCTCCTGGACGATGAGAAACAATTGATGCTCCTTCGCTTCCGACAGCTTTTCCTTGACCCGCCACTCCAGCACGCCTTGAAGGCCGTTTTGCCGGCAGTAATCGGGAAACCATTTGTCCAGCGCCTCCTGCAGCGAGCGGCCCTCGAGCTCCATCGGACGGAGCTGGGCGATGAAGCCGCGCATCTGCTTCTGCGCCATCGAAGACATGCTGATGAGCTGATCCATAACGCCGCTCGCGCGGTCGGGATTCAGCTCCAGCAGCTTGGGCAGCGAAGAGGCGGACATATGAATGGCGAACAGCTGCTGGCTGACCGTGTCGTGCAAATCGCGCGCCAGCCTGCGGCGTTCTTCCAGCACGGCCGCCTCGTTGGAGGCCGTCTCGCGCATGACCTGTTCCTCGCCGGAACGCTGGATCCACTGCATGCGCTCGTCCAGCGATTCCAGCATATCGTTGAACTCGCGAAACGCCGGCGTGAACGCCCCTTCCTCCGGGAGCCGCGTGCCGTAATTGCCGTGGGCGGCCTGCTTGAGGCCGATGACCATCATGTCGATCTGGCGCTGGATCCGCTTGGCCGCCCAGTAGCCGAAGCCGGCGCTGACGAGCAGGAACAAGGCGGCGATCCCGATCCACCAGTCGTTTTGCGGTCCCTCGTCCGGCAGCAGGCCGCAGCCGAGCTCCCAGATCAGCACCGATACGACGGAGGAACAGACGAAGAGCAATATCATGTCCCACTTGCTGTTGCGAAACAAACGCACCATCATCCGCGGATCAGCCTACTTTCGTGACCCGCACATCGCCGATGAACGTACTGACGTGCAGAATGATTTTTTTGTCCATCTCCTGGAAATACGGCGTTTCCACATCGATGTTTTTGAAGATGCCGCCTTCCTTCTGCTCCAGCACCGCCACGTCGCCCACGAACGCGCTCGATACCACGTGCACGCCGAATTCGTAATCGTTCGGGAGGTACACCTTCACGTCGCCGATGAAGGACGAGATATTGATCACCGTCTCGCCAGGCACGATCTGTGCCTTCGTGAGGTCCAGCACCGTGTCGCCGATAAAGTGGGAAATGTTCATCGGTTTGAGCTCCCAGTAATCGTGCCCCAAATAAATGTCGCCGATGAAGCCCGAACGGGTCTGAACGTTCGGATCGTGATTCCACCATTCCACGCGGTCTTTGCGCTGCAGATGCCGCTGATAACGCTGGTAGTGCCGGCGCTCGATCCGTTCGCGGACTTTCGCCGCGTGGATCGCGTGACGCTCGGCGTGGCTCATCCGCTTATGATGATGCGGATGGTTCGGGAACCCTTGGCCGTACGGGGGCACGCCTCCGCCCGCTTCGCCCTCCGGCCGTTCCCGCCGCGGACCTTGATAAGGCCCTTGGCCTTGGTGCGGGCCTTGACGCGGGTCTTGCGCGCGTTCCGGTGCCGATTGGCGCGGTCCCTGCGCCTGCTCGCCGCCTTGACCGGACGGCGCTTCCATCCCATCCGCCCCGCCGTCGCCGAAATCGAACGACGCCTTCGTCGGATCCGGATGCAGCGGCGGCGGCGGCGGCGCTTGCGGCGGTGCAGGCGGCTCCTCGGTCGGCCCGTAGTTGTACGCCTGCCAGTCGTCCTTCCACTTGTCCTTCGCTTCGTCGCCGCGTTTCTTGGCCTTCGGCTTAAAGATCATGGAGATTCCGAAGACAATGAGAATGAGCGGACCGGCGAATTTGATCATGTCGCCGACCGACCAGACGAACAGGTCCAGATTGCGTCCGAGGAAGAGAAACCCGAGTACGAGCAGCACACCGGACCCAAATGCGCTTCCGCGTCCGTACGCCATCCGCTGGAGCAGCCCCTGAACCCCCAGAAACATCAGAATGACGGGCCAGTAGACGGAGAAAATCGCCCCGATGTCGAAGTCGGCGTAGCCTCCCTGACGGAGCAGAAGCCCGACGCCGACGACGATGATCAAGAGGCCCCACATTAAACGATTGATAAAATTACCATTCATTAACGCCACCAGCTCCCAAATCGTAGTGCAAGGTTTGTACTCCCAGTATAACGGAAGGCGCAAGCGGCATAAAAGGGTCTGACGATTGAACGCCGGCTACGTCTCGAGACGGAGAGCCGGCTTCATCCCGTTAGCGCTTACATACTGATGTCACATCTTGTCACTTCGCGCGTTGACATCGCTTACGCGGCGCTTATATAATGAGTGTCGGACTACGAACTACCTCTAATACCTTACATCAGATTTGGAAGGAGTTGGTGATCATGGATACGGCAGTGCTTTCCTCCGGACTCAATACGATCTGGGTCGTGCTCACCGCCGCGATGATCCTGCTCATGGAAGGCGGGTTCGCCCTGCTCGAGGCCGGCTTCGTCAGGCAGAAGAACGCCGTCAGTATCATTATGAAGGTATTCGTCGACATCACGTTCGGGGCGCTCGTTTTTTATTTCCTCGGCTTCGGGCTGATGTACGGCAAGGACGCCGGCGGCTTGATCGGCTGGTCCGGGTTTTTGCTGCGCGGGGATTTGTCGCATATCCAGCTCGACATCTCGCATGAAACGTATTGGCTGTTCCAGTGCGCGTTCGTCATCGCGGTCATCTCCATCGTCTCCGGTGCGGTCGCGGAACGCATTCATTTCAAAGCGTATATCCTATACGCCATCGCGATGACCGGTCTCATCTATCCCCTCGCCGGCCACTGGGTCTGGGGCGTCGGCGGCTGGCTCGGCAAGCTCGGCATGATCGACTTCGCCGGCTCTGCGGTCATTCACGCGCTCGGCGGCTTCGCCGCGCTGGCGGCCGCCATCTTCATCGGTCCCCGGATCGGCAAATTCACGGCGGACGGCAAAAGCAACATCGTCCCCCCTTCCAACCTTCCGCTCGCGTCCGTCGGCGCCTTCATTCTCTGGTTCGGCTGGTTCGGCTTCAACTCGGGCAGCACGCTCAGCGCAACGAACGGCGCCATCGGCCATATCGCCGTCACGACGATGCTATCCGCGGCAGCCGGCGGCGCGGCATGCATCCTATTCACGATGTTCCGCTACCAGAAGGCAGACCCGCCGATGGTCATCAACGGCTCGCTGGCCGGGCTCGTCGGCATCACCGCCGGCTGCTCGTTCGTCTCCGACGGCGCCGCCATGGTGATCGGCGCCGTCTGCGGCGTTGCGATGGTGTTCGCGACGGAGCTGCTCGAGAGCAGAGGCATCGACGATCCCGTAGGGGCCTTCGCCGTCCACGGCGTCAGCGGCTCGCTGGGCACGCTGGCTGTTGGGTTGTTCGCCATGCCGTCGATGACCAAAGGAGTCGGCCAGGAGTATGCCGCCTTGTTCTACGGCGGCGGCTGGCAGCTGCTCGGCGTACAGGCGCTCGGTCTCGCCGTCGTCTGCGTCTGGGGCTTCGGGCTGACTTGGCTGTCGTTCCTGCTCATCAAGCGCGTCATGCCGGTCCGCGTCTCGAAGGACGAGGAGCTGATCGGGCTTGACGTCGGCATCCACGGCGTGCCCGCCTACAACCAAGATCACGATTTCCTCGACGTGGAACGCTTGACGCCAAGACACGACTAGGCGCGATCTTCCGAGAACGCCGGCTTACCGAACGAGACCGAGAGGTCTGGCGGGGAGCCGGCGTTATTGGCATGCTTGGAAGCAAACAAAAACCGCCCCGGCTCGGAGCGGTCTGGATTCCTTGCATGTTCGGCTTTCACTTCATCGTTTGATTCCTCAATATTGGCCTTCGTTCCCTTCAAGGCCATTTAGTTCATCTCGTCCGCCATGTCGCTCGAGACGGCGACGATCGCGGAAGGATCGGGCGTATTCAGGATGGCGCGCGCCTGCTCGATCTCAAGACGCAGGGTGCGGACCTTCTCCATGGGGCGCTTCACGTAGTGGATGTACTCGACGGCCAGATGATGCGCGGGCTTCTTCCCGGAGAGCAGCCGGCGAAGCGTCGACATCGACTGGTAGCTGCGTTCCTCCTGCTGCCGCCGCTTCTCGTAGCGTTCGACCATCTGTTCGATCTCCGCGATTTCCTGTTCGCGCTTGGCGATGTATGAGCTTAGGAACGGAATGACTTCGGCGGCCTTGCGATGTCTCATGCGCGAAGGCGGAATGTAGGAAATTGGATCCGTCATGACAACCCCTCTATCCTTGCATGTCATAAATCGTTACAATTCCTATCTTACCTGATCCGCCGCCGTTTGAAAACCATTTATCCGCTGAAAAAACGGCAATAAATTGTCGCCGATGTCAGCTCCCATCACACAGATCCATGGGCCGGTGCCGGCGCGGCCGCAAATGAAAAGAGGGACCGCTGCTGGTCCCTCTTCGCGCCGCAAGGCGAGTTTATGTTATTTCTCCGCTTTTTGCGAAGCGGCCTTCGACTTCCCGTTGTTGATCGATGCGTTTTCGGACGCGAACTCCGCATTGAACTTCGATTGCGTCGACGCGTTCATTTTGTTGTTTTTGTTTTTCGCCATTGCTGCTCACCTCCCGTACGTTAATTAGTATGGCAGGAGCGCAAAGCGTTTATGTAATGGGCCGTTCGAGTCGGGGCCGGCTAACCGGGAGCTGCCCAATGCTCAAGCATGCTCTGTGCAAAGGGATTGTTCCCTGCCTTCAGGGCATCATCCATTGCTTCAACCGGAGCTTCGTGCGGTGAATCCGCGCCTTGATCGTGCCGACGGGCACCTGCCAAGCGGCCGCGATCTCCCGGTCCTTGTAGCCGTAGTAGAACTTGTACAGCAGCAGCGCCCTCGTCTTGGGATCCAGCTCGCCCAGCAGCTCCCGGATCTCCAGGATGATGTCGGCTTCGTCGCGCGCGGCCGGAAGTCCGTCGCTCCACTCCCGGTCTCCGGACGGCAGCACGCGGCGCGACCGCCGGTTCGCGTTGGAGGCGGTATTGGCCGTGATCGCCTTCGCCCACGCCTGCAGCTTGTCCGTCTCGCGAAGCGAGTGCCGCTTCGTCAAGATCCGCACCCACGCTTCCTGAACGACGTCCTGGGCATCCGACTTGTTGTACACTTTGGCGAGCGCGACCGCGATCATCTCCTGGTACAACTGCAGCAGCTTGTCCTCGAACATGTCGAATGGCCGCCTATCCGCCCGGCTCCGTTCATCTGAAGGCCCCAGATCGCCGTTCATGCCTAACCGCCTCCACTCCGCCCATGATACCGTTTACAATAATTGTAGCACAGCGATTCCGCAAAAAAAAGAGAATGTTCAACGGCTCGCGTCGAACATTCCCGCTTCTATCGTTAGGACTCCAGCAACGCCCGAGGCAGCGTCTTCTCGGCGGTAACCGCCTCGTTCAGCTGGGTTAATCTGGCTTCGGTCAGCTTGCCGTTGCCGCGCTTCAGCACGTATACCGTCACTTTGCGTTTGCCCCATTGCGTGAAGACCTGCTTCCTCGTTTCGAAATACAGATCGATCTTCTTCCCTTTTATCTTGGACCCCGTGTCCGCAACGATGCCGTAGCCGTAACCCGGTACGTACAGCACGGTCCCGATGGGGAAGACTTTCGGATCCGCGGCGATCGTGGATACGAAATCGCGGCGTACCTTGACGCCGGAATACGTGATCCCGTATTGGGGATGTCCCGGCCGCTTGCCCGTCGATTCCACGCCGGCGGTATAGCCGGTCGCCACGACTTGCATCGGACGTACGTTGTTCGCCGTGACGGATGCCATGACCGATTCGCGGACTTCCCGCTCCTCCTTCGGCATGTTCGCGCGGACGGTGCCGGCTGCCGTACATTCCAGTTCGAAAACTTGGTTCAGCAACAGGATCGCCGCGGCGCAAGCCGCCAAGATCCGGTAAAGCGGTAAAAAGCTTGTCGTCATGTGGATTAGTAGCCTCCTTACCACGAAGGATTCCCCATGACGACAAGCATTATGCGGCATGTGATACTGCCGCGTCCGGCGTTAAATCTGTTTCGACGCGATTTCAGCCTGCAGCAGCGCGATCAGCTCCGCGACCGGCTTCGAGCCGAGATCGCCTTCTCCGCGCTTGCGCACGGATACGGATCCCGAATTCGCCTCGTTCTCGCCGACGACGAGCATGTACGGCGCCTTCTCGAGCTGCGCCTCGCGGATTTTGTAGCCGAGCTTCTCGTTGCGCAGGTCGCTCTCCACGCGGATGCCGGCGTGCTGAAGCTTCTCCTCGACTTCGCGCGCGTACGCTTCGTAAGCCGTTGAGACCGGGATGATCTTCGCCTGCACCGGGGACAGCCAGAGCGGCAGCGCGCCCGCGAAATTCTCGAGCAGGAACGCCGTCATGCGCTCCATCGTGCTGATGATGCCGCGGTGAATGACGACCGGACGGTGCTTCTTGCCGTCGTCGCCGACGTACTCGAGCTCGAAGCGTTCCGGCAGCAGGAAGTCGAGCTGCGCCGTCGACAGCGTCTCTTCCTTGCCGAGCGCCGTCTTGATCTGCACGTCCAGCTTCGGACCATAGAAGGCCGCTTCGCCTTCCGCCTCGTAGAACGGCAGGCCGAGCTCCTCGACGACCTCGCGCAGCATGCGCTGCGACATTTCCCACATCTCGTCGTTCTGGAAGTACTTCTCCGTGTCCTGCGGATCGCGGTAGGACAGACGGAACCGGTATTCCTTAATGCCGAAGTCCTCGTACACCTGGCGAATCAGATTGATGACGCGGGCAAATTCTTCCTTGATCTGGTCCGGACGGGCGAAGATATGCGCGTCGTTCAGCGTCATCGCCCGCACGCGATGGAGGCCCGTCAGCGCCCCGGACATTTCGTAGCGGTGCATCGTGCCGAGCTCGGCGACGCGGACCGGCAGATCGCGGTACGACCGCATTTCGCTCTTGTACACCATCATATGGTGCGGGCAGTTCATCGGACGAAGCACGAGCTCCTCGTTGTCCATGATCATTTTCGGGAACATGTCTTCCTGGTAGTGCTCCCAGTGGCCGCTCGTCTTGTACAGCTCCACGTTCGCCAATACCGGCGTGTAGACATGCTGGTAGCCGAGACGCTCCTCGAGATCGACGATATAACGCTCCATCGTTCTGCGCACGCGGGCGCCGTTCGGCAGCCAGAGCGGCAGACCTTGGCCGACTTCGCGCGAGAACGTGAACATCTTCAGCTCACGGCCGAGCTTGCGGTGATCGCGCTTCTTCGCTTCTTCGAGGAAATGCAGATGTTCGTCGAGCTGCGCTTTCTTCGGAAACGCCGTGCCGTAGATGCGCTGCAGCATCTTGTTCTTGGCATCGCCGCGCCAGTAAGCGCCGGCCACGCTGAGCAGCTTGAATGCCTTGATCCGGCCGGTGGACGGCAGATGCGGGCCGCGGCACAGATCGAAGAATTCACCCTGGTCATAAATGGTGATTTGCGCGCTCTCCGGCAGGTCGCGGATCAGCTCCAGCTTCAGCGGGTCGTTGATTTCCGTAAAAATCGCCACCGCTTCTTCGCGCCTGACCGCGCGGCGGCGGATCGGCAGATCCTCCTGCACGATGCGCTCCATTTCCTTCTCGATCTTCGCCAAATCATCGGCCGTCAGCGGCTCTTCCATATCGATGTCGTAGTAGAAGCCGTCTTCGATGACCGGACCGATGCCGAGCTTCACGCTGCGGTCCTTGAACAGCCGCTTGATCGCCTGCGCCATCAGATGCGCCGTGCTGTGCCGGTACACCTCGAGCCCGTCGGCGGAATCCAGCGTCACGATTTCGAGCGCGGCATCGCCTTCGAGCGGCGTGTACAGGTCGACCACCTTGCCGTCCACTTTGCCGGCGACGGCGTTCTTCCTCAGCCCGCTGCTGATCGAGCCCGCGACGTCTTCGATCGTCGTACCCTGCGCGTATTCCCGGACGGCGCCGTCCGGCAGCTTGATTTGAATTGCCATGTCCTTCGTTCCTCCCAGATCGTTATTGGCTGCGGACTTGCGCGCAATAAAAAAAGCACGCATCCCGCGAAGGGACGAGTGCTTGTCATTGACCCGTGGTTCCACCCTAATTCAATCGGCGGTCTCCGCGTTGAAGCGAGGGGCCGATCCTTGTCGACGTTCCGTAACGGGAACGAACCGGTGCGGCTTACCGCCAAACGTGACGCTTGGTTTCAACCTCACAGCTACAAAGGGGTATATCGCCGCTGCAGCGCGAGGAACTTTCAGCCGAGGCTCCTCTCTCTGGGCCGTGCGATCACGGAGATACATGTCTTTGTCAATGCTTTTAGATACCTTAATTATATGACGCGGGGACGGCAAGGTCAAGCCCGACCCGCTTCCAGCTTACGGGCTGACGTTGCGGACCCGCTTCCCGGACTCGGGACTCGGGCGGCCGGATTCGTCGAAAAGATGGCCGCATTGGCCGCACGAGCAGCACAGTCGGACCCGCTGCTCGAAAATCGTCTCCAGCGTCCGCATGACGGGAAGCTCCGGCTGCCTGGTGTGGATGACGATCTGCTGCGGGGACACGGTGATCAGCGTGCTGACGATCATGTCCTCCATATTCATCTCGGATTCCAGCATCTCGGCCACGATGCGGTCGGCCGGCACCGTATCGAGCAGCTGGAATTCCTGATCATAGAGCACGAATTCGCTGCCGCCCCGATGGAGCACGTGCACGATCGGCAGCTTCACTTCCTGCATGCGCACGAAATATTTTAGCAGCGAGATGAACTCCTGGTACTGTTTATCCATCACGTATTCGTCGACGGCATAAGCCACGACGTCGCGCAGCTCCTGCCAGTAGGATGCCAGCCGGAACGAGACGAACCCGTCCAGATGAAGGCGCGTGTTGCTCGCCAGGAACAGTTCCAGCTCGTCGGCGATTTTGCCCAGTCTGCGTTCACGGTCCGAATGGCGCATATCCGCGGCGTTGTCTTCCTCCTGCGGCGCCGCGGTTCCGGAGCCATACAAAATGTTGTGGCAGTAGCGCGACACCGTCTCGATCTCCCCCGCTTCCTCGTAGCGGTACTGCTTGCGGATGATCGCCCGCAGCAGCATGGGCTCGAGCTCGTTCATAATATAGCGCGCGAACGCGACCGACGCCGTCCGGTAAACCGCCGGCCCGTCGTCCTGCAGCCGGAACCGCGGCAGGTCGGCGACGCAGACGATCTCCATGCCCGTATGGGAAGGTCGGCTGAATCCGGCGAAGGCAGCGTGACCGGCGCTATGTAAATCGGCAAGTTCTTCGCATAAATACCGGTGGAGCCGATCGATCGCTTCGGTAGAAGCCGAGTGCAAAGAAACGGTGAAAAGTTCCATAGGCTCACTCCTAAAAGTTTTTGCGTTATTGATTGGTCGGGTGGGCCGACCAGTTAGAGCAAAAACTAACTTCGAAAGCATAGGCTTAAGTTTTTGCGAATGCAGAGGCCGATATTTCTCGGCCTGTTAGAGCAAAAACTAACTTCGAAAGCATAAGCGTAAGTTTTTGCGTTATTGATTGGTCGGGGGTGGGCCGACCAGTTAGAGCAAAAACTAACTTCGAAAGCATAGGCTTAAGTTTTTGCGAATGCAGAGGCCGATTTCTCTTGCCTTTTTTGTGCAAAAACCGGTGTGGAAGCTATATGGTGCGTCATTGGCGGCCGCTCATACGGACATAAATATCTTCGAACGCATAAGCTGCGCCGTTATTTGGTTTGAGGCGAGTGCAAGGTCCTTAATCGGGCCTGCAAAGGTCAGCGCACATGGGTTGCGATTCGGTTTCAGCCGGGCGCTTTGCCGGCCATGCATGCCGTAAACCGCGGTACGGCGCGAGGCTTTCCGCAAGCCGGAACGTCCTGCATTTACGGGCCGAATCCGCGACTTCGAGGTTCCTTAACAGTATATGGTTCAGCGAAACCAGATATACGATGAATGCGCTGGCTGCACTGGCGGGAGCTTGGGATGAAAGGGTGGATGTGGCAGCAGGAACCGCAGCATCTGGCGTACGCCTGGATGGCGAAGCCGGGCCGCTGGCACGCAAAAAAGCTCCCCTTCGGCAAAACGTCGGTTTCGCCGAAAGGAAGCTTTTCGCTATTATGATTTAATTTTGCATGATGAAATCGTTGGCGGCTTGTTCGGATCCCTCGAAAACTTTCAGAATCTCGTATTTCGTGTTCCGCTGCGCCGGAATTTTGCCCGCTTCGCGGATGATCTGCAGCGTCGAGCCGATGTTGACCTTGTGCGTCGTGCCTGCCGCGGAGACGACGTTCTCCTCGATCATCGTGCTGCCGAAGTCGTTGCAGCCGTAGGACAGCGTCAGCTTGCCGATCTCCGGTCCCATCGTCACCCAGGACGACTGGAAGTTGTCGATGTTGTCGAGCGCGATGCGGCTGATCGCCAGCGTCTTCAAGTACTCCTCCGGCGTCGCCTTCTCCCGCTTCATGTTCGTGTTCTCCGGCTGGAATGTCCACGGAATGAACGCCAGGAAGCCTTTGGAATTGTAGCCGTTCGCGATGCAGTCGTCCTGCGCGTCGCGGACGCGGAGCAGATGGAGCGCGCGCTCCTCCATCTCCTCGCCGAAGCCGATGACCATCGTCGCCGTCGTGTTCATGCCGACCTTATGCGCGGTGCGCATGACGTCCATCCAATCCGTCCAGGAGCCCTTCAGGCGGCTGATCTTCCGTCTCGTGCGGTCGTCGAGAATCTCGCCGCCGCCGCCCGGCAGCGAATCGAGACCAGCTTGGTTCAGCTCAATCAGCACCTGCTCCAGCGGCAAGCCCGACAGCGTCACCATCTTCTGAATCTCCGCCGGCGAGAACGAATGCATCGTAATCTTCGGAAACTGCTGCTTGATCTTGCGCAGTAGCTCCAAATAATACGTAAACGGCAGATCCGGATTGACGCCGCCCTGCATGAGGATTTCGGTTCCGTTCACGTCCGTCGTTTCCTTGATCTTCTGCAAGATCGTCTCATCCGGCAGCACGTAGCCCTCTTTCGAGCCCGGCGGACGGTAAAACGCGCAGAAGCGGCAATAGACGTCGCAGATGTTCGTATAGTTGATGTTGCGGCCGATGACGAACGTCGTGATCGGCTCCGGGTGGCGCCGCAGCATGAGCTGATTGGCGACATGACCCATTTTTTCGATTTCGTCGGATTCGAACAGCGTCACGATCTCTTCCAATCCGATGCGATTCCCCTGCAATGCTTGATCCAGTATGCGGTCCACGTTTTGCAATGCGGAGACCTCCTTCTCTCTATCCAATTCCGTACCTTATCGGTTCTAATCGGTTCACTTCAGTCTACCATAAAACGATAGCGGCCGTCATTTGACGTCCGGGCGAGCAATCTCCGCCAACTTGACTAAAAACGCGGCTAGTCCGTCCGGACTGCCGCGCATTGCATTTTTTGCGCTATTTATCCGTTCAGCGCTTGCTCCAAATCCGCGATCAGGTCGTCGATGTCTTCCAGGCCGACCGAGTACCGCAGCAAGCCGTCCGTGATGCCGCGCTCGAGGCGCACCTCGCGCGGCATCGCGGCGTGGGACATCATCGCCGGATACGACAGGATGCTCTCCACGGCGCCGAGGCTGACCGCGACGAGCGGAATCTTCACGCGGGACAGCACCGCTTTCGCGCGTTCGCCGTCGCCGACGTCGAACGAGACGACTGCGCCGTAGCCCTTGGACTGCTTCTCATGCACGTCCCGGCGCGGATGGTCCGCCAAGCCCGGGAAGTAGACGCGCGTCACAGCCGGATGCGCGTTCAGCCATTCCGCCAGCTTGCGCGCGCTGCGCTCGCTGTGCTCCATGCGCGCCTGCAGCGTCTTCATGCCGCGCATGAGCAGCCACGATTCCTGCGAGCCGAGCACCGTGCCGAGCCCGTTCTGCAGCTGCTTCAAGCGGCGGCCGAGGCTGTCGCTCGCCGCGACGGCCAGTCCCGCCAGCACGTCGCTGTGGCCGCCGAGGAACTTCGTCGCGCTGTGCAGCACGATGTCGACGCCAAGCTCGATCGGCCGCTGGTGATACGGCGTCATGAACGTGTTGTCCAGCAGCGTGATAAGGTCATGCTGCTTCGCCCACGCCGCGATTTCGCCGATGTCGGTGATCTTCAGCGTCGGGTTCGACGGCGTCTCCATGAAGACGGCCTTCGTGTTCGGCTTCAGCGCCGCCCGGACCGCTTCGAAATCCGTCATGTCCACGAACGTAGAATCGATGCCGAGCCGGTTCAGCACCGTGGTCAGCAGCCGGTAGGTGCCGCCGTACACGTCCTCCGTCACGATGACGTGGTCGCCGGCCGAGAACAGCAGGAACGCCGTCGAGATCGCGGCCATGCCGGAGGCGAAGGCGAACCCGCGGACGCCGCCTTCGAGCACCGTGATGTAGTCTTCCAGCGCTTGCCGCGTCGGATTGCCGGAACGGCTGTAATCATGGACCGGCGGGTTGAAAATATCGTGATGGTGGAACGTCGACGCCTGATAGATCGGCACGCTGGACGCGCCGGTATGCTCGTCGATTTCCGAGCCGAAATGGATCAGCTTCGTGGCGAATTGCGTCTCGGGCTTCTTGTTCGGTTCCCGCTCTTGTTGGTTCGACATGTCCTAGACCTCCCCGATTTCGCGTTTGGCCGCTTCGAACGCCTGCGCCAGATCCGCGATCAAGTCGTCCTGATGCTCGATACCGACGGAGAAGCGCAGCAGCCGGTCGTCGACGCCGATCCGCTCGCGAATCTCGAGCGGAATGTCCGCGTGCGTCTGCACCGCCGGATAAGTCATGAGCGACTCGACGCCGCCCAGGCTCTCGGCGAACGCGATCAGCTTGACGTGGCGCAAAATCGGCTCAACGTACGCCGCGTTCTTCAGGCGGAACGAGAAAATGCCGGTGTTGCCGGACGACTGCCGGCTCTGCGTCTCGTGCCCGGGGTGATGCGGAAGCGCCGGATAATACACCGCGTCGACCGCCTCGTGCGTCAGCAGCCAGTTCGCGATCGCCGTCGCGTTGGCTTGATGGCGCTCCATGCGCAGAGCGAGCGTCTTCATGCCGCGCATGAGCAGCCATGAATCCTGCGGCCCGAGCACCGCGCCGAGCGAGTTGTGCAGGAACGCCATTTGCTCGGACAGCTCCTTGCCCTTTGTTACAATGAGGCCGGCCAGCACGTCGTTATGGCCGCCGAGGTACTTCGTCGCGCTGTGCACGACGATATCGGCGCCGAGCTCGATCGGACGCTGGAAGAACGGCGTCAGCAGCGTGTTGTCGACGATGCTGAGCAGGTTCTTGGATTTCGCCCAAGCGCAGACGCGTTCGAGGTCAGTGATCATCATGAGCGGATTGGTCGGCGTCTCGATGAGAATCGCCTTCGTCGACGGCGTGACGAGCATGTTCAGCGCGTCGAGATCGTTCGTGTCCGCGTAGGAAGCGGTCACGCCATAACGGGACAGGATCCGCTGCAGCAGACGGTACGTGCCGCCGTACAGGTCGAGCGACACGAGCAGGTGGTCGCCCTGCCCGAACAGCGAAAATATCGTCGTCAACGCGGCCATGCCGCTGCTGCAGGCGAAGCCGGCGTCGCCGGACTCCAGCTCCGCCGCGGCTTCTTCCAAGACCGTGCGAGTCGGGCTCTTCGTGCGTGCATAGTCGAAGCCGGTGCTCTCTCCGAGGCGCGGGTGGCGGAAGGCGGTCGATTGGTACACCGGGAAGCTGACGGCTCCGGTAACGGGCTCTTTAATGGATCCAATTTGCGCGAGGCGGCTTTCGATTTTCATGGACTGCGGTCTCTCCCTCTCCGTAGCGTATTTAGATGAAGCTTAAATGCCTGCCCCCAGGTCGTAAGGGGTTTGCTGGTACACGTAGTAGTTGAGCCAGTTCGAGAACAGCAGGTTCGCGTGCGCGCGCCAGGTGGACAGCGGCAGCTTCGACGGATCGTCGTTCGGGTAGTAATTTTTCGGTATGGCGATGTCCATGCCCTTGGCCTGGTCGCGGTCGTATTCGGCTTTCAGCGACGTCGGATCGTACTCGGAATGGCCCGTCACGAAGATCTGGCGCCCGTTGCGGGAAGCGACGAGGTAGACGCCGGCTTCCGGCGAATGCGACAGAATGTCCAGATCGCCTACGCTCTCGATATCCTCGCGTCGCACTTCCGTATGGCGCGACTGGGGCACGAAGAACAACTCGTCGAAGCCTCTCATCAGCGGCACGTTGCGCTTCTCGATCCGATGCGGGAAGACGCCGAACATTTTCTCGGGCAGGTCATGCTTCGGCACGCCGTAGTGATGGTACAGGCCCGCCTGCGCAGCCCAACAGATATGGAACGTCGACGTGACTTTGCGCGCGGACCAATCCATGATATCTTTCAGTTCTTCCCAATAGTTGACGTCTTCAAAATCCATCGTCTCGACTGGCGCGCCTGTAATGATCATGCCGTCGAAATACAAATGCTTGATATCGTCGAACGTTTTGTAGAACGAGTCCAGATGCTGCGCGGAGGTGTTCTTCGACGTATGCGTCTTCGGATGGATCAGGACGACCTCGACCTGAAGCGGCGTGTTGCCGATAAGCCGCAGCAGCTGCGTCTCGGTCACTTCCTTGTTCGGCATCAGATTCAAAATGGCGATCCGCAGCGGGCGGATGTCCTGGTGATACGCGACGCTCTCGTCCATCACGAAGATATTCTCCTCCGAGAGGATGTCTTTCGCGGGCAATTGATCAGGTACTTTAATCGGCATGTCTAGTCACTCCAGTCGTGTATTTTCCCTGAGGAGCGCGGAACGAAAACAGCCCCTCTCCGCAGAGAGGGGCATCACTTTATCGTACATGCGCCTCTCATCTCTCAGAAACGTAACGTTTCCGCAAGAATTAGCACCGTGCGTTCGCACGCCGGTTGCCGGGCTTCATCGGGCTAGTCCCTCCGCCTGCTCTTGATAAGAAAGCTTGCTTATTTAATTGTGGAATCACGTTATGGAAATACTTTAATTCATTCCGCGGTTGCCGTCAAGGCAAACCCGCCGGAGCGGGCAAAAAACCTGTCACGGCGGGCTTTTCCCCGCATATGGTAAGACGTAGGGATGCGCGCCGCTTTTCTTCTTGTATGGAAAGACATTGTCGGAGTATACTAGACAAGGATTGCGCGAATGCGATCGAAATCGAACGTACGAAGGGGTGTTTGCGAATATGGAAGGCGACCCGAGGCCTGCGGACAACCGCATAGAATCCGCGCATTTCGCCGCGGTTCATGCGCGCGTCCGCATCGATTACCGGCTTGCAGGAACAGCAGCGTGTCCGCTTGCGCCCGTTCGATCCTATTCGTACCTCCCCGCTTTACATACAATGCGGTGAAGCGAATGGCCGACAGGCGTATTCGCTCACGCTTCCTTCCTCATGCCGGCATCCGGGAAACAAACAGCACTAGGGCAAGAGAGGAGGAGCGCGGATGAAAATCCGTCACGTAACGCAAGGCGTGTTCACGCCGGTCGAAGACATTATGACGGCGACGACCCCGCCTGCCGAAGGGTTCTATTGGATCGACGCGGGCGTTGACGATCTGGAAGTCCTGCAGCCGCTGTTCTCGCTGCACGATCTGGCGGTCGAGGACTGCTTGAGCGAAGAGGAGCAGCGTCCGAAAATCGAAATTCACGAAGGCCATTACTTCCTGGTCATCAACAGCATCCGGTTCGACGATGAAGAAATTTTCCTGCGGGCGCTTAACATTTTTTTGGGCCGCCATTATATCATTACCGTTACGAAGCAAAAAATCAACGAACTCCGCACGTTGAAGCCGATTCTGCTCGAGGAGCAGGTCAGCCGGCCCGACTATTTCCTGTATCATCTCGTCGACATCGTCGTCGACAATTACTTCCTCGTCGGGGACCGGATCGAGGTGCGCATCGAAAGTCTCGAGGAAGATATCCTCATGCATACGAAGAAATCGCATCTGAACGAAATCATCGGGCTCCGGTCCGAAATTCTGTGGCTGAAGAAGGTGCTCGGCCCGCAGAAGGAACTGATCGCGACGCTCAACAAAAAAGACCTGAAGCTGATCGACGACCAGCTGCAAAAATATTTCAGCGACATTTACGAGAACGCCGTCAAGATCGCCGAGACGTTCGAGACGTACCGCGATCTCATGGGCAACTTGCGCGAGGCCTATCAGTCCAGCCTGGCCAACCGCGCCAACGAAATCATGCGGGTGTTCACGGCGCTGACGACGATCTTCATGCCGCTCACGTTCCTGACCGGAATCTACGGCATGAACTTCGATTACATTCCGCTGCTTCATCTGCACGGCGGCTCATACGTCCTGCTGACGTTCATGCTGCTGCTCGGCTTCGGCATGTTCTTCATCTTCCGCAAGAAGGAATGGCTCTGACTGAATTGAATGGCTCTGAAGCGACAAAAAGCTCTCCGCGGACCAAGTCCTTGGAGAGCTTTTTCGTATGTGCGCGGGTCACCACCGTGCCCGCTTGGCGGATATTACAGCTTGCCGATCGGCAGCTTGAACGTCTTCTTCGTCAGCGGATACAGCCACTTGACGCCGCTCGGCGTCAGCGTGTCGGCGATCAGATGGGACAGATAGCCCCACAGCGCCGTCTGGGCGATGCCGTCCAGCGGCAGCTGCCGCTCCAGCCCCAAGCCGATTCCCCACCAGGCCGCGGCCGCCCAGACCGTATGGGTTAAGCCCCGATGGTTCAGCCAAGGCACCCAGGCGATGAAGGCGCCGAGGCCGATCAGCCAGTTCATGTCCCCGGCGTACCCGCCATATATAAGCCCGAGCCCGATCGCGCATACGAGCGCGTTGCGGATGGCGCCGTTGCCGAGCACCAGCCCGAGCAGCAGTACGGTCACCGCCGGCACCGCCCACGTCAGGCGCAGTTCCCCTTGCGCGATGTATACGCCGGCCGCAGCGGAGACGAGCGCGATGCCGCCCCAGATCATCAGCCAATGGACGATCTTGGCCGTGCGGTTCAGCTTGCCGCTCAGCAAGCTCGTGCCGTCCAAGTCCGCGCTGAGCGACGAGAACGCCGCCACCGCGACGTAGAGCGCGGCATGCTTAGCCTCGAACGGGTGGCTTGCCGCGGCCGCGACGCCGATCGCGACGCCGATCGCGAGATGCGTCGTTCCTTTCATGTTGCGTGTCCTCTCCCTCTCTCGACTGACTCCGGTGCTTTCCCGATCCGTTCTACGACGCCGCTTCCCCCGCCAGCGCTTCCTGCCGTCCCTTGTCTACGTTCACGACGACCAAGATCGCGATGCCCAAGATAAAAAAGGCCAGCAGCGCCAAAATGCCGTAACGGCTCGAGCCCGTCAGCGTGCCCACGACCGAGAAGACGAACGGTCCCGCAACGGACGCGAACTTGCTGGAGAGACTAAGGAAGCCGAAAAACTCCGCCGTCCGCGAAGGCGGCACGAGCTCGGCGTACAGCGATCTGGCCGTCGCCTGGCTCCCGCCCTGCACGAGGCCGACCAGCGCGGCCAGCAAGTAGAAATGAAGGGCGTTCGTCATGAAGAACCCCAACATGACGATGAGCACGTACACGAGCAGCGAGCTGTAAAGGGATGGCTTGATGCCGATCCGTCTCGCGAACTTGATGAACAGCAGCGTGCTGGGATACCCTACGAACTGCGTGATCAGCAGCGCGGCGATCAGGTCGTTCGACTCGATGCCGATGCCGCTGCCGTATATCGTCGCCATGACGATGACGGTGTTGATGCCGTCGTTGAAGAACCAGAACGCTGCCATGTATTTGAGCAGCTCGGGATAGCGCTTCAAGGTACCCGCCGTCACGCGGATCCGGGCAAAACCGCCGCCGATCGCCGAGACGAAGCCGGAGACGCGCTCGCCCGCCTTCTCCTTGACGTTGCGCATGATGGGAAGCGAGAACAGGATCCACCAGACGCCGACCGTTGCGAAGACCGTCTGCGTCGCCGCCGTCTTCGACGGAAAGCCCAGCTTATCGTAAAATAATATCATAACAAGATTCGCCAGCAGCAGCAATCCGCCGCCCAAATAGCCCATCGCATACCCTTTGTTGCTGACCGCGTTCATCGTGTCCGGCGTCGAGACGCTCGGCAGCAGCGCGTCGTAAAACGTATTCGACGCAGCAAAGCCGATCGTGCCGATAACGACAAGAATCGACGCGAGCAGCCACCCGTCTTCGCCGATGAAGGCCATGCCGATGCAGGACGCGGCCCCGATGAGCATGAAGGCCGACAAAAACCGTACCTTCGAACCGGTATAATCGGCGACGGCGCCCAGAATCGGGCACAGCACCGCGACCAGAATCATCGCGATCGTCTGCGTGAAGCCCCAATAATTTTCCGCGGTATTGCCAGTCAGCCCGGCGCCCGCGACTTCCTTGTAGAAGACCGGCATCACCGCGGCCATAATCGTCGTGGCGAACGCGGAGTTCGCCCAGTCGTACATGATCCAGCTACGGACTGCCTTCGGATCCATGCGGTCGTTTCGCTCCTTTATAGCTCTTTTGGCTTACACTTTACCAGACCATTCGACAATTGTCCCATGAATCCTTCTAAAGGTATTGTGAAGCCGGCGCAGTGCTTCTCCCGTTCTTTGCTGTTCGCGGGATTATCATTTATAATAGTTAGGCAGGGTGATAAAAAACTTTAATGGATAGGGAGGGATTCCGTGAACATTAACCAGCTTGAAACGTTGTTGACGATTTCCCGCACCATGAGCTTCCGCAAAGCGGGCGAACTGCTCAATTTGACGCAGCCTGCCGTCTCCGCGCAAATCAAAAGTCTCGAGGACGAGTTTAAGACGGTGTTAATCGATCGGAATCAGCCCGTCACGCTCACCGACCGCGGCCAAGTATTTTTGGACCACGCCGAACGGATTCTCGCCATCGTGGAGGAGCTCAAACAGAAGCTGTCCGACCTCAACCAGACGCCGCAAGGCCACATCGTGCTCGGCACCACCTCCTCCATCGCCATTCAAATTTTGCCGCGCGTCCTGTCTTATTTTCAAAACCAATTCCCGCTCATCAAGACGACCATCCATTCCATGCCGTCGACCGGCGTCATGGCCAGCGTCGAGAACGGTACCGTCGATATCGGCATCACGTATCTGAGCGAACGCAATCCGAACGTGCAGACGGCGATTCTGTACTACGACACGTACGAGCTGGTCGTCGCGCCGGAGCATCCGATGAGCGGATTGAAGCATACTACCGTAGAATCGCTGAAGGACATACCCATGATTATGCTGTCGCCTGACACGTTAGGACGGCGGTTCCTGGATCAAATTTTCCGAAAGTACGACTTGCAGCCGAACATCGTCATGGAGCTGTCGAGCAGCGAGGAAGTCAAGCGCATGGTGGAAATCAACCTCGGCGCCGCCGTCGTCTCCAAGCTGTCCATCGCCAACGAAGTGCGGCTCGGCACCCTGAAGCGCATCAAAGTCAACGAGCTGGACATGAGCCATCCCGTCGGACTCGTCTACAAGTCGGGAAGATACATCAATTCCGCGATGCAGCAGTTTTTGAGCGATCTGAAGGGGATGCCGGAGGATCAATTCATTAGCAGCGAATAGGAGGAGCAATCATGAAATTCGACTTACATACGCATCATTTCCGGTGCGGACACGCGGACGGCACGATCGAGGCCTATATTCAGGCCGCAATCAAGGAAGGGCTCGGCGTCATCGGGATTTCGGACCACTCGCCTTATTTCGCGAGCGAGCACGACCACCCGAATCCGGGCATTGCGATGGCCCGCAGCGAATTCGCGCGTTACATCGAGGAAGTCCAGCGGCTGAAAGCGAAGTACGAGGGCAAAATCGACGTACTGCTGGGCGTGGAATCGGACTTCTTCCCGGAGCACGCCGACGTCTACCGGACCGTCTACGAGCAATATCCGTTCGATTACGTCATCGGCTCCGTGCACCAGTCGGGCGGTGTCAGCATATTCAACCGCAACCGGTGGAAGGGCTTGTCGGCGGAGAAGCAGCTGGAGCAGAAGCGTCACTATTACAAGCTGATCGGCCAGTCCGCGCAGTCCGGCATGTTCCAGGTCCTCGGCCATATCGACGCCATGAAAGGCTATTACCCGGCGTTCTCGGACATTCCGGCGGAGGACGCCGTCGACGAAGCGCTGAAGCTGATCGCGGACAGCCTGGCCGCCATCGAGATCAACACCTCGGGCGGCACGAAGGACGTCGGCGGCTGGTATCCGTCGGACGCCATTCTGGAACGCGCCCTTCATTTCGGCGTGGCCGTCACATTCGGCTCCGACGCCCACAAGCCGAGCCGCGTCGGCGAGGATTGGGACCGGGTCGCGAAGCGGCTGAAGGAAATCGGCTTTACGCAGTGGCAATATTACAAAAACCGCCGGCCCGTCGTCGTTCCGCTCTGACCCCGGACAAAAAAAGGGACCTGCACGCGGCAGGTCCAACAACGCATATATAAATCAAAAGGGGGTCTTGGTTAGTATCTTACCCCGCGAATGTAAAGGGACGATAACAGGAACATTTCAATTATGTGACAAATTATCGCGCGTCCCGGCAGAAAGGTGAATGGCATGTGGTTTGCAGCGGCCGTCGGCAGTGCACTGCTCTTCGGGCTTGCGGGCTGGTGGATGAAGGTGTCCCAGATGCAGGGCGGCTCCGCCGTCTATCTGTTTCTGGGACTTTATTGCGCCGGCGCGGCGGGATTCGCCGCGAACGGCGCCGCGGAGCACAGCCTCCTTGCGGGCTTGGCCGATGCCCGCGTCTGGCTCGCCGGCGCGGTCATCGGCGCCGGCTCCGCGCTCGGCAACGCCCTGTTCATGAAGGCGCTCGACTACGGTCCGGCCAGTCTGACCTCGCCGATCACGAACATGAATATCCTGCTTGTCGTCGTCCTCGGCATGGCGGCGTACGGCGAGACGCTGTCGGCGTACGAGCTCGCCGGCGTGCTGCTGCTGCTCGCCGCGGTCGCGCTGATCTCCATGAAGTCCGGCGGACGCCGGAAAGGAATCCGGCCGCCGTGGCATCTGTTCGTCGGCCTCAGCATCGTGCTGTTCGCCCTGCGCAACGGCGGCATGAAGGTGACCGAGGAGCTGGGACTCGCCAGCTCCCCCATTCTGTTCGTCGCTTATGCGCTGTCGTTCGCCGGCTTCGTCGCCTTCGCCTACCGCGAGCGGATCCGGATCCGCCCGGCCGGCCGGATCGGGGACTTCGTCAGGACGGGACCGCCCGCCGTGCCCGGCGCCGGCACCGGCTTGAAATGGGGGCTGATCGCCGGGCTCTTCTCCTATGCCGGCTTGCAGCTCTATGCGGTCGCGCTCGGCACGGGACAAGCCAGCATCGCCGGGCCGATCTTCGCCGCGAACAGCCTCGTCGTCGCAGCCGGCTCGATCCTGCTCTACCGCGAACGGCTCAACGCGCTGCAGTGGTCGGCGTTCGTCTTAATGTTTGCTGGTCTCGTTCTGATTCGATTGTGAGCAGCGCCACGACAGCACGCGCCGCAGCGCCAGATGCGCCGATTCCTTCCGCCGGCGGACGTAGCGGCGGAACCGCTTCGCCGGCGAGAGGCGCATCACCGCGCCCCAGCCGTCGTATCGCCCGTCGCGGTCAGCCAGCAGCCGGTGCAGCTCGCGGACGCGGGCGTTGACCGTGTCGAGCTTCACGTCCTCGAACTTGCTGATGACGAGCGGATACGGATAATCCTGCTCCGGCTTGCTCTCCTTCTCCTTCTCGATCACATATCCCTGCTTCTCGAGCACCCGCTCCATCGCGAGCCGGTCCTCGTCCTCCCGGAACAGCAGCCAATGATAGACGTTGCGCGGCTGCGCGATTTGATCTCCTTTATGAATCAGCGCGTAGATCATTTGCGCGTTATGGACGAACAGCTCCTCGAGCGTATCCGGGAGCAGGTAACGGTAAAATTCCCAAGCCGGGTCCGGCTTCACGTAGCACTGCGCCCGGTGCGGCCAATGCTCGAGCAGCCAGGCGCGCACCGCCTCTTCTTCGGGCCGGTCCGCAGGCAAATAATAGTAGAACTCCAAGCGAGTCGCCGCGTTGATTCGCCCGGCGTAGATCGCGCCGCTCCCGTTCTCGAGCCACGACTCCAGCTTCGATTCCAGTTCCTCCAGCTGCGCGATGAACTGCCGCCGGTTCTTCGACTGATCGCGGACCGGATACAAGTTAACCGTAATCGACAGCAGCTCCGGATACTCCGCAGCCGGCTCATCGCCTTTATACACTGTATTGACAAGCACGCGCAGCTGTTCGCCGCCGGCGCGCCGTTCGTAGAATCCCCAATTGTCTGGCATGCTAGCACCTCTATGCCGCCCTCGTGCGGCTTTCTTTCGATTCGTTCCATGCTCCCCTATTATAGCAGGCCGATTTCGACAGCGTACTAGAAAATATTTCGGATTCGCACCCGGCAACGATAAGCGCAACTTCCGAATAAACCAAAATAAAAACAAGCGCGCTGGATCGATTTTCGGGGTGCATTTATGCTTACTTAAGTATAGTTGATACAAATTAAAAAGTATTTTAGCGAAAACCGAATATCCATTCCCTTTATAAATCGTCCTGTGTTACAATAGGAAGAACAGAAAGCGGGGTGATAACGTGGATTATTCCAAAATGTGCCCGAAGTACGAATGCGCTACCGAGCTGCTCGGCAAGAAATGGACCGGATTGATTATACGCGTGCTCTTGGGCGGACCGAAACGGTTCAAGGAAATCAAAGAGCAGATTCCGGAAATGAGCGATAAAATGCTCACGGATCGGATGAAGGAGCTCGAGCAGTGCGACATCATCAAACGGAACGTTTACCCGGAGATGCCCGTCCGGATCGAATACGAATTGACCGTCAAAGGGCAAGGATTAGAACCCGTTATCCGCTCCATTCAAGATTGGGGCGAAAATTGGTGCTAAAGCGGCCGTAGCGCGCGGCTGATGCTCTTATAACGAAACAGGCAGTTCCCTTTGGGAACTGCCTGTTTCGTGTTTTAGGGGCTTGTTGGCCGCGCCAGTTTGACTCGTCATTGCCAAACCTCCGCTTCCTGCCGCGGCGGACAAAAAAGAGGCATCGCCGCAGGTCTCCCGCCGCAATGCCTCTTCCGCCCCGCTGGCTCAGCGGGGGCTATGTCCTAACCCGAAGCTACATGCCCAGCCATTTCTTGAACAGGTGCTTCGTCGTATCCTTGTTGATCGCCGCGATCGACGTCGTCAGCGGAATGCCTTTCGGGCACGAGCGCACGCAGTTCTGCGAGTTGCCGCAGCCTTCGATGCCGCCGTCGGACATGAGCGCGTCCAGACGCTCTTCCTTGTGCATTTCGCCCGTCGGATGCGCGTTAAACAGGCGAACCTGCGAGATCGCAGCCGGACCGATGAAGCTGTTCCGGTCGTTGACGTTCGGGCACGATTCCAGGCAGACGCCGCACGTCATGCACTTGGACAGCTCATACGCCCATTGGCGCTTCGTCTCCGCCATCCGCGGACCCGGTCCGAGATCGTACGTGCCGTCGATCGGGATCCACGCCTTCACGCGCTTCAGCGCGTTGAACATGCGCTCGCGGTTGATGACGAGGTCGCGCACGACCGGGAACGTCTTCATCGGCGCGAGCCGGATCGGCTGCTCCAGCTTGTCGATCAGCGAGCTGCACGCTTGGCGCGGCTTGCCGTTGATCACCATGGAGCACGCGCCGCAAACCTCCTCCAGACAGTTGGACTCCCAGCATACGGGCGCCGTTTTCTGGCCATCGCTCTTCTTCGGATTGCGCTGGATTTCCATCAGCGCGCTGATGACGTTCATGTTCGCGCGGTACGGCACTTCGAATTCTTCCGTATACGGCGCCGAATCCGGCGCATCCTGGCGCGTGATGACCAGCTTGACCGTTTTCGTTGCTACTGCTGCTTCCGCCATCGTGATTCTCCTTCCTTCCTAGGACTTGTTCTTGGAATAGTCGCGTTTACGCGGCGTGATCAGCGACACGTCGACATCCTCGTACGAGATTTGCGGCCCTTCCGCCGTCCATTTGGCCTTCGTCGTCTTGAGGAACTCCTCGTCGTTGCGCTCCGGGAAATCCGGCTTGTAGTGGGCGCCGCGGCTTTCGTTCCGCATCAGGGCGCCGAGCGTCATCGCTTCGGACAGTTCCAGCATGTTCCACAGCTGGCGGGTGAACGCCACGCCCGCGTTGTTCCAGCGCGCCGTATCGTTGATGTTGATGTTGCGATAGCGCTGCTTCAATTCCTTGATCGTCGAGATCGTCTCTTCCAGACGCTTGTTGAAGCGGACGACCGTCATGTTGTTCGTCATGAGTTCGCCGAGCTCTTTATGCAGCACGTACGCGTTTTCCGTGCCGTCCATCTTAAGAATGCTCTCGTATTTGTCCGTTTGGCGCTTCTTCTCGCGGTCGTACACGGAGGACGGGAGATCCTCGGCCGATTTCTTCAAGCCCTTGATATACTCGACGGCCTTCGGTCCCGTGACCATGCCGCCGTAGATCGCAGACAGCAGGGAGTTCGCGCCGAGACGGTTCGCGCCGTGGTATTGGTACTCGCATTCGCCGCAGGCGAAGAGGCCCGGAATGTTGGTCATCTGGTTGTAGTCGACCCACATGCCGCCCATCGAATAGTGAACCGCCGGGAAAATCTTCATCGGAATTTTCCGCGGGTCGTCGCCCATGAACTTCTCGTAGATTTCGATGATGCCGCCGAGTTTGACGTCGAGCTCCTTCGGATCCTTATGCGACAGGTCGAGGTAGACCATATTCTCGCCGTTGATGCCGAGCTTCTCGTCGACGCAGACCGCGAAGATCTCGCGCGTCGCGATGTCGCGCGGCACCAGGTTGCCGTAGGCCGGGTATTTCTCTTCGAGGAAGTACCACGGCTTGCCGTCCTTGTACGTCCAGATCCGGCCGCCTTCGCCGCGCGCGGATTCCGACATCAGGCGCAGCTTATCGTCGCCCGGAATCGCCGTCGGGTGGATTTGGATGAACTCGCCGTTCGCGTAGTACACGCCCTGCTGGTACACCGCGCTCGCGGCCGTACCGGTGTTGATGACGGAATTCGTCGTTTTGCCAAAAATAATGCCGGGGCCGCCCGTCGCCAGTATCGTCGCATCCGCGGCGAACGTATGGACCTCCATCGTGCGGAGGTCCTGCGCGGAGATGCCGCGGCAGACGCCGTCGTCGTCCAGCACTGCGCCCGTGAATTCCCAATGCTCGCGCTTCGTCACGAGGCCGGCCGTTTCCCAGCGGCGGACTTGTTCGTCGAGCGCGTACAGCAGCTGCTGGCCGGTCGTCGCACCGGCGAACGCCGTCCGGTGGTACTGCGTGCCGCCGAACCGACGGAAATCGAGCAAGCCTTCCGGCGTCCGGCTGAACATAACGCCCATCCGGTCCATCAGGTGGATGATGCCCGGAGCGGCGTCGCACATCGCTTTAACCGGCGGTTGGTTCGCCAGGAAGTCGCCGCCGTAGACCGTATCGTCGAAGTGCTCCCACGTGGAGTCGCCTTCGCCCTTCGTGTTGACCGCGCCGTTGATGCCGCCCTGCGCGCAGACCGAGTGGGACCGCTTCACGGGCACGACCGAGAACAGGTCGACGTGCACGCCCGCTTCCGCGGCTTTTATGGTAGCCATCAGGCCGGCGAGACCGCCACCGACGACAATGATTCTGTTTTTAGCCATTGCATTTCGCTCCTTGTCTTAAACTCAAACGAGATTCGTCAGCTGCAGAGCGGCGGAAGCCGCCTCCTTGAATTCGTCGCCGCGGAACGCCACCAGCGACGCCAAGAACAATGCGGCCACGATTACGAACACGGCCATCCAAATGTAAGAGGAGACGCGCTGCGCGCGAGGGCCGACCGTGATGCCCCAGCTGACGAGGAATGCCCACATGCCGTTGCTGAAGTGGAAGGTGGCAGCCAGGATGCCGATGACATAGAGCACAAAATAGAACCCGTTCGTCGTAATCGTGTGCATCTGATTACCGAGTTCTTCATGCGTGAGGTTGCCGATCATGACTTGGAATCTCGCTTGGTACATATGCCAGAAAACAAAAATGAAGGTGATCACGCCCGTGATCCGCTGCAGCGTGAACGCCCAGTTGCGGCCGTATTGGAAGCGGCTGGTGTTCAGGTTGGACTGATACGCCACATACAGGCCGTACACTCCGTGGAACAGCAGCGGCAGCCAGATGCCGACAAGCTCCAAGACGAAGACGAACGGCAAGTCATTCAGGAACTTGACGGTATCCTTGAACCCCTGCGGCCCTTTCTCGACGGCCGAGAAGTTCGATACCATGTGTTCGATAATGAACAGGCCGAGCGGGATGACTCCGAGCAAGGAGTGAATCTTGCGCGATAAATACGAATTTCCTTTCATAACGTAAACGTTCTCCTTTCCAAACTGCGGCGTTCCATTCGCCAATTTTCGCCATTCGCCAAAACCATTCTCCATTGTAACCCCAGCCCAGATGAGCGTCAATAAATAATAGATTCACACAAAATGGTCACATTTCACATCATACTCCTTTTCTGCTTATAATGGAATTGCGTATTATTCATTAAAAGTTATAACCTATTCGCATATACGACACGTAGAAAGGGGCTGTACCCACGTGCTCGAAGAATTGAATATGTTTACCGTCGTCGTCGAACAGTCCAGCATGAACAAAGCGTCGGCAGCGCTTAATTTGTCCCAGCCTGCCCTCTCCCGCAAGATCGCCAAGCTCGAGCAGGAGCTCGGCGCCCTGCTCTTCCGGCGCGTCGGCAAGCGGCTGGAGCTGACCCGTATCGGCCAGCTGACGTACGACTACGCGGTGGAGGCGCGGCAGCAGCATCTGCGCTTCCTGAAGCTACTCGCGGAGTACAAGCATGCCGGGCGGGCGACCTTCACGATCGGCGCGAGCCTCACGACGCTGCAAACCTCGCTGCCGGATCTCATCCAGGCGCTGACGGCCCGCAGCCCGGAGCTCGACATCAAGGCGATTACGGGCAAGACGCATGAGATCGTCACGCTCGTCCGCGACCGGAAGGCCGACCTCGGCATCGTCGCCTCCCGGATCGAGGATACCCAGCTGACGTGCGTGCCGCTGTTCGACGACCACCTCGTCCTCGTCCTGCCGCGCAACCATTTTATAATGGAGAAAAACGCGCCCGTCATCACCGACCTGAACGGCCTGCCGATGATTCTGTTCTCCAAGGGAACCTGGTACCGCATCCTGACGGACGAGCTGTTCGAGAAATACCGGCTGCTGCCCGACGTCCGGATGGAAATCGACTCGTTCGAGGCGATTCTCCGCCTGCTCCATACGTGCCGCGCTGCGACGCTGCTCCCCAAGTCGTACCTGCGGCCGCAGATGCTGGCCGACAACGACCTGCAAGTCGTCCCGATCCGCGAGCTGGAGGCGTCGAAGCGGACGACGTCGCTCATCTACGACCCGTCGGACGGGTTCAATCCCGCCGTGCGCCGCTGGATTGAAGAAGTCTCCGCCCAATACAAGCCCGTCTAGCGGCGTCCGGGTCCTTTACCGCCTGAGCGGCAAGCGGAAACAATGCCCCTTATTTATTGTTTGCCATTTTTCGTATCCAATACCATGGATGGACGGCGCGAAGCTGCCGATGATAAAAGCAAGGCAATCATAAGGATTCGAGGTTCGTTCAAGATGCCGAGCCGGATGCCGGAGTTCCCTCTCCGCAAAGTTTGCTTCGGCCGGACGTGTTAACGACCCGTCATCCCGAATATGAATATGACAAGCCGGCCCGCGCCCGCGCGGCGGCGAACGAAGATTCTATGCAGACGAGGTGCTGAATGGACCCATTGCGGTTACACCCGAATTGGAAATGGTACGTTTTGCTGGGCGGCATCGGCCTGCTCGTGTATTTGCTCGTGCAAATCGTTCCGGCGACGGCCGACTCCTTCTTCGACAGCGGGAGCAAGCCGGTCATGGACAAACGCGTCGCGGAGGCGAAGGCGGCGGCGTTCGTGGAGAAGCAGTTCGCGAGCCGGCCGCTAGCCGCCCATGCCGTGCATCAATCGGACAGCCTGCTGTACGGCTACCTGGAGAAGAACAATCTGACCCGCGGCTACGACGACCGCTACGACCGCACGCTGCCGACCGAGACGTACCAGACGACGGCCGCCATGCCCGACGGCAGCGAAATCTTCGTCTATCTGCACATGCAAACGGGCTCGGTCGTCGGCTGGAACCGGCTGGGCAGGCTTCAGGGCCAACCGGCCCAAGGAAACGAGCTGACCGATGCCGCGCTCGCCTTTCTCACCTCCAAAGGATATCCGAAGGCGGAGCTGGCGGTGTACCGCGAGCAGCCGGAAACCGGGACCGTCGTGTTCGAGCAAAAAAACGCGGCCGGCGCCGGGGATGCCAAGCTCCGCCTGACGGTCCGCGCCGAGAAGCAAGAGAACGGCAGCATCCGCATCGAGGCGTTCAAGCCGGCGTTCGTCGTGCCGCAGAGCTATGCCGATTACGTCGCGAAGCAGAAGAAGCTCGCCAATTACTTGTCGACGCTCGGCAGCCTGTTCCTATCGTTCGTGCTGTTCATTCTGGCCATCATTTACGCGTCCCTGTACCGGAAGCACAGCTCCTTCGCGCGCGGCATCGTCATCTCGCTGCTGTTCCTCGCCATGTATCTCGTCAACGACATCAACATGAAGGACGGCCTCCTCGCCGGTTACGGAGAAACGTCCGAGGGCAGCGTGCTGGCCGCGGCGGCGGTCGCCGTCACCTGCCTCGTCACGGTCGTCATGGCGCTCGCCGTCTACTTCTCCCTCGTCGGCGGCGACGGCTTATGGCGGGCCATGGGCCGCAATCCGTGGCCGCGCAGCGGACAGCCCGGCTATGGCGACCATGTGTGGCGGAGCATGTGGCTCGGCTACCTGACCGCGTTCGCGCTGCTCGGGCTGCAGACGGTCATCTTCCTCGTGCTCATGCGCGCGTACGGCTCCTGGTCGACGACGGACGTGACGCAGTCGACCTACAATCTCGCGGTGCCGTGGGCGTTCCCGCTGCTCGCCTGGTGCGCCGCCATCTCCGAGGAGGCGGTGTTCCGGCTGTTCGGCATCGGGCTCATGAAGCGCTGGTTCCGGAACAGCTTCGTCGCCTCGCTTATTCCGACGGTCATCTGGGCGCTCGGGCACGTCACCTATCCGATCTTCCCGTCGACCACCCGGCTGCTGGAGCTGACGGTCATCGGCCTCGTCTTCAGCTTCATGTTCCTGCGCTTCGGCTTCATTACGGTGCTGTTCGCGCACGCCATCTTCGACAGCACCATGATGGCGCTCTCCCTCGTCTTCATGGGCGGCGCCGAAAATATCGCGGCCGGCATCGTCTACATCCTGCTGCCGATTCCGATCGCCTGGCTGTTCCGGGCCTGGGACCGCCGAAACAAGCGAACGGGGCCGCTTGCGATCGACGCGATCGACACGCAGCTGCCGCGTTCGTGAAGGCAGCATGCGCCAGCAGCACCGCGCCGCCGCCCGCTGGCAGCAAAAAAGGAGCCGTCCTCAGGACGGCTCCTCGTTGTTTAACGCTTCGATAATTTGCGCGGCGAGCTTCTCGCCGATCGAGAGCGGCCGGAAATCTTCGACGGCGGCCTCTTTGATTTTTTTGATCGAGCCGAAATGCTTCAGCAGCGCCTTCCGGCGCTTCTCGCCGATGCCCGGGATGGCGTCGAGGCGCGACGCCACCATCGACTTGCCCCGCTGTTCGCGGTGGAAGGTGATGGCGAAGCGGTGCACCTCGTCCTGGATCCGCTGCAGCAGGTAGAACGCCTGGCTGTCGCGGGCCAGCGGCACCACCTCCGGCGGGTCGCCGGTCATGAGCTGCGCCGTCTTATGCTTCGCGTCCTTGACGAGTCCGCAGACCGGCACGAACAAGCCGAGCTCGTTCTCCAGCACGTCGAGCGCCGCGGAGATTTGCCCCCGCCCGCCGTCCACGATGATGAGATCCGGCAGCTGCAGCCCTTCCTTCAGCACGCGCTCGTAACGCCGGCGGATCACCTCGCGCATCGTATCGTAATCGTCGGGACCTTGGACGGTCTTAATTTTGTACTTGCGGTATTCCTTCTTGTCCGGCTTGCCGTCCGTGAAGACGACCATCGCCGATACGGGATCCGTCCCTTGAATGTTCGAGTTGTCGAACGCCTCGATGCGGCCGACCTGCGGCAGCCCGATCGCTTCCGCCAGCCCTTCCGCCGCCTTGAACGTGCGGTCCTCGTCGCGTTCAATCAGCTTGAACTTCTCTTCCAGCGTCATTTTCGCGTTGTGCACGGCCATCGCCACGACGTCCTTCTTCTTGCCGCGCTGCGGGATGAACACCTTCACCTTGAGCCATTTTTGCAGGGAGCTGCGCAGCTCCTCCTCCGGCGAGCCGGCGGCCGGCTGATCGCCATCCGCGGCCGGTTCCTCCTGTTCCTCATCCGGCGTTCCGGCGGCGGAGCCATAAGGCTCCTGTGCTTCCGCGGCCGCAAGGCCGACCGCCGCATCCGGCCTCGTGCCGGCCGCGACAGCTTCGGCTTCGGTTTCCGCAGCCAACGACTCATCCGGCTTTGCATCGCCCGCCAGCGGCTGCGACGGCAGGAAAATCTCCTTCGGCAGCGCCGGATTCTCGGAATAATACTGCGTCACGAACGTCATGAAGTCGTCGTAGGCATTGCCGTAATACGGGAACATCGTCGCCCGCCGCTCAATCAGCTTGCCCTGCCGCATGTACATGATCTGCACGCACATCCAGCCCTTGTCGACCGAGAAGCCGAACACGTCGCGGTCCATCGCGTCGTTCAGTGTAATCTTCTGCTTCTCCATGACGGCGTCGATCGCGATGATCTGATCACGGTACTCCTTCGCTCGTTCGAACTCCATCGCTTCCGCGGCTGCTTCCATCTTGGCCTGAAGCGCCTTGCGCACTTCGTCGTGGCCGCCTCCGAGGAAGCGCGTGATTTCCTGCACCATGTTCTCGTACGTGCCCGGTTCGATCTCGAATTCGCAAGGCGCGACGCATTGGCCCAAATGATAATACAGGCATACCTTGTCCGGCAGCGTGCCGCATTTGCGGAGCGGGTACAGCCGGTCGAGCAGCTTCTTCGTCTGCTGGGCCGCGAACGCGTTCGGGTAAGGACCGAAATATTTGCCCTTGTCCTTCACGATACGCCGCGTCACCTCGAGCTTCGGATGCTGCTCGCCCGTGATCTTAATATACGGAAATGTCTTGTCGTCCTTCAGCAGCACGTTGTAGCGCGGATGGTACTGCTTGATCAGGTTGCACTCGAGAATGAGCGCCTCCATGTTGCTGGACGTGACGATATATTCGAAATCGCGGATGAGCGAGACGAGCCGCAGCGTTTTACCATTGTGGCTGCCGTTGAAATACGAGCGCACGCGATTTTTGAGCACCTTCGCTTTGCCGACGTAAATGATCGTGCCGCCGGCATCCTTCATTAAATAACAGCCCGGCTGATCGGGCAGCAGAGCCAGCTTGCTGCGAATCCGTTCTTCCGCGAGACGCCTGTCGGCGGCCGTCTCGGCGGCGTGTTGATCCCCCATTGTCGTCCTCCTCCCGGACTTTCGCTACCTTTCATTGTACCACATGCGCGCGCGTTTTGCGGCGGCCGAACTTGTCCGCCTTAGACCCCCGATTGGAAAATGTCCTCAATTTTGTCACGTCCGGCGCCTTTACAATTATTCTGGAAGTTGGGTATACTATGGGGAGCAATCGTCGCCCCAGAGGAGGATAATGAAACCATGGAAAATGTAAGAGATCCGCGCGAGCACGTGAACGAGGAACCGCGCGATGACTTTTTCGACGTCGCGATGGGCTTTGGCGGGTTCTTCGGTATTCTGTTCGTTATTTTCGCCGTTGCGGTGATTATCAAATACGCGATTTCGTAATCCATGGCCTTGTTTCGGCAGCTGCCCGAAGCGGGGCCGTTTTTCGTAAGCGGGAACGGTTGACAAACGGTGGGATTCCACATAGAATGGCAATATCTACTAAAGGAGGCTGATGTGAAATGGCGAACATGACATCGATTGTAACGGTAACGGAAATCGCATGCGCATCGGTCTCGGTCGGATAACAAACACGGGATTCGCGGCTTCGTCCGCTTCTTGACCGTCGTAACCGCAGGGAACCGGATGCTCCGGTTTCCTGCGGTTTTTTTGCTGTCCGGCCGTCCGGCCGCCGAAGGAAACGATCGGCGGCCGGCGATGCCGCGATAGACCGCAGGAGCTTCTTTCCTGCGGTCTTTTTGTCGTTGTTTTCGTCGGCGCCCGCCGCCCTGCCCGGCCGCGGCGCGACCGCGAACGTCCCGTCTATGCACCATACCAACCATTCCATGAAAAAGGGGTTTTCCGATTTGAATCCAAACACCGATCGCCAAGCGATCCGCAACGTACTTGAAACCGAAGAAACAAACACGCCATCCGGCCTGCCCGAAACGGCCATTCCGGCCGCGCCCTTCGCTGCCGAAGCCGGCGGCGGCGCCAGCGCGCCAGGCCGCTCCGCGCTGGAAACACTAGGCTGGAACGACGGCTGGCGGCAGACGTTCGCCGCGCTGCCGGCCGCTTCGCCGGCCGGCGGCGCCGGGCTCGTGCCCGCGCGCGTCACGGCGCAGTTCGCGAACCAGTACCGCGTCTGGGCCGAAGAAGGCGAGCTCGCCGCGGAAGTAAGCGGCAAGTTCCAATTCCAGGCCGCGTCCCGCGGCGAATTCCCCGCGGTCGGCGACTGGGTCGCCGCGCAGCCGCTGCCCGGCGAGCGCCGCGCCATTATCCACGCCGTGCTGCCCCGGCGCACGGCGATGATCCGGCGCGCCTCCGGCACCGTGCCGGAGGAGCAGGTCATCGGCACCAACATCGACACACTGTTCATCGTCAACGCGCTGAACGGCGACTACAACGTCCGCAAAATCGAACGCTTCCTCGTCGCGGCTTGGGAAAGCGGCTCCGCGCCGGTCGTCCTGCTGACGAAGGCCGACCTGTGCGAGGACGCCGCGCGCCGCGTCGCGGAAGTCGAAGCCGCCGCGCCCGGCGTGCCGGTTCATGCCGTCAGCGCGCTCGAGGACCAAGGCCGCGCGCAGCTTCAGCCGTATTTGCTGCCGGGCCGCACCATCGCCGTCACCGGCTCGTCCGGCGCCGGCAAATCGACGCTGCTCAACTGGCTGGCCGGCGAGGACCGGCAGCTCGTGCAGGGCGTCCGCGAGGACGACGCGCGAGGACGCCATACGACGACGCACCGCGAGCTGTTCCCGCTGCCGGGCGGCTTCGTGATGATGGACACCCCCGGCATGCGCGAGCTGCAGCTGTGGGAGTCCGATGCCGGCCGGCAGGAGGCGTTCGCGGACATCGAGGCGCTCGCGGCCGCCTGCCGATTCCGCGACTGCCGGCACGAGAAGGAGCTCGGCTGCGCCGTCCAGGAGGCGCTCCGGGACGGCACGCTCGACGAGAAGCGCTACTTGAGCTACAAGAAGACCGGCCGGGAGCTCGCGCGCCAGACCCGCAAGGAACAATCCGTGACGATGCGCGCGAAGAAGAGCGCCGACAAGCGGCAGAATGCCCGCGCCCATCCGCCTCGCCGGCAGGCGACCGACTTCGACTGACAGCCGGCGCATATTCGCAGCCGCGCAACGCTTGCCGGCGCGAACCCCGGCCGCGCCGCCGCGATGGCTCCCCACTCGCCGCCGTCGCAGCTAACCCCTCGCTGCCGGAGCAGCTTGCCCCGCCGGCAGCGGGGGCGGCGGCAAGACAAAACGCCCGATGCTCGTTCGCAACCAACGAGTCATCGGGCGTTCTTCGTGCGCGGACAACCGTCCGGGACGTTAGCCATTCGCCGCCTTCAATTTCTCCGCGGCGTTCTGCGCCGGCGCCTGCTGGCTCTGCTTCGCGGCATTGGCGTCGAAACGCTTGCGCTCGGTTCGGTCGATCTGGACGACCCGGCCGTCGTGAACGGTAATGAGCACCGAGCCGTATTCCAGTCCGTTCACCTGCGTCGCAATGCGATCTAACCACTCTTGATCCAGTACGATTGGCTTCGCCATCATAAATCCCTCCTAATAGTGTTGAGCGCGGCAGGCGTCCGCATAACGGCTTAACGCCTTCGTGCCCGAGGTTCAAATATGGACCGGAAGCGGATCGACTTTCAACGGATTTTCCACCATCGTCGCGGATTCGTCGGAGATGACGTACAAGCGGTGGATGAGGACCGCCACCTCGTCCCCTGGCTGCAGCGGCTCCTGGTCCAGCGAACGGTGGGCGGACAGCCGGTTGGCGCCGACCTCGACGTCCAGCTCCAGATGCGCCCCGCGGAAAAAGACATGGCGCACCTTGCCCGTAACCGCGGCGGACGGGAACGGGATCTCGTCCGTGCGCCCGACCTCGACGAATTCGGGCCGCACGATCGCCCGCGCGCCCGCCGCCTGCACGACCTTCTCAAAGCCGCGCAGGCTGCCCGGCTCCTCGACGACGCTGGAATGGCCGATGAACCCGGCCACGAACGCCGTTTGCGGATCGGTATAGATCCGGATCGGCGAATCCTGCTGCTCCAGGCGGCCCTGCTGCACGATCAGCATCTCGTCCGCGACCTCGACCGCTTCGTCCTGATCATGGGTCACGAAGATCGACGTGATGCCGAGCTCCGCGATCAGATTCTTCAGCCACGTGCGCAGCTCCTTGCGGACCTTGGCGTCGATCGCCGCGAACGGCTCGTCGAGCAGCAGCAGCTCCGGCTTCGGCGCGAGCGCCCGGGCGAATGCGACCCGCTGCCGCTGTCCGCCGGAGAGCTGATGCGGATAGCGGTGCTCGAAGCCGCGCAATCCGGTCAGCTCGAGCAGCTCGTTCACGCGGCTCCGGGTCTCCGCTTTGCTTGCCTTGCGGATCGTCAGCCCAAAGGCGATGTTGTCGAAGACGGTCATGTGCTTGAACAGCGCGTAATTCTGGAAGACGAAGCCGATCCCGCGCAGCTGCGGCTTGACGTCGTTGACGCGCTTGCCATCGATGAAGATGTCGCCGGAATCCGGCGTTTCGAGCCCGGCCAAGATGCGGAGCAGCGTCGATTTGCCGCCGCCGCTCGGGCCGAGCAAGCCGATCAGCTTGCCGCGTTCAATCGTGAAGCTCACGTCCCGGACGGCTTGATGGGCGCCGAACGCTTTGTTGACGTTGCGAACCTCGATATGCATATCAGCCTTCCTCCCTCGGAGCTTGCTTGGCCGTCCGCCACTCGATGAAGCTCTTGATGACGAGCGTGATGACAGCCAGCATGACGAGCAGCGACGCGACGGCGAACGACGCGGAGAATTGATATTCGTTGTACAAAATTTCGATATGCAGCGGCAGCGTGTTCGTCTCGCCGCGGATGTGGCCGGAGACGACGGACACGGCACCGAATTCCCCCATGGCCCGCGCGTTGCACAGGATGACGCCGTAGAGCAGGCCCCACTTGATGTTCGGCAGCGTGACGCGCCAAAAGATCTGCCAGCCCTTCGCCCCGAGGCTCGCGGCGGCTTCTTCTTCTTGGACGCCCTGCGCCTGCATGAGCGGGATCAATTCCCGGGCGACGAACGGGAACGTGACGAACGTCGTCGCGAGCACGATGCCCGGCAGCGCGAACATAATCTGGATGTTATGATCCGACAGCCACGGTCCGAGGAACCCTTGCGCGCCGAACAGCAGGATGAACACAAGGCCGGAGATGACCGGCGATACCGCGAACGGCAGATCGATCAGCGTGATGAGCACGTTTTTGCCGCGGAAGCGGAATTTGCTGATCGCCCACGCCGCCGCGACCCCGAACACGGTGTTCAGCGGAACCGCGATGACCGCCGTGAGCAGCGTCAGCTTCAGCGCCGACAGCGCATCCGGATCCCGCAGCGCCGCGAAGTAGACGTCAGCGCCCTTCTTGAACGCTTCGATGAAGATCGAGATCAGCGGAAGCAGGACCACCAGCCCCAGGAATAACAGGGCAATGCTAATGAGCACGATGCGCACGGCGAGCGATTCGTTGATATGCTTCGGTCGTGCCGCCTTCTCGGCCAAATGTACCGTTACCGCGCCAGCCAAATCGATCCCCCCTATGCGACCGCAACGCGGCGATTGCTCCGCCATTGCAGGTAATTGATGAGCAGCAGCAGCAGGAACGACGCGACGAGCATCACGAGCGCGATGGCCGTCGCGCCCCGGTAATCGAACTGCTCCAGCTTGGTCATGATGAGCAGCGGCGCGATCTCCGTCTTCATCGGCATGTTGCCGGAGATGAAGACGACGGAGCCGTACTCGCCGATTCCGCGCGCGAATGCGAGGGCGAAGCCCGTCAGGAGCGCCGGGAGCAGCTCCGGAAGGATGACGCGCCGGAACGTCCGCCACCGGAAGGCGCCGAGCATGACCGCGGCTTCCTCCACTTCGTTGTCGAGATCCTGCAGCACCGGCTGCACCGTGCGCACGACGAACGGCAGGCCGATGAAGATCAGTGCGAGCGTGATACCGAGCGGCGTGAAGGCGACCTTGACGCCGAGCGGCTCGAGCAGCTTGCCGACCCAGCCGTTCGGCGCGTAGATCGCGGTGAGCGAGATCCCCGCCACGGCCGTCGGCAGCGCGAACGGCATGTCGATCAGGCTGTCGATCAGCTTCTTGCCCGGAAACTTATAGCGGACGAGCACCCAGGCGATGATAAGGCCGAACACGAGATTGACGAGCGCCGCGTAGAAGGACGTCAGGAAGCTGATCTTGTAAGACGCCAGCACGCGGGCGTTCGTGACGGTTTCCCAGAACCGCTCCGGCGTCAGGCCGGACGTTTTGACGAAGACGCCGATGAGCGGAATGAGAACGATGATGCTTAAGTAGAACACGGTGAAGCCGAGCGAGAGGCCAAAGCCCGGCAGCACGCTGCGCGCCTTCGCCTTCTTCGTTGCGGAACTCGTCATGTGTAGAGTCAGCTCCTCGTTATCGCTTATGACCCCGGCGTATAGATTTGGTCGAATACGCCGCCGTCACTGAAATGTTTCTTCTGTGCCTCCGCCCAGCCGCCGAAGTCGTCGTTGATGTTCAGCATCGGGAGATCCGGGAATTGGTCCTTGTACTGTTCCGCCACGGAGGCGAGCTGCGGGCGGTAGAAGCTTTTCGCGATGACTTGCTGGGCAGGCTCCGTATACAAATACTTGAGGTACGCTTCGGCCACTTCGCGCGTGCCGTTCTTGTCGACGTTCTTGTCGACAACGGCGACCGGCGGTTCCGCCAGAATGCTGAGGGACGGATAGACGATCTCGAACTTGTCGACGCCCAGCTGCTTCACCGACAGCAGCGCCTCGTTCTCCCATGCGAGCAGTACGTCGCCGATTCCCTTCTCGACGAACGTCGTCGTCGATCCGCGGGCGCCCGTGTCCAGTACCGGTACGTTTTTGAACAGCGCCTTGACGAATTCCTGCGCCTTCGCTTCGTCGCCGTTGTTCTGCTTCAGCGCGTAGCCCCATGCCGCGAGGTAATTCCAGCGAGCCCCGCCGCTCGTCTTCGGATTCGGCGTAATGACTTGGACGCCCGGCTTGATCAGGTCGCTCCAATCCTTGATGCCCTTCGGATTGCCCTTGCGGACAAGAAAGACGATCGTCGACGTGTACGGCGAGCTGTTGTGGTCGAATTGCTGCTGCCAATCCTCCTTAATCAGCCCCTTCTGCACGATAGAATCGATGTCGTAGCCGAGCGCCAGCGTGACGACGTCGGCCTTCAGCCCGTCGATGACCGAGCGGGCCTGCGCCCCGGAGCCGCCGTGCGACTGCTTGATTGTGACGTCCTGTCCCTTCTCCTGCTTCCAATAATCTGCGAAGAGCTTGTTGTACGCATCGTAAAGTTCGCGCGTCGGATCATAAGAGACGTTGAGCAATTCAACGGGCTTCTTCGAGCCGCCGTCGTCGGCTGCCGCCGGTTCGTTGCCGTTCGCGGCGCCAGCCGCATCGTTTGCGGCGTTGCCGCCGGACTGATCGGCGCCGTTCGAAGTATTCGCCGCGTTGTTCGGGCCCGAATTCCATCCGCAGCCGGACAGGGCAAACGCGAACGCAATCACGATCATCAATGTTTTCAACGGCAATACGTTTCTCTTTTTCATGTTGGACATGTCACAAAGCACCCCTCAGACTTGTTTTAGGGATGACTAACGTGTTCCTACTCCGCGTGGCCGGGTCGTAAAAACAAAATTAATCCTACCTGTTTAGTTGGTTTATGGAGCCATAATAGCAATGGACTTGCTTTCTTGTCAATTCATTTTTTAAGAAACCTGATCGAACTTATCAATAACACTTATAAAACTTCTATAACTACACGAGTCGGATCGATATCCAGGGAGAATCAAGCGTCCATACGGCCTCCAACCGGTAGCCGCGGCCCGCTCGGCAATCGACAAATTCTGAGTTTTCAGGTGGGGATTATTGGTCCGCGATATGTCCAACGAGCCGAGGTATGCCGGAAGACCCGAATTTACTCGCCATCAATCATGCTTCGGGCATAATTAGCGGCCCGAGGTTCGGGGCCTCTTCTTTAGCGACTTTTTGACAGCATAGATAAGCCGTAGCGCGCGGAACCCGTTTGATGCCGTACGCCAGAAGCGTGCGGTTTTTTGCCGTTGTTTGGTTAAAGCTGCCGTTTCGCTGATCGTTAAAATTGACAAACTTTTCGAAATTTTAACATGTCTTTAAACCTGGCATGACACTGTAATTGTTATAATACCCTTATACCAAATGAAAGGTGGAATTGTTAGAAAATGGCTTTTCTTCAAAAGAGAATGACGCGGACCGCTGTTGCCGCATCCCTTCTCGCCGGTTTTCTGACCTCGTCTTATGTCGCCGTTCCGGTTCATGCCCAAACCGCCATGGAAATCGGCAGCGTCACCGCCCGGTCAGCCGTCGCGGCGAACGGCGCGCAGGAAAGCGATCGCGCCTTTGTTATCGCGAATCCGTCCATGTCGACCGATGGCGGCGTCAAGGCATCCGTCACCGTCACGCCTACGTCCATCGGACATGCAGGCGATGAAACGGTCATTTTCGAATTGTTCGACGGCACGACGCCCGTCGGCATCGCCGCGGTCACGCATGATATTACCGGCAGCGAGCGGCTGACGGCCCACTTCAATTCGACCGGGAGCAGCTTGTCGCTCAAAGTGTTCGTCGTCGACAGCTATTCCGGCAAACTCACCGACGTCGGCACCAGCCTGGCCGAGCCGATCTCGATCGGGGGCACGAGCCTGAAGCTCCGCATCATGGAGACGACGGACGTGCACACCAACTTCATGAACTACGATTACTTCAAGGACGCGCCAGCCGATACGGTCGGCCTTGTGAAGACCGCTTCCCTCGTCAAACAAGCGCGTGCGGAAGCCGCGAACTCGCTGCTGGTCGACAATGGTGACCTGCTGCAGGGCACGCCGCTAGGCACCTATATGGCCAAAATCAATCCGCTTCAGGACGGACAAGTCCACCCGGCCTACAAAGCGATGAATCTGATGGGCTACGATATCGCGACTTACGGCAATCATGAATTCAATTATGGTCTCGATTATTTGGACGAAGCAACGGACGATGCCGCTTTCCCTTATGTGAACGCAAACGTGTACGTGGACGATCACGACGGCAATCCCGACAACGACGTCAATCAATATAAGCCTTACGTCATCATGGACAAGACGTTCAAGGACGAGAACGGCAACCCGCAGACCGTCAAGGTCGGCTTCATCGGTTTCGCCCCGCCGCAAATCATGGATTGGGACAAGGACAATCTAAGCGGCAAAGTCATCGCGAAGGACATCATCGCGACCGCCGAGAAATTCGTCCCGAAGATGAAGGCTGAAGGCGCGGACATCGTCGTCGCCCTGACACACTCCGGGTTCAACGGCTCCGCCGTCGCCGGCCAAAGCTTCGAGGATGCCGTCTATCCGCTCAGCAAGGTGCCGGGCATCGACGCGATCACGTTCTCCCATACGCACAAGGTGTTCCCCGCCGCCAGCGTGAGCGCGCTTGATCCGATCTTCAAGAACGCGCAAGGTGAGCCGTATCCGGGCGTCGACAACGACAAAGGCACGATCAACGGCGTCGCGGCCGTCCAGGCCGGCTTCGGCGGCGCGAACCTCGGCATCATCGACCTGACGCTGAACAAGACGGATGGCAAATGGAAAGTCGTCGATTCGCAATCTTCCAATACATCCATTTACGACTCGGGCAGCAAGAAGCCGCTTGTCGACGCGGATCCGGCGATCGTCGACGCAATCAAGGACGAGCACCAAGCAACGATTGCGTACGTCAACCAGGCCATCGGTCAAACGACGGCGCCGATCTACAGCTATTTCGCGCTCGTGCAGGACGATCCTTCCGTCCAAATCGTGACGCAGGCGCAGAAGTGGTACGTCCAGAAGAAGCTGGAAACGGACAACTCGCCGGACAAAGACCTTCCGATCCTGTCCGTCGGCGCGCCGTTCAAGGCGGGACGCAACGGCCCGACGGAATACACCGATATCAAAGCCGGCGATCTCGCGATCAAGAGCGCGAGCGACCTGTACCTGTACGATAACACGCTGAAGGCGATCAAAGTGAAGGGCTCGGTCGTGAAAGAGTGGCTCGAGATGTCCGCCGGCATGTTCAACCAGATCGATCCGAACAAGACCGGCGAGCAATCGCTGCTTAACGCGTCCTTCCCGGTATACAACTTCGACGTCATCGACGGCGTGACGTACCAGGTCGACGTGACGAAGCCTGCAAGGTACAAATCGGACGGGACGCTCAACAACGTCGCATCCAACCGGATCGTTAACCTGCAGTACAACGGCGAACCGGTCGATCCGAATCAAGAATTCATCGTCGTCAGCAACAACTACCGCGTGAACGGCGGCGGCAATTTCCCGGGCGTGAAAGGCTCTCCGCTCGTCGTGGATTCCGCTGACGAAAACCGCCAAATTCTGATGGACTACATTACGGAGCAAAAGACGATCAACCCGTCCGCGGACGGGAACTGGTCGATCGCGCCGATTCCGGGCGATGCCGACGTCACGTTCACGACATCTCCTGCGGCGAAAGATTATTTGGCAGACAACCCGAACATCACGTATCTGGATAAGCAGGACGAAAAAGGCTTCGGCCTGTTCAAGCTGAATCTGAAAGGCGAAGCTCCGGAGCCGGCTGAGAACGTCAAGGTGCAGCTGCTCGGCATTAACGACTTCCACGGCCAATTGGACTATTCCACGACTGCCGGCGGCAATGTTCTGGGCGGCGCCGCTTACTTGGCCACATACCTCAAAAATTACGAATCGATGAACCCGAATACGCTGCTCGTGCATAACGGCGACTCCGTCGGCGCCAGCTCGCCGGTATCCGCGCTCGACCGCGACAAGCCGACGCTCGACATACTCGACCTGCTCGGCTTCGACGTCGCCACGCTCGGCAACCACGAGTTCGATCAAGGCGTGCCGGCACTGATGGCGCAGCTGAACGGCGGCAAGGACCCGATCAACGATAAGGTCACGTTCAATCCGACGACGATGGACTACGTGAATGCGAACGTGATCGACAAAACAACGGGCAAACCGATCATCGCGCCTTACGTCGTTGAAGAAATCGGCGGCGAGAAAATCGGCTTCATCGGCGTCGTCACGATGCTTACGCCGAGCAAAGTGTCGCCGGCTGCGCTCGCGCCGGTCAACATCGTGGATCAAGCGCCGGTCGTCAACGCGGCCGTCGCGGAGCTGAAGGCGCAAGGCGTGAAAGCGATCGTCGTCCTGGCGCATGATCCCGCTTCGCAAAGCGGCACGGCGATTACCGGCGAAGCGGCCGATCTGGCGAACGCGGTCGACGATGAAGTCGACGTGATCTTCGCCGGCGACAACCACGCCAAGGTCAACGGCACGGTGGATAACAAGCTGATCTTCCAAGCGTACTCGTACGGCACGGCGTTCGCGGACGTCGACCTCGAGATCGACCCGAAGACGCACGATATCGTGAAGAAGGAAGCGGCCATCGTCGACGTGAGGCAAGCCGGCATCACGCCGGATCCGCAAGTCGCCAAGATCATATCGGATTCCTTGGATCGCCACCCTGAGCTGCTGGAGCCTGTCGGCACGACGACGGACATCATTTCCAAAGCCAATGCGTACACGCAGGAAAACGCCCTCGGCAGCCTGATCGCCGACGCGATGAAGGACGCCATGCAGTCCGACTTCGCCTTCATGAACCCGGGCGGCATTCGCGCGGATCTGCCGAAAGGGCCGATCGTGTACTCCGATCTGTTCCGTATTCAACCGTTCGGCAATCAGCTGGTGAAGATGACGCTGACGGGCGCGCAGATCAAGACGCTGCTCCAGCAGCAATGGGGCGCCTCGCCGTCCGACACGAAGACGCTGCAAATCTCCGGCTTGAAGTACACGGCTGATTTCAGCAAGCCGATCGCGGAGCGCGTCACGTCCCTGACCAAGGAAGACGGCACGCCGATCGAGGACACTGCCGAATACACGGCGGTCGTCAACAACTTCATGGCCGCGGGCGGCGACAATTACACGGTGCTGACGGAAGGCAAGAACCCGGAGGCCGGCAGCACGGATATCGAAGCGTTCTACCAATACGTGCTGAAGACGTTCAACCACGGCACGATTACGGCCGACGTGAAAGGCCGTATTACGAACATCAATACGACAACCCCTTAATCTTATGCCGAAGGCGCGCCCGGACCGGTCCAGCGATCGTTCCGGGCCGCCCCCTCAGAAAGGAGCATCATCGTTGAAGAGAAAAGCAGCCCTTCTCGCGGCACTTGCCCTGTCGCTTGCGGTTCCGGCGGCGATGCCGTCCGCCGTCTTCGCGGCCGAAGCATCGATCAGCGCGGCTGCCGGCACGACCATTGACGCCATCGCCAGCGTTGCGCCAGGCGGCACCGTCACGATCAGCGGCACGACGAACGCCCAAGAAGTCATCATCAAGGTATTGAATCCGGACGGAACCGTCTTGTTCTTCGACGCCGTCAAGGCGAGCGAAGGCAAGTACCGGGATTCGTTCGCGCTCTCGCCGAACGCGGCAGCCGGCAGCTATCAGGTCGTCGCGGGCCAAGGAACCGACGTCGCCACCGCGACGTTCAGCGTCACGAGCGGCAGCGGTTCCGTCTATATCCCGCCAGTCGCGCCTCCCGTCGATCCTGCGTTCCAGCAGGTGAAGTTCGGAACGTCCGACGTTTCCGCGCCGGTTAACGGCGTCGCGACGCTCGATGCGAGCAAGGTGGCAGCCGCGAACCTGCAGCTCCTGTTCCCGCCGGCCGTTCGCCAGACGGTCGGCGACAACAGCCTGCGCATCGCGCTCGCCGGCGGCAGCGTCACGCTGCCGAAAGAAGTGCTCGCCGCGCTTGCGGAGCTGGCCGGCACGGATACTGGCGCCGGCTTCGCGCTGAACGTGCGCGCGCTGAGCGCGGACGAAGCGGCCTCCGCCGTCGCCGGCGCCGCCGGCGCAGGGCTCTCGCCGCAAGGCCAAGCGTACGAGCTGTCGCTCGGCGTCGTCCTTAAGGACGGCACCGCGAAGAAGCTGGATCGCTTCGCCAAGCCGGTGCAGCTGCAGCTGCGCGTGGCGGCCAACGCAAACGCGCGTCTTGCCGGCATCTACTTCATCTCCGATGCAGGCGCGATCGAATACGCCGGCGGCACCGTCAAGGACGGCGTCCTCACGGCGGGCGTCAGCCATTTCAGCACATACGGCGTCTACGCGTATCTGAAGACGTATAAGGACGTGCCGTCCTCCTATTGGGCGGCCGACGTCATTCAAGAGCTGACGGCGAAGCATATCGTGGAAGGCGTCTCGGCCGATGCCTTCGGACCGAAGACGAACGTCACGCGCGCTGAATTCGCGACAATGCTCGTCCGCGCGCTGGGCCTTCAGGCAGCCGGGGCCGCTCCGTTCAGCGACGTGCCGGCCGGCAGCTGGTATGCCGGCACCGTCGCCGCGGCCTACGAGAACGGCATCGTCACCGGAACGGGCGGCGGCAAGTTCGAGCCGTCGAAGGCGATCACGCGCCAAGAGATGGCGATCATGATCGTCAACGTCTACGAGAAGCGCAGCGGCTCGGCAGCGGGCGGCACCGCCTCCGACCTCGCGGGCTTCAAGGACGCGGGCGCGGTAAGCGGCTGGGCGAAGGCAGCCGTGCAGGACGCCATTCGCGCCGGCCTGATGACCGGCAGCGACGGTCGCTTCGCGCCGCGCAGCAACGCCATTCGTGCGGAAGCGGCGAAGGTACTGTACAACCTGCTGTTCGCTTGATTGCGCAGGTAGCCGATAAACTGCAACGAAAGAGCCTGCCGTTCATCGAACGGCAGGCTCTTTTATTGCGAATCATTCGCTTATCAGTGCATTTGGCTTAATACTATCGTTCCATCGGTTCTTAACGTTCCACCGCATCGTTGGCTCGGCCGCTTCACGCGAATGTGTACGACCGAGTTATCGGCCGCGCTTATTCTGCCCCGTCACGTGAACCGGCTGCACGTACGGCCGGATGCGGTCCATCAGCCGCTGGCCTTTGTGCAGATCGTCCCCGTCCTTGTTCGTGAAGCTGAAATGCTGCTCGATGTCGTCGAGGCTGTAATTGGACGTGTAAAAGGTCGGCTTGCGGTTCATCCGGTAATTCAGGATCGAGCCGAGCACGTGATCCCGTACCCACGGATTCAAATTCTCCGCGCCAATATCGTCGAACACGAGCAGATCCGTCTCCTTCAGGATGTCCATCGTCTCCTTCAGCTTGCCCTGCTCAAACATGAGCGCCTTCATGTCCTCGACGAATTCCGGCATGTACACGATCGCGCCCGTATGCCCCGCCTTTGCCAGCTCGTGCAGCATGTAGCACATCAGGAACGTCTTGCCCGTCCCGAACGAGCCGGTCAGGTACAATCCTTCCGTCTGCAGTCCTTGTTCCTTCGTGCGGTCGATATAGTTGACGATCTGTCCGACGGCCTTCACGCGCTCCAAGTCTTTCTTAACGATCTCGTCCGCGGAATACCCTTGGGACAGCGCCCGATCGTCGATGTAGAAGCTGCGAATGCGGCTGCGAATCCGGTTCTCCGCTTGTCGGGCCGTCAGCTTCTTGCAAGGCACCTTGCGATCGTTCAGCTGCACGATCCCGGCGACCGTTTCGACCGCGAGCTCGGTGTAATGCCCTTCGAAGTCGTTGGGACATTGATCGAGCCCCGGACAATTCGAGCAGTTCCGGTATTCCTTCGCGCATTGATACACGCGGTTCAAATTCAGCCGGATCGTCGCTTCGTCGAGCTCCGGATATTTGCCGCGAAGCCTTCCGACCAGCGGGTCCTCCAGCAGCTCAGCCATCAGCCTGTCGGCCTGCTCCCTCACGTTCCTGCCGCCCGGCATCGCCTTCAGCAGGTTGCCCAGCGATTCCATCGCCATCGCGGTCTCACCTCATCTTACGTTGATTTTCCGTCCAGCTTTCGCGCCACTCGGAGAATTTCCGCCAATTCCTCTTCCGTCACCGGCGCGCCGCTAGGCGTATCCGGCATGATCGGAATCTGAGGCTTGCGCCTGACTTTCGCGGCGGCGGCGCTTCCGCCGCTTCTACGAGAGGCGGCGGCGCCTGGCCCCAGCTCCCTGCGGCGTTCCTTGTCCTGCTCCAGCTTCATCTGTTCCCTCACGTAGCCGACGGCCCGTTCGAAGGTATCGATGCCCTTCACCAGCATGTTCGAGGCGACGGCATCGATGTACGTCTTCGTCACGCGCTGCGCGTCGTTCATGCCGAGCACGTAGTGGATCAGCACGTTGATGACGGCGCCCTGCAGCCGGTAATTATGATCGATGACCTCGAATACCCGAATGAGCCATTCCGGCACGGCCCCCGGGAAGAAGCGAGCAATGAACCGGGTATGCGGCTCGTTGCGCATCAGCATGTTGTATTGGTGAATATCGCAGCGCCCGGCCAGCTGCGCGGGCACGTCCATATAGTATTCGGCCAGCACCGCCACTTCCTCGGGCACCTCGTCGCCCGTGTCGGCACGTTTGCTATCCTCTGCCTTGACAGCTTCCAGACGGCCGTACAGCCGCTGGCGTTCGTCGCTGCGCTTGCGGTCCTGCCGATACAGCTGATTGCCGCGCAGCTGCAGCTCGTCGAGCAGCAGCTCGCCGCCGGCCGTGAATACGTCGTCCTCGTCGAGCAGGCGGCATAGATCCACGACGCTCAGGCTGTACTTGTACGCCACGTAGTTCAGCTGCGCCAATGCGTCCTCGTTGCCCCGCAGCCGCTCGACGTACTGCCGGTTAGCGGAATTGCGCGGGAAGCGGATAATGATGTCGCCGTACTGGATGCCGGCGGTTTCGGTCTGAAGCGGCTTCTGCGCCGGCTGTCTCGCAGGCGCCACTTCCGTCAGCGCCTGCTCCAGCTCCGGATCGAAGCCCTGCGCGTTCAGCCGGAACAGCTCGTAGAACGGTACCGAAATATTCTCCCGCGTCAGCTCCGCGCCCGCCAGCTCGTCGGCTTCCTTCGCGTAGAACGACTCCCGCAGCGCGATGACCGCATGCTTGCCGACCTTGTCCCGCAGCAGCAGCGTCAAATGCGGGCTGTCGAAAAATTCGTCCGGCGACAGCGGCTTCGCGACCTCGTATTCGTAGACGACGTCGTCGTTATCCGGCACGCCGAGACGCGACACCTGAAGCAGGCCGACCGCTTCCAGCCGCGATGCCTGATTCGCCAGCTCCTGCCGGCCCCGTTCGTTCATCTCGAGCCCGAGTCCGAGCAGCAGCTTCCGGTGCGGTTCCAGTCCGGAGTATCCCACGCGGTCCTCCGCCACCTGCTGATAGAGCAGCTGATAGAGGCCGCCCGCGAACGCGCCGACCATGGATTGATAGATTAGCCCGAGCATTTTGCGGTCGACGGCGCTTAGCGAAAAAGCGCGAAAGGTGTAAAAGCGGTGATGTTCCGTAAATTGGTGCATGCTGCCAATCCGCATCTCGTTCCTCGACTCCGTCCGTCTTGGATTCTTGTACCTAGTTTATCATAAAAGAGACTTGCTTATCAGGACGCAAAAAAAAGAAAATTCCCCTTGGGCCAGGGAACTTTCCCTCGATTCGTGTTTGTCTTCCAGCCCGGCTCGGCCCGGCTCTTGGACGCCGTGCTAAGCCAGCTCCCGCCAGCAGCTGCTCGCGCTCCTCGTGCGTGTCGGCGATTTCCGGATGCGCTTGTTTGTCCGCCCTCTGCCGCATGACGAATGCCGTCGTTTTCGGTTCGTGCGCCGCCAGCCGGCTCGTCAGACAGGCGGATGGACGCAAGAAAACGTCCCGTCCTTCCCGCCGCCCGATCGGCACATGCCGATGCAGCCGGACCTCCTCAATACGAAAAAACGGCACAGCCCCTCACCCCGGTTACCGCGCGGCTAATCGGACTATCCGCGGCACCGCGTGCCGCGGCCGTCATCGCCCGCGTTTTCCCTTAGTATGGCCGTACCGGAAGCCGTTCTTGCGTCCTAGAACATTTTGTAGCCGCCGCGGCGAAGCAGGCGGATCGTCGTGCCGCTGACGTACGCGCCGATCAAGGCGCCGATGCCCGGCAAGATATCGACGAACGTGAAGGACGTGAAATTGCCCGAGAACGTCTTCGTGTTGTCCCAGGTTTGCCAGATGAAGACCGGCACCAGCACGATCAGGAATAAATATATCGGAAAAAAGGTCGTTTTGAGCAGCATATTCAAGATGAACCCGATTCCGAACATCATCACGAAAAACAATACCGTCGCGATGACGAGCTGCAAAATGTTAACGTCCGTATTCATGGCGGAAACTCTTCCCCTTTCGCTACAAATAGTGTAGTAGATGGCGAAATGGAAGTCAATTTCAAATGCCATGTTGTCACAAGTCCGTCATTTGCTCTTGCCGCCGCCGTTGGGATACAATGAAGGCGACATGAACCCGCGGGTTAGTATCGCACAAACAGACAGGGAGAGATGATTATGAGTGAAGCAGCTCAAACGCTGGATGGCTGGTACGCGCTGCATGATTTCCGCACGATCGACTGGATCGCGTGGACCGCGGCGGACGACGAAGAGCGCGGCCTCGCGCTGGACGAGCTGAACGCGTTTCTGAAGCAGTGGCAGTCCGTCGAAGATGAGAAGCAAGGCAGCACGGCATTCTATTCCATCGTCGGCCAGAAAGCGGATTTCGTGCTGATGCATCTGCGCGAGACGCTGGAGGAGCTGAACGAGCTCGAGACGGCGTTCAACAAATCTGCGTTCGCCGCGTTCACGATTCCGGCGCATTCGTACGTCAGCGTCGTCGAGCTGAGCAACTACATGGGCCAGCCGGGCTCCGATCCGCTGCAAAACCCGGAAATCGTCGCGCGCCTGAAGCCGATCCTGCCGAAATGGAACCATATTTGCTTCTACCCGATGAACAAGCGCCGCCAAGCCAGCGACAACTGGTACATGCTGTCGATGGAAGAGCGCAAAGAGATGATGCGCAGCCATGGCATGATCGGCCGGAAGTACGCCGGCAAGGTCAAACAGATCATCACCGGCTCCGTCGGCTTCGACAACTGGGAATGGGGCGTCACGCTGTTCGCGGACGAGGCGCTGCAGTTCAAGAAGCTGATCTACGAGATGCGCTTCGATGAAGTGAGCGCGCGCTTCGGCGACTTCGGCGACTTCTACGTCGGCAACCGATTGACCGAAGAGAAGCTCGCGGAGATGTTCCGCGTATAAGTCGATGACTTGCGATAATGCCAAAAAAAGCGGATGGAACCTTCGGGTTCCGTCCGCTTTTCTTCTATTATATTAGATGTCCGTTGCACTAATCCTCGTCGTCCTCTTCAAGCAGCCGCTTCGCTTCCAGATACGCTTCCGTCTGACGGTCGCGCTCGCGGCTCTTCTCCTTCAGCCGCTCGATCGCCGGCATGATGAGCAGGTCGACTTCCTTCTGCACCGTGTACGCGAGATCGTACCGGCTCTGCGACTCGAGGAATGATCCGACCTCCATGAGCGCGTTGTACCGGTCCAGCTCGTCGCGCGTCAGCAGCCCGCGCACCTGCACGCTGCAGTGCCGCATTACAGGAACTTCCCTTTGCGGAGCACGAGCGGAATGCCGCCGATAATATAGAGGTAGCGGATGTCGATCATCTTCTTCAGCCATGCCGCCACGCGGCCTTTGTATTTCTTGCCGAACGCCAGGCCGACCGCCTCGCCTTTGCCCAAGGACGCGACCGTGCCTTTGTTCTTGAACTCGAACTTCTTCTGTGGCTGATTACGAATGGAAGCGACCAGGTTATGCGCACAAACGACGCCCTGCTGCATGGCGATTTGCGCCGTCGGCGGATACGGACGGCCTTCGGGATTGAACATCAGGGAGTTGTCCCCGACGACGTAAATGTTTTCGTGACCGGGCACGCGAAGGAAATCATCGACCTTCACGCGGCCGCGCATCGTCTCGATGCCCGCTTCTTCGATCAGCCGGTTGCCGCGGACACCCGCCGCCCAGATGACCGTCGCCGCGCGAATCTCTTCGTTGTCGCCCACGATGACGCCGTCCGGCGTGCACTCCTTGATGGCGGTGCCGATGCGGAACGTGACGCCTTTGTTCGTCAGCACGTTCATCGCGTATTCCACCAGTTCTGGATCGAAGCCCGGAAGCGCCGTCGGCGCCGCTTCGACGTTGTGGATTTTGACGAGCGAACGGTCCACGTCGTTCTGCTTGCACAGCTCCGGGATCCGGTCGGCCAGCTCGCCGACGAATTCGATGCCCGTGAAGCCGGCGCCGCCGACCACGAAGGTCAGGTAATCGGTGCGGTGCGGCTCGCGCTTGTAGCGGGCGAATTGGTATTCGATATGTTCGCGGATCAACCGGACCGAATTGAGGCTGCGGATGTTCATGGCGTATTCGAGCATACCGGGGATTCCGAACGTCTCCGGCTCGCCTCCGAGGCCGATGACGAGATAATCGTACGAGAGCGTCCCGTCCTCGAGGATGACCTTTTTGTCCTGCGTCCGGATTTGCACGACCGTCGATTTCACGAAATCGATTTTGAACTCATCGATCAGCTTAGAGATGCTGACGCGCGCATTTTCCGTCTTGTCCGTACCTGCGGCCGGCATATGCAGATGAGTCGTGAAATAATGATAGTCGTGCTTGTTGACGAGCGTGACGTCGGCTTCATTATAATTTAATTCTTTCTGCAGCCGGAGCGCCGTCAGGATGCCGCCGTAACCGGCACCCAGAATCACAATTTTCGGTATGTTGCTCATCCCAGTATCCCATCCATTCGTAAAGTCTTTTTCTTTCTCTAGGTTAAGTAAGTGAAAATTTACACAAACAAGCAAAAACAGACAATCATTTATCATTTCTTGCCTGTAGAGTGCGGTTCATTATGTTCATTTATGGTATGAGACGTGCCCGTCGCCCTGCGACACCCCGTTACTAATACCACACATGATACAAACTTTTCCCGTAAACTTCAAGGGTAAAATATACGAAAAACTTTAGAATAACATCCAATTTCCTTCTTTCAAAGAGGCTTGTAAACCATATATAATGTACTGAAAGAAAGGCCGTTCTTCCGTGATGATTTCAGTCTTATTGGAGGTGTCAACCGTGTCAAGTCCCGCTTCCCCGCAAGTCGATATCGCCATCATCGGCGGCGGTCCGGCCGGCATGTTTGCCGCGTTTTACGGCGGCATGCGCCAGGCTTCCGTCAAAATCATCGAAAGCATGCCGCAGCTTGGCGGCCAGCTCGCGGCTTTGTACCCTGAGAAGCATATTTACGACGTTGCCGGCTTTCCGAAAGTTACCGCGGGCGAGCTGGTCGAACAGTTGAAGCAGCAAATGGCGCTGTTCAATCCCGAAGTATTATTGGAAGAGAAAGTGCTGGAGGTCGTGAAGCGCGACGAGCGCGACTTCGCCATCGTGACGGACAAGACGACCCATTACGCCAAGTCCGTCATCATTACGGCCGGCGTCGGCGCGTTCGAACCCCGCCGGCTGGAGCTAGAGGAGGCGTCTCGCTTCGAGAAGCAGAACCTGCATTATTTTATCAGCGACTTAAGCCGGTTCCGCGGCCAGCGCGTGCTCGTCAGCGGCGGCGGCGACTCGGCGGTCGACTGGTCGCTCATGCTGGAGCCGATCGCGGCCAGCGTTACCTTGATCCACCGGCGCGACAAATTCAGAGCGCATGAGCATAGCGTCGAGAATCTGAAGAAATCCAGCGTCCGCGTGCTTACGCCATACGAGATATCAGCGCTTAACGGGCCGGAACGGATCGAAAGCGCGACGCTCCGGCACGTCAAGACGGGCGAGACCGAGCAGCTCGACGTCGACGCCGTCATCGTGAACTTCGGCTTCGTCTCCTCGCTCGGACCGATCGCGGAGTGGGGACTCGAGATCGACAACGGCTCCATACTCGTCGATTCGCGTATGGAAACGAGCATCCCGGGCATCTTCGCGGCCGGGGACATCACCACGTATCCCGGCAAGCTGAAGCTGATCGCCGTCGGGTTCGGCGAAGCCCCGACGGCCATCAATAACGCCAAGGTCTACGTTGATCCGACGGCCAAGCTGTCGCCCGGCCACAGCAGCAGCATGAAGCTGTAACCGATGCGGCGTATCAAGACGAAAACAAAAAGGGTATCCTACCGTTAGCCAACATGATGCGAGCGATTCCGCTCGGGCTGAGGAGGGTACCCTTTAATTATGTTATGTCCGGTCTGCAATGGGTTGGAGCAGCTTGCCGTTCGTTGTCCGGCGTGCGCGTCGGCGGTCGACGATTGGGGCCGTACGGCCGATTTCATGGGGCCGTATTCGCCTTACCAGCCGGATGATGCCGATCCGGTGACGGAAATGACGGTTGAGGAACCGATGCGGGCGGTTCAAAGCTGCAGCCATGTCGCGTATTGTCGCCAATGCGGTGCAGCGTTCGAAGCCGCGGTGCGGCAGTGGAGTTAAACGGGAAGGGCCGGATCCGGATTAAGCCGAATTGCGATAAGCGTCCGGACTGATCTGCCTGCGCAGCAGTTCAGCCTTCAGCATTTCGATAAACTCAGGCTCCAGGTTGTACTTGTTTGCGGCGATATAAGCATCGAGCAGCAATTCATCAGACAGCTGTTCCATATCACAGCCCCCCTTCCTCTTACTTCCAGTTCATCTTAGCATGTCCCAGAGCCCTAGAACAAGCGTTCCGATTATCCACATCCCCATGTGGACAGCATGTGAATACGCTGTGAATAATCGTCGAAAAAACAGGAAATATCGGTGGGGATTTGTGGATACGTTTATACACAGGGTTTGACTTCCCCTATTTGATAAAAAAGTTTAATGGTCGTCTATCAACCTATCAACCGATTATATTACGATATTATTGAGGCCGGGTGTTGACTTCAAAGATCCAAATCTTGCCGGACTGGTCGATGCCGAAATCGAAGCCCAACTGCCCGATGCCGGGAAAACGGCCTTCGAGCACGGAGGTCGACAGCTGCGTCAGCATTCGCATTTCACGCTTCTTCGAGACGACGGCGGATTGGGAGAACGAACGGCGAATGCCCTCGGACCCGCTGAGCAGCGTGCCGCCGCGGCAAATGTTCGTCACGAACAGTCCCGGCTTCGCCAATCGGCCGACGATCGCCGTGATGGCCCAATGACCGCCCGGCTGCTTCACGTACTTCACCCGGTAATCGATCGGCCGTCCGCCGATGGTCGCCAAACGAATCCCCTTCTGGATCAAGTACCGGCGGTTTCCCCGTCTCGAGTTCAACGACCGATAGAGTCCGTCGAAGCTTTGAAACCGGTTCGTCTTCGAATAGTAGGTATACTTGTAGCTGCCTCCATCGCGGGTGACTTTAATGACCCCGTGCCCGCCCGCGCCTTTCACCGGCTTGATGACGACCATGCCGTGCTGGCTCAGCATGCTGTTCAAGTTATCCCTCGTGAACATCCGGGTCGGCGGAATATGGGGCGCGATTTGCGCATGCGAAAGCAGTGCCTCCGTCTTGGCCCATTTGCTTGCCAGCTGCCTCCCTTGTTGTACATCCGACATCAAAGTCCTCCCCTTCCTGGTTTCCTATACGATAGCTTATGCCTCCTCCCTTTCTGTCTCTTGGATGATTGATATGGTCAACTCGCCTGATTTGGTAGGCTGATAGATCGCGCATGCTAGATTCGCCCGCGTATGTCGCGTATGGGGAATTGTCCGATATTGCCCGGGCAATTTTTGCGTTCCTTCACGCGCGGTCTGCGGCTCCAAATCGGCGGGAAAAACAAAAAAGCTTTCCTTCGGCAGGAAAGCCTGTACTTTTACTTATCGCGAGAAATGAGCACTCCCGGATTGAACGGGGTTTCCGTTCGCGATTCCTCGGCGAACGTCCTTAACCGTATCCATGCGGGAGAATGATACCGGAGCGCTAGGCGCGGTCTTGCCGACCGGTTCCGGATCGAAGAATACCCGCTGCCGTTCCTCGTCGAAGAATTCGACGCGGTCCATGTTGACGACGTAGCAGCGGTCGACTCTGGCAAACTTGTCCTGCGTCAAAAAGCGTTCATGCTCCTCAAACGTGGAAAGCGGATTTAAAATCGTTCCGTCCTTGTGCTGGTAGTTGATCTGTCCGTAATTGCTGTGCATCAGCAGCACGTCGTTGCGGTGGACGTAAACGATATCGAAATCCTTCTTGTTATAGCGTTTGACCAGCGGAATCAGCATGCTTACACCTGCTTTCTGAGCTCAGCCGGGATTCTTGGCTTGTGGAAAATAACATAAGAGCCCGTCGTGACGAACATCGTGGCGATGCCGGCGATAGCGACCCCGAGCAAACGGTATACGTTCTTCTTCATTCTGCTTCACCTCCTTCCTTGAATAAGAGAAGCATCGACTGCAGGACGAATACAACCGTCATGATGTCAGAATGAACGAGAAAGTTCGAAGCGACGAATAACGCCGAAAGGACTTTGAGCAGCGGATAGTAGCGAGCAGGCAGCGTAGCGTAGGTGTCGTAGTTCGCGGGAGCGAAAATCAGCATCATAACGACCGCAAAGCCCGTGAGATAAGGCATCCACGCGTCCGCGACCGGAATATGCGGGATCGCGACGAGCGTCAGCGTGGAGACGGAGGCGCACAGCAGGCTCGACTTCAAGTGATAGCCGCCCGACATGTAGCGGATGACGGCCAGCACGAGCAGCGCGAAGCACGTGCTTCGGAATTCGCCGGTGAAGGCGCCGATGAGCAGCGCGGCGATAGCCGCGGACAATGTATTCGTCAAGATGTCGAACGCGTATTTGATGACCGCCGCGGACGGCGCTTTCTCCACACCTGCGGCCACCATCCGGTTATGCAGGCCGACGGCGAGCTTATCGAGCATCCTCGACATCCTTCCTTCTGCTGTAATAAAGGAATACGGGAATGGAACAGAGGAACGTCGTTCCCGCGACGACGATGTATTTCTCCAAATCGCCCTTGAGCGCGATGCCCGCGACGAGCGCGATGACGATGCTGGAAGCGATTACGGCAAACAGGGCCGAATTGGTCCGGTTGAATTCGATATAGACCCGGTGCGATGCGGGGACGTAGTCGAAGCCCCAGTTTTTGATGACGACGAACCGGCTGACGGCAACCAGGATAATCCCGGAGAGCAGCTGCGTGGCGAAGATGATTTCCGGATCCTTGGTAATGTGGGAGAACGGGGTGCCCGTCATGACGATCAGAAATATCGTGATGCCCTGTGCCGCGAACAAGCTGATGAACCCGGCTCCGTTCATAATGAAGGAATAAAACGGCGGCACCCGAAACACCGCCCAAGTGACGATAATCAGCAGCACCAATTGCAAATAGGACGAATAACTATTGATCTCGGTGAAATGCCGCGTTATGTAGGAGAAATGGCTCATCATGAAGGCGATGATGACGATCTGGATCAAGATTCCCCGGAGCGGGAAGCGGAATAAAGCGAACATCAGAACGAATGTTGTGCAATACTCGATTAAAGAGCCCAATAAGAACAGTGCATAATTCATGATAGTCTTCGTCCTCCGCCTTCTACTAAACAACATTCCGTTCGCCGGTTCGATTCCGCTTCGCCCCGCCCTGGCGCTGCCGCCGGACGAACCGTCCGCATGTACCATCGCCCGATCAGCCGTGAAGCGCAAATGAAGCGCGATATGTCGCAAGCCGGCGGCGCCGCCCCGTTTGCTGCTGCTTTTTGCGGCCGCGCCTTCGTATACCTTAATAATAAGCGATCTAGCAACAAAGTTCTATCCTGATATGAGTAATTTGTCACTAGCATTTTTTTCAGTATAACAGAGATATTTCATTTACTAAATAATAACTTTTTTGTTCGACCGGCACCGGCCGGAGCGCCCGCAAGCATGCGAAAAAGGCTCCCGGAAACCGGGAGCCTTCCTGCCTCAAAGCGCTTATGGCTGCCGCGGGCGTCCCGCCCGCAGAGGCCGTCCGGTCATCCGGTCAGCAAGGTTCGGCCGAAGGGTTGCCCGCTTCCGTCGCCGTGCGGAACGAAGAACCGCAGCCGCAGGTCGCCGTGGCGTTCGGATTATGGATGGTAAAGCCGCCGCCCATGGCGGATTCCTTGAAGTCGATTTCGAGGCCGTTCAAGTACTTGGCGCTGCCTTCGTCCACGACGACCTTCAAGCCGTTCAGCTCCATCGCTTTATCGGTATCGGCCTGCTCGTCGTCGAAGCCCATATTATAGGAAAACCCGCTGCAGCCGCCCTCTTTCACGCCGACGCGCAGGAAGAGCTCCGGCGAAGCTTCGGCTTCCAGCATTTCTTTGATTTTCTCGTTGGCCGTGTCGCTGATCTTGATCATCGCTATCCCTCCTAGGGTCAATCCGCGCAATCCTACTTACGATTCTATAGTAATCAGTATACTGCACTTCCGTCCGGGACTCAATACGCGTACGGCACGGTATCGGGCGCTTCCGCCGGATAACCCGGCCGCTTCCTTCCGTTATCGCGGCAGGACGTAGAGCATGATCGCGAAGAAATGCAGCACCGACCCGCCGAGCACGAACAGATGCCAGACCGCATGATGATGCTTGAAGCTGCGCCACACATAGAACACCGTGCCGACCGTATAGAGCAGCCCGCCCGCTACGAGCAGATGCAAACCCTCTGGCGCCAAATTCGTCCGCAGCGAGTCCCAGACGAAGACGATCATCCATCCCATGAGAATGTATACCAACGTCGACGTGAACAGAAACTTGGACGCGTAAAACAATTTGAACACGACGCCGCAGAGCGCGAGTCCCCAGACGATGCCGAACAGCGTCCAGCCGGCGGCGCCTTGGACGACGTGCAGCACGATCGGCGTGTACGTGCCGGCGATGAACAGGTAGATGCAGGCATGGTCCATGATTTCGAACGCCTGCTTGGCCCTGCCCTCCGGAAAACTGTGCACGAGCGTGGACGCCACGTAGAGCAGCAGCATCATGGACCCGTAGACCGTAAAGCTGACGACGTGCTCCGCGCTGCCCTTCAGCGCAGCGAAGACGATCAGCAGCACGAGCGCCGCAAGGCTGAGCACCGCGCCGACGCCGTGGGTGATCGCGTTTACCGCTTCTTCTTTGCGGGTATAGGTATATGTGTTTGCCATTTCTTCCCTCTTTCCGCGATGCAAGCTTGTATTCTCCCCGTCTTCATTGTACGTGAATTCGACAGCCGGTTCAAAAGCTGCCGGCTTCGGCAAGAACGGGACTTCCAGCTCCTTGCCGGGCTGCCACGAGTTAATGGTTGCCGCCCGTTGGGATGAGGTTTATAATAAGGAAAGTCGTTTCAATGGTTTTTTGGGGAAAGAATAAGTAATTTTTTTCACAAAGTCGCTTCAGTTCTTTACATCATTCACCGGACCTGCAACGAAACGCGTGCCCGGCGGACTTAGGAGGAAGCCGTCATGAATGTGGCAATACCGACAGCAGACAAACAGATGCAGGCCATCGTGGAAAAGGTTCGTTCCGGCGAACGGCTGAACCAGGAAGACGGGGAGTTCCTGTACCGCTCCGACGACCTGCTCACGATCGGCCAGCTGGCCAACGAGGTCAACCTCAAGAAGAACGGCCGCAAGGTGTATTTTATTGAGAATATGAGCTTGTATTTCACCAACGTGTGCGAAGCGCACTGCGCGTTCTGCAATTTCCGCAAGGATCAGGGCGACGAAGGCGCCTATACGCTGAGCGGACCCGAGATGATCGCCTACGTGGAACAGCATATTCACCCGGACGTCCGGGAGTTCCACATCGTCGGCGGCCATAATCCCCATGTTCCGTTCCAATATTACGTAGATTCCCTGAAGGCGCTGAACGAGCGGTTTCCGGAGGTCGCGCTGAAAGCCTACACGGCCGCGGAAATCGATTTCTTCTCCCGGATCAGCGGACTCACCTACAAGGAAGTGCTGCAGGAGCTGATAGCGGCCGGACTGCAAAGCTTGACCGGCGGCGGCGCGGAAATTCTGTCCGACGAGTATCGCAAAAAAATGCGCGTCGACAAAGCCGACGTCTCCCAGTACCTCGAGGTGCACCGGATTGCGCATCAACTCGGCCTCCGCACACATACGACGATGCTTTACGGCTCCGTCGAGAAGAAGGAAGACCGCATCCACCACATGCTTCAGCTTCGCGAGCTGCAGGACGAGACGAACGGATTCCAAGTCTTCATTCCGCTGTCTATGCAGCCGATCAGCCCGAAGGCGAGCATTCGTCGCCGCAATTCCGCGTTCGACGACTTGAAGGCGATCGCGATCAGCCGGCTGATGCTCGATAACTTCCAGCATATCAAGGCGTACTTCATCAACATCGGCACGCAGCTGACCCAGGTCGCGCTGACGATGGGCGCCTCCGACGTCCACGGCACGATGGTCAAGGAACGGATCAGCCATGCGGCGGGCGCGCTGACGCCGGAAGGCATCACCCGCGAAGACCTGATCTGGCTCATCAAAGGCGCGGGCCGCATTCCCGTGGAACGCGACACGTTCTACAACGAAGTCAAAGTGTACGAATAAGCAGTCATTCCCATGACCTTCGCGACGAGGACCTCTCATTGCGAAGGTCTGTCGTGTGCATACTACATGACAAATCCGAATCGGCAGTACTACGCATCCATAGAAAGTTGGGATTTATTATGAAAAGATTCGTAATTCTCGGCGGCGGCTACGGCGGTCTGACGGTGGCGCACGCGCTGCTCGAAGGCGAGCTGCCCGACGATACAGTCGTCGTCCTGATCGACCGCATGCCGTTCCAAGGCTTAAAGACAGAATATTACGCGCTCGTCGCCGGCACGTCGCCGGAAGTCGATCTCCGGGTGGCGTTCCCATCGGATCCGCGGCTGATCGTGACCTATGGCGAAGTGACGGACATCAACCTCGATGAGAAGCACATCGTCATGGCCGGCCAAGAGCCGCTGTCCTACGATTGGCTCGTCGTCGCGCTCGGCTGTACGGACAAGTACCACGGCATCGAAGGCGCGGAGTTGTACTCCAACAGTATCCAAACGATGTCGTCGTCCCGGAAAACCTACATGGCGCTGAACGACGTGAAGCCTTACGGCCAAGTCTCCATCGTCGGCGGGGGCCTGAGCGGCGTGGAAGTCGCGGCGGAGCTGCGCGAAAGTCGTCCGGACCTCAACATCCGCATCATCGACCGCGGCCCGAGCATTCTCTCCGCGTTCCCGGGCAAGCTGCAGGAATATGTATCCTCGTGGTTTATCGAGCACGAAGTGGAAATGCGGGGCAATGTGTCCCTGCACAAGCTCGAAGACGGCGTCCTGCACGACGCCAACAGCACGAGCCCGATTCTCTCCGACGTGACGGTATGGACGGCTGGCATTCAGCCGGTGGCGCTCGTGCAGCGCATGAACCTGCCGAAGGACAATCAGGGCCGGCTCATCATCAACGAATATCACCAGCTGCCGGATTACAACGACGTGTTCATCGTCGGCGACTGCGCCTCCCTGCCGTTCTCGCCGAGCGCCCAGGCCGCCGAAGGCCAAGGCAAGCAAGTCGCCGAAGTCATGCAGGCGCTCTGGACCGGCAAGATGCCGAAGCTCGGCAAGATCAAGCTGAAGGGCACGCTCGGCTCCCTCGGGAAGAAGGACGGCTTCGGCCTCATGGGCCGCGCGACGATGCTCGGACGCGTGCCGCGGCTCGTCAAGAGCGGCGTCTTGTGGATGTCCAAGCATCACTTCGGTTAGCCTATAGGAATGCGTGTAAGAAGCGGTTCGCGCGGCGGTCTTACAGATCGTCGATGATCCGATCCAGCGCTTCTTGCACGGCTTGCTGTTCTTCGATCTCATCCATCATTTTCGTTTCGAGCTCCTCGACGGTGTCCGCGGACACGATCGTGCCGTTGACCATGCCGAACGGCGCGAGATAACACTCGCCGCAGTTGCCGAGGCAGCCATATTCGATGACCTCGTAGTCCGGATTGGCTTCAAGCTTCTTCATCAGCTTATCCGTGCCGTGGTGCATATTGCTTGCGCAAAATTCGATGATGGGTTTCAACATGATGAATCACCTGGCCTTTAGATACTGATATCCATTTTCAATTGCGTCGCTTTGTACTATAATAGGGGAGAAAGGAGTGGATTGCAATGAGCGAAAACGCACAAAGCACCATGTATGACGAAGTACTCGACGTGCTCGACAAGCTTCGCCCGTTCCTGCAGCGCGACGGCGGCGACGTCGAACTCGTTGACGTCGAGGACGGCATCGTCAAGCTTCGCTTGATGGGCGCCTGCGGCAGCTGCCCTAGTTCGACGATCACGCTGAAAGCGGGCATCGAACGCGCTCTGCTCGAGGAAGTCGAAGGCGTCCAAGAGGTTATGCAAGTATTCTAAGCTTGCCCCTTTTGCCCTACTAAACCTGAAAGCGTCTTGCCGGCGGCAAGACGCTTTTTGCTGTGCGCCTGACGGCAGCCGTCAGGCGTTGGATTTGATGGACGTCTTGATGGGGTCGAATCCGCCCGTCACGTCGACGATATTGCCGGTCATGTAGTCCGACTGCGGCAAGCACAGGAACGCGATGACGCGCGCGATGTCCTCGCCGCTGCCCGGACGGCCGCGGGGCGACTCCTCGTCCCGCTCGCCCGCTACCTCGGCGATCGTGCGCTCCTTGTTCAGGCCGCGAATATCGCCGGGACAGACCATGTGCACCGTAATGCCGTTCGCCCCTTCTTCGACGGCGAGCGTCTTCGTGAACGAGACGAGGCCGGTCTTCGCCGCGGCGTACACCGCCCGGTGCGGCCAGGCGCGGCCTTCCCCCGCATGGCCGAAGCCCAAATGAATGATGCGCCCCCACTGCCTGCCGCGCATCCCCGGCAGCACGTGATGGTCGAGCAGCATCACGCCGAGCAGATTGCCATTGACGAGGCCAGTGATGGACGCGGCGTCGTAATCGGCGAAGAGCCGGCGTTCGCGGATGAACGGACCCGCGTTGTTAATCAGAATATCCACGGTGCCGGTCTGTGACCATGCGAGCGCCTGCGCGGCCAACGCGTCGACCTCGCGCTGCACGGCGACGTCCGCGCGAACGGCGGTCGCCCTGACCGCGTGCAGCCGCTGAATCTCCGCGGCCAGCTCGTTCGCCTCCCGTTCGCTGTTCACGTAATTGAGCACGATATCGCAGCCCATCGCGGCCAGCGTAAGCGCCGTCATTTTGCCCAAGCCTTTGGCGCTCCCGGTAATCAGGGCCGTTCTTCCTCTCAGCTCCATAGCACCCTCCCAGGTCAGTTCAATTCAATGCTTGATCTGGCTGTAGGCATGATGAAAGGTCAGCTTAAGTGTATCCAGCACCAGGTCCAGCATCCGCGCGAGGTCCTGCGTCTGCTGCGCTAGATTTTCGAGACGGTGCTGCTCGAAGTACGCTTCATGGTTCTGCTGCAGATCGTCCTTCATTTCGGAATTCATGTAATGGATCTCCATGTTGCGCCGTTTGCGCAGCCGATTCATCGACTCCATGCCGCTCTCCTTCAGCTCGAGCAGCTTGGCCGTCAATTCGGTGCCCGACAGCCGTTCCCGCATCCGGCGGAGCACCGTGAAATACGAAAAATGCGGCTTGACCCGCTCGGTCTCCAAATGAAGGTAATCGTTCATCAGCGTACCGAGCTTGTCGAGCAGCGAGAAGAGGCGGATGAACGCGTTCTTATCGAAGTAGACATAGCGGTTGTAGTTGACCTGCTCTTCATCCGTCATGCCCTCGAGCGTCGGAGAGGTCACCAATGCCGCGTACTTGGACGCCGCGTAGACGCTCTGCTCCAGCTCGTCCAACGACGAGATCAGCCCGAGCGTGTAAATTTCGTATTTGCGCAGCTGATGGTCGGGGTCCAAGCCTCGCTCGATGCGCTCGTGCAGCAGGGCGGCGAACCGCTCCATCGCTTGAAACGCCTCGAGCAGCTTGCCCTCGTCCTTGCGCGGGGGTTCGCCAAACAAGATGCGGAGCATCGTCAAGTTCCTCCATCCTCGGCCAAAAGGATCTGTCGCCGCCGACGGCACGATCATGCGGCGCGGCGGCGCGTCCAAGCGTGGGCGGCTTCTCTATCAGTATACGCGCTTAGCGGTTAAAATACGAATGCCATCTGTCGTCGACCAGCTTCACGACGTCCTCGCGCGGCACGAGCTCGTCGGGATACCCTGGCTTCATGCGCGCGTCGATGACGAGCGGCAGGCCATAACCGACGTGATGCCGGTTCAGCTGGGTCTCCGCGTAGATGTCGTCGGCGGGATTAAACCGCGTGAACACTGTCCACAGGAACGGCGTCTGCGCCTCGGCGATCGACGCGTCGTCGGCCAGAATGACGAGCGGCCAAGCCGTGCCGCGCTCGCGCAGCCGCCGGAGCAGCCGGACCGCCAGCTCCGGCTCCTGCTCGTATGATGCGCCTGATACGACGAGACAGCCGCGGCAGTACGGCCGGGCGTCCGCGATTTCGTCGATCGGCCCTTCGTCGTAGACGGCCGGCAGCTCGCGCACCGGCTCGCCGACGCCGAGCATGACGGCCTTGCTGCCGTGATTCAGTTTACCGCCGGTGTAATCCAGCGTATCGTGGGACGTCTTGTCGAAGACGAACAAATCGGTATCCGGCCGGAAGCGCTCGAGCACGGTTTCCATCAGCTGCGGGAAATCGCCGAGGTCGACCGGACGGTCGGTAATCATTAAATATTTCGTCAGCGTCAGCTGGCCTTCGCCCAAGATCCGGAATGCGGTGCCGAGCGCTTCCCGCGAATAACTCTCGCGCACGACGGCGGCGGCGAGCGCGTGGAAGCCCGTCTCCGCGTACGTCCACAGCTCCTTGACGCCGGGCATCGCGAGCGGGAACGCCGGCGACAGCAGGCGCTGCAGGAAGTCGCCCAGGTAGTAATCCTCCTGGCGCGGCTTGCCGACGATCGTCGCCGGATAGATCGCGTCCTTCCGGTGCCACATGTGGCTGACGTCGAACACCGGAAAATCATGCGTCCACGAGTAATAGCCGTAATGGTCGCCGAATGGGCCTTCCGGACGCCGTACATGCGGCTCGACCTTCCCGCTCAGCACGAATTCCGCATGGGCCGGGATCCGGTGCCGGCCGTACGGATCCTGCACGACCTGCAGCTTGCCGCCGATGATCAGCGACGCGAGCAGCAGCTCCGGCAGATGCTCCGGCACCGGCGCGATGGCCGAGGCGATCAGGGCCGGCGGCCCGCCGAGGAAGACGGATACCGGCAGCGCCTCATTGCGCTTCTCCGCTTCGTGGTAGTGGAAGCCGCCGCCTTTATGAATTTGCCAGTGCATGCCCGTCGTCGAATGATCGAAGATCTGCATCCGGTACATGCCGAGGTTATGCTGGCTGCGGTGCTCGGGATGCTCCGTGTAGACGAGCGGCAGCGTGACGAAAGGGCCGCCGTCCAGCTGCCAGCTCGTCAGCGCGGGCAAGCCCTCCAGGGGCCGCTCTCTCCGCACAGCGCCCAGAATCGGGGCCGCGTTCGCCGGCACTTCCTTGATGCCCACCTTCAGGGCATCCCAGATCAAATTGCGCTCGCCCCAGAGCGCCTTCGGCGACGGCGGCAGCAGCCGGTCCATCGCGCCGATCGCCTGCTTCATGAACGCCTCCGGCCGCGGTCCGAAGGCGAGGTCCACGCGGCGCACGGTGCCGAACAAATTCGTCACGACGGGGAACGGGCTCCCCTTGACGTTAGTGAAGAGCAGCGCTGGTCCGCCTTCGTCGATGACCCGGCGGTGAATCTCCGCCAGCTCCAAGTACGGATCGACCTGTGCATCGATAACGGCGAGATCGCCTTCGCGCCGCAGCGTGTCGATCAAGCCTCGCAAATCGGTGAAACTCATGCCTGCAACCGCCCTTCGCGCCATTTCCAGGCCCGGATCATGAAATCGCTCAGGATGCCGAACAACCCGGATACGATCATATTGTGCAAAATGCTCGTGAAGACGAACCAGTCCTCGTCGCGCAGCGTCATCGTCAGCAGCGCGCCGCTCAGCACCTGGCAGCAGACGAGCACGAACGTCACCGTCATCGACCGGCGCATGCCCGGATCGGCGCAGACGCGGTTCACGTAAACCATTAAAGCGCCGATGACGATCAGCAAGATCGCGGCGGCGACGCGGTGCATGAATACGTAAAGCGTCGCGCCGTCCAAATTCGGCACGAGCTCGCCGTTGCACAGCGGCCAGCCGACGCAGCCGCCGGACGATTCCGTATGGCGGATGTACGCGCCCAGATAGATGACGAAGTACGTATAGGCAAGAATCAGCAATGACAACCAAAAGACCGCTTGGGGAAGCGCTCTGGACGGCTTGTCCGTCAGCGTCCCGTGCTTCTTGCGATACGACCAGATGACGAGCAGCAGCGTAAACATGAACGCGAGAATCGAAATGCCGAAATGGAGCGCCAGCACCGCGGGCGTCGTCGGCCAGACGACGGCGGCCGCGCCGAGCAGCGCCTGCAGCACCGTGAAGAGGCCCGCGCCGGCCGAATAATAGATCGGCTCCTTATCGTTGCGGTACAGCATGAGCGTCGCGATGAACGTCGCCAGCACGAGCAGGCCGACGCCGCCGCTGATGACGCGGTGGGAATATTCGATCAACGACTCGACGGTATAGGCCGGCACGAATTTGCCGTTGCAAAGCGGCCAATCCGTGCCGCATCCGCGACCCGAGTCCGTATTCGTGACCAACGCGCCGGCGATCAGCACGAGAAACATGCCGATGCACGTCAAGATGGCAAGCGCGCGATAGCGGGTGTCATTCAACTTCATCACCTGGCTTCCTCAGAATCAACTCCCATTATAACGAACCTATTCGACAAATACCATGTTCAAACTGTGAACGCCTGCGCCGCGAAAAAAAGCCCGTCGGACGGCCGTAAACGGCCGCCGCGGCGGGCTTTTTCGCGCATTCGGCGATTATTTCGCCAGCGCTTCGGATACTTGCAGAGCGCGGTCGAGGAACTGCTCGATCTCGGCCCGGTCCTTGCGGAGCTTGCTGACGAAACGGACGAGCTCGGCGCCGTTGCGGAAGGCGATGAAGCTCGGAATGCCCAGGATGTTCAGCTCGCTGCACAGATCGGCCATCTCGTCGCGGTCGATCTCCAGGAAGCGGATCCGGCCGCCGTACGCGGCCTCCACGTCCGGCATGAACGGCTCGATAAAATGGCAGTCCTTGCACCAGGTTGCCTTGAAAACGGCGACCGTCACGCCGTCCGCTTGTATCGCTTCGCGGAAGGCTTCTTCCGTCGTGATTCGTTCCATCGATATCCCTCTCCTTTCGTGGCGTGCCTTCGATCGCGATGCCGTGGGAAACGGGTTGATGCGCGCGGACCTTGGTTCGCGGCTTAAGGCTCGCGGTCCATGATCAGCACTTTGGTTCCGAACATGTTCTCCCAGCGGATCTGGGCGCCGAGCGCTTTCGCGAAATCGCGCGCCGGCACGTAGGTCACGCCGTTCACGACGGTCGTCGGGAAGCTCCACTTGACCGTCTTACCGTTAATAATGGCATTGCCGCTGCCGTTTTTCAAGCTGATCGTCGCGTTCGTCGCGCCGTCCTTCACGATCAGCGAGCTGCCCGACTTCGCCAGCGTCGCGCCGAACGACTGGGCCGTGTAGCGCAGCGGCACGATTGTAATGCCGCCCGGCGTAATGATCGGCGCGCTGCGGTCGTAGTCCGCGCTCATGATGACCATCTGCTGACTGATATGCGCCTGATTGCGCAGCAGGTCGTAGACGACGGAGTTCGGCTCGAACTGGCGGAGCACTTCGTAGCCCTGCATCGACATCAGCGCGTTGGCGCTCAAGGCTGGCTTGCCGGCCGACGGCTGAAGCGGCTTCACGTCGCCGTTCACGTTCCACCGGTCCGACGTTATCTTCAGCTGGATGCCCTCGAACGGCATCATGGCGCTCAGTCCCATAGCTTCTTCTTCATCCTCGGCGGCGGCCGAGTCCGTCAATTTGACGCCGGCTTCGAGCACGGCTTTGCGAATGTCGAGTTTGCCGTCGATGAACAGATCGCCCTTCACGTACGTGCCGTCGTTGAACACGCTGTTCAGCGCGTCGGCCTCTTCCGTCTCGGCCTTCGCCAGCTCGGCCTTCAGCTGCGTCAGCGCTTCGTAGATCTGGTCGGCCGCCTCGTCGAGGTTATCCTCCTCCGGCAGCGTGCCGAACAGCTCTTCGGCCGGGGACGCCGCGATGGCGCCTTCCTGGCTGCGCACCGCCTCGAGCACGCCCTTCAGCAATGCCTTCAGGCCTTCCTTGTCGGCGATCAGCGCGTCCAAGTACGACTTCAGCCAGTTCCACAGCTCCTTGCCGGTCAGCTCGGCATGCACGCTCATCCCGGTCACGGACTCTCCGTTGACCGTCTCCTGGCCCGGCGTCACCTTCAGATGCGACGGGTTCGGCAGATTGTCGATCGCGTAGCCGCTGACGGCGTCAATGATCGCCTTGCCGGCTTCCGTCACGGACGCCGCGCCGGCATCCGTCCCGATCCCAGCGCCGGGGATGGCCAATCCGCCCTCCGCTAGCGGCAGGAGGATCGGCTGCTTGGCACCCTCCAGGTCGAGCTCGGCAGCCTCGTTGTTCATTTTCAGGCTGAACCCGATGTTCTTCTCGCCGAGCGCGAGATTGCCCGCGGCGGACATGCCGTCCTTCTCGCTCGTCTTGACGTCGGTCAGCGTCAGCTTGACGTTGGAGACCAGCTTCAGCAGCTCGCCTGCTTCGCCTTCGAACACATCGGCCGCGCCTTCCTTCGGCAGCAGCTTGAACTCTACCGATTCGCTGCCCTCGTAGGCCGTCACTTTCATCGCCTGCTTCAACATCGCGTTGAAGTCGACGCCGCCCACGGCCTGGCAGCCCGCCACGACGAGCACGACCAGCGAAAGCAGCAGCACGCCCAGCGCTTTCTTGCGCAGAATCCATGATTTCATAAACGAATAAATCCCCTTTCATAGGTAAAAAGGCTACGGCCTATTCTACCATGAACAGGGGATATTTGGAAGGTTAAGCGTTATCTGCTAGATTCCGGTCCGCGGCGCCCCGCGATCCGCATGAGCGGGTTCAGCAGCCGGCGCAGCGCGCCCGGAAACTGCTGCACGTCCTCGTGCGTGACGACCTTGAGCAGAATGAGCAGCGCGACGTACAGGCCGAGCGAGACGACGCCCGCGGCGATGCAGGAGCACGCGTACGTGATCTTCACCGGAATGCCGCCGATATACGTTCTGCACGCGTAATCGACGAGCCAGCCCGCGCTGGACGCGACCGCGATCGTCAGCGCGTAGCCCGCCCAGCGCGTGCCGAGGATGTTCAGCCGGATTTCCTTGCGAATCTGCCGGAAATTGAGCCACGCGATCGCCATGAAGCAGATCGTGGACGACAAAATAATGCCGTACACGCCGAGCAGCGGCGCCAGGATCAGGCTCGTCACGACCTTGACGACGATCCCGATCAGCGCGTGGCGCATCGGCAGCCGCGGCTTGTTCATGCTCGTCAGGACGGTGTTGCTCGTCATCATCGTGATCTGGAAGATCGTGCCCGCGGTCAGCGCCGCGACGGCGCCGCTGCCGCCGGTATTGGAGAAGAGCAGGCCAGTGATGGACAACGCGGCCACCGTCATGATCAGCGACACCGGCACGCCGGTGAAGACGACGATCCGCATGACGAGCGACGCCTGGCGCTCCACTTCCTGCATGTTCTTCACCTTGTACGCCGACGAGATGATCGGAATCATCGATTGGCTGAGGGCGATCGCGAGAATCGGCGGAATGCCGGCAAGCGCCTGCGCCTTCACGCCCAGCCAGTCGAGCATCTGGTCCGCGTCGGCGGCGGCGTAATAGCCGTGCGTCAGCTTAATGAAGAACGACGTGTCGAAGAAATAAATAAACTGCACCGTCATCGACGTAATGACGATCGGCACCGAAATTTTGAAGAGCTCCCGGTAAATGGCGCCGAAGGGCAGGACGGAACGGCCCGTCCGCTGCGGGGAAGCGCCTGCGCCCGCCGCGTCCTTCGCGTCCTGGCGCTTCAGCTTGCGGGCGTACGACAGCATGACGAGAAACGCGCCAACGCTGCCGAACACGCTGCCGAACGTCGCCGCCGCGGCGATCCAGCTTTGGCCCCAATCCATCGCGAGCGCGAGGTACGCCAGGCCGACGGCCGTGATGACCCGCAAGATCTGCTCGACGATCTGGGAGATGCCCCCGGCCGCCATGAACTGACGGCCCTGGAAGTAACCCCGCATCATCGCGATGACGGGGAAGAACAGCAGCGCCGGAGCGATGGCGCGCACCGCGAGGTCCGCGCCCGGCTTCTCGGCGATATGCGTCGCGTAGAACGGCGCGAAGACGAGCAGCAGCACCGTGATGAGCACGCCCGTCACGGCGCCGAACAGCAGCGCCGCCTTATAGATGCGCTGCGCTTCGTCCGGCCGGCCGAGCGCGTACCGCTCCGACACCATCTTGCTGATCGCGCTCGGAATGCCGCCGGTCGCGACGATGAGCAGCATGAGATAAATGTTATTGGCGACGGTAAAATACCCGCCGCCATGGCTGTCCGTCATATAATCGAGCGGAATGCGCTGGAAAATCCCGAGAAACCGGGCCACCAGCGCCGCCGCCGCGAGAATGAGAGTGCCTTTGATCAAAGAGTCCTTTTTAACCATGAGCCGCTATTCGTCTCCTAATTCCGAAGCTGTTGCCCGGCGCTTATTTCGATTTGATGGCTTCAAGCGGCTGGTGGTTGCCGCGTACCGGCTTGGCCGCGCCCGAAGGAGCCGCCCAGCGGATGCCGTTGCGGATGACCTGCAGCACGTTCGGATTGTAATAGGTCGGGAACGTCTCATGCCCCGGACGGAAGTAGAACACTTTGCCTTGGCCGCGGAACCAGGTGCAGCCGCTGCGGAACACCTCGCCGCCCTCGAACCAGCTCACGAACACCAGCTCGTCCGGCGCTGGAATGTCGAAGTGCTCGCCGTACATTTCCTCGTGGTCCAGCACGAACTGCTCCGGCAGCCCCGCCGCGATCGGATGCGCCGGGTTGACCGTCCAGATGCGCTCCTTCTCGTTCGCTTCGCGCCATTTCAAGTCGCAGCCCGTCCCCATCAGCTTCTTGAAAATCTTGGAGAAATGCCCGGAGTGCAGCACGACGAGCCCCATGCCTTCCATGACGCGCGCGTGCACGCGCGCGACGATCGCGTCGTCGACTTTGTCGTGGCCCATGTGGCCCCACCAGACGAGTACGTCGGTATTCGCGAGCTTCTCTTCCGTCAGCCCGTGCTCCGGCTGATCCAGCGTCGCCGTCGCGACCTCGAAGCCGTCCGTGCCGATGCCCGCCTTCAGCGCCTCGTGAATGCCGTTCGGATAAACGGCCTTCACCGCGTCATGGATATGCTCGTGCAAATATTCGTTCCAAACGGTAACCTTGATCATCTCGACTGCCTCCTCGTATTAGATCCAAATGAAAAATGCCACAATCATGGCGCCCTGCAGGATGAACTTGACGACCGTGCTCGTGAACAAGCCGACGACCGCCCCCAGTCCCGCCTTGAGCGACTTCTCGAAGCCCGCGCCCGTGAACAGTTCGCCGGCCACGGCGCCGATCAGCGGACCCAGGATGAGCCCGAACGCCGGGATGACGAACGGGCCGACCAGGACGCCGATCGTGCTGCCGATCACGGAAGCGCGCGAGCCGCCGTACTTCTTCACGCCCCAGGCGCTGACCGCGTAGTCGGCGACGAACAGGACGATGACGATCAGCGTCTGGATCGTCCAGAACCAGAAGCCGAACGGCGAGAACGAGATAAAAAACCCGTAGACGAAGAACGCGGCGTAAATCGCCAGCGCCCCCGGAAGGATCGGAAAGACAGCGCCGGCCATGCCGACGACGAATAAGGCGATGACTAGAATCCAGCCTGCGATTTCCATGCCGGGCTCACCCTTTCAGCACGTAGTCTTGCAACAGCCGCGCAACGGCGTCCTCTTCATTCGTGACGTTCACGACGTCCGCCGCCGCCTTCACTTCGTCCTGCGCGTTGCCCATCGCGACCCCGAGGCCCGCTTCGCGGATCATCGCGATATCGTTCAGGCTGTCGCCCATGGCGGCCACCTGGGACATGCCGATGCCGAGCAGCCCGCATACTTCGCGAATGGCCGCCGCCTTGGTGACGCCCTGCGGATTAAGCTCCAGGTTGGACGGCGACGAATTCGTGATCTCGAGGCCGCCCCACGCGGACGTCTCGTCCAAAATCGCCTTCAGCGCCGGCGCGTCTTCCGAGTAATACCCGAACTTGAGCCAGTGCTGGGACGCGTAGTCCCCGCCGAGCTCGCTCCAGTTCTCCTTGTTGAACACGCCCATCGTCGAGTACGCCCAGTACCAGACGTCCTCGTGCCGGAGCGCGAGCTCGTGCAGCCGCTTCAGCACGGGCAGCGCCATCAGTGTCCGTTGATGCAGCACGCCGGGGCGCGTCCATATTTCGCTTCCGTTGACGGTGATCATCGGGGTTTGCAGATCCAGCTGTTCCGCGTACGGCAGCGCGCCCTGATAGCCCCGTCCCGTTGCGAAGCTGACGACGACGCCGGCATCCAGCGCTTTCCGAATCCACTTCGCGTTTTCTTTGCTGATCTCCTGCCGGTCGTTCAGCAGCGTTCCGTCCATGTCGAGTGCGACGAATTTGATTGCTCCCATTGCTGGCCTCCTCGCCAAGCTGCGCCTGCGGCAGCCCACTAGAAGCAATTTTAGCACAGAATGGGTAGAATCCAAACCGCGGACGGACAAAAAGGGCCGCAAGTCGCGGCCCGTCGCGGTTCGTTATGCAGCGGCGGGAATCGCGCGGCGCGAGCCTCCAATTCGGCCGCTGCCTGCAAGCCCCGCTCCCCGTCCTCCTCATGCGCCCAGAAGCGCCCCGGCCAGAAACAGGACTACGTACAGGAAGCGGCGGATCGAAGCGTGCTTGCGCATCTGTCCTATCATGGGCATTCCCTCCTTCGGCGAAGCGCTTATGGTTTATCATATGCAACATTGTTTCCGTTGTGCAACAACGGGACAACCCTGCGGCGGCAAAAAAACGCCCCGCGGCGGCGTCTTCCGCCCGCGGGGCGCTCCTTCGTTGCGACACGGCTTGCTCGGTTCCGGGTGGGCACGCCCGTGGTCTTCGCTGCTCGCCCTATCACGCGATTCCGGTCACGGCTTGCCGCCGGCAGCGCCGCCTGCCGCGCCGTTCTGCTTCTGCGGCACGCCATTGAAGCCGATGTAATCGTGGTACGCGTCCAAAATTTTGCGCGCGACCGGCGCGGCGCCGTCCGCGCCGAATCCGCCTTCCGGAATGACGACGGCGACGGCGATGACGGGATCGTCGGCGGGCGCGGACGCGATGAAGACCGAATTCTCGACCGTCTTGCTGCTGACCTGCTGCTGGGACGTCCCCGTTTTGCGCAGCACCTTGTACGGCGCTTCGTTGAACTCCTTGACGCTGACCTTCAGCATGCCGGCTTCGATTTCCCGCCAGTAAGCCTCCGGGAAATGAATCTCGTTCAGCACTTCCGGCATGTAGCCCTGCACGACGTTGCCGTCCGTGTCGCGGATCTCCTTCACGAACTGCGGCTTCATCCGCTTGCCGTGGCTCGCCAGCGTCGCCGCGTATTGGGCGAGCTGGAGCGTCGTATACCGGCCCATCTGGCCGAACGACGCGAGGATGAGCGCGGATTGCGAGCTCGCCGCCTCCTTCTCGTGGAAGTAGCCGATGACGCCTTTGCTTTCGTTCAGCAGCCCGCTCCCCGTCTCCACGCCGAGGCCAAACTGCTTGACGTACCTGTCCCAGATCTCCACGCCGTTCTTCGGGTCCTTCCGGTACAGCGCGTCGCCGACCATCTTGGCCATGAACGGATTGGACGAATGCGAGATCGCGGAAGACGGATCCAGCGTGCCGTACGCATGCCCCTTCGCGTTGCCGATCCGGCGGCGCGTCGAACCTTCCCTCCCGTAATAGAACGAGCCCGTATCCGTATACGTGCTGGTCGTCGTGAACAGCTTCTCGTTCAGCCCGATGAGCACGGACAGCGGCTTCTGGGTCGATCCCAGGAACACGATGGACGACGGATGCTTGCGCTGCTCCTTCGGATCGTCGTACGGTCCGATGACCGGGCTGATGGTCCCGTTCTGCAGCACGTACTTGATCGCGTTGTAATCGTCGGTGCTGATGCTGCCGCCTTCCCAGATGTTCGGGTCGTAATCCGGCATGCTCGCCATGGCGATCACTTTGCCGGTCTTCACTTCCATCGCGACGGCGTACCCGGTCTTGGCGTTCGGCGCGCGCTTATCGGTCGGCGTCGTCCGGAGATAATGGAGCTGATCCATGATCGCCTGCTCCGTCGCCTCCTGCACCTGCCGGTTAATGGTCAAATAAATATTGTCGCCTTTGTCCGGCTTCGTCACGACCGGCGGCCCGATGATGCGGCTCGCCGCGTTAACGGGGTACACCTTCAGCCCGTTCTTGCCGCGCAGCACGTCCTGGTACATGTACTCGATGCCGTCGTAGCCGACGTCCTCCTGCTGCAAATATTTCAGCCGCGGATCGTCGGTCCTCGCCTTGTCCTTGTACAGTCCGTTCTCGGCGCCGCCGCCGAACTTCTTCAAGTAGCCGACGAGCTGGACGGCCGTATGGGTCGTGTCGTAGTGGCGGATGCTTTCCTCGACGATGTCGATGCCCCGGAACCGGTCGCGGTTCTCGAGGAAGTAGGCGATCTCGTCGGACGTCAGGCCGCTCTTGATGCGCCGCGGCACGGACACCGTGTTCTTCTTGTACTCCAGGTCCATGTTCTTGACGATCTGCTCAAGCGACACCGCGGCCTTCGGATCGCCGTGCTGCTGGAACACGTAATAGAGCTGCCGGGCGGTGGCGATGGAGTCTTCCTTTTTCTCGCCCGGCTCGATACTGTAGTACAGCGACTGCGTCGAGGTCGAATACGCGATCGCCTTGCCGCCCGAATCGTAGATATTGCCCCGGATCGGCGGGATCAGCACTTTCGTGGAGCCCCGCTTCTCCTCTTCCTCGCGGAGCGACGGGCCTTCGACGAACTGCAGAATCGCCAGCCGGACGATCAGGACGCTGAACAAAAAAAACGTGGCAAAAAAGAATAAGTTCAGCCGGAACGCAAAATGCCGGCGCCTCGCGATCTCCCGCTTTTGCGGATCGTCTTCCACGTGCTTTGACCCCTTTCCTTCCCCGTGCTTTCATGATTTGGCTTGCGCCTGGCTTACGTCTCGCGGATATGCGTCTTGTCGAAGCCGGGCGGGTCGAACCAGTCGCCGGACGACGCCCAGGTCGCGTCGAGCGGGATCCAGGCACCGCCGCTGTCGGCCAGCTTCACTTCGTTCCACGCGTGCGGGCCGTAGCTGCCGTCGCCCGTCATGCCGACGCCGGTCACGACGCGCACGTCTAGCCCGACGGTGCGAGCCATGACCGCGTACAGCCGCGCGACGTCGATGCAGACGCCCTTGCGCGTTCGGAACGTATCCTCCGGCGATTGTTCCTTCCATACGCCGCGCTGTACGTAATTGTCCGCCTTGTCCCAGTCGTACGCGATCCGCGTCCCGACCCAGTCGTACAGCGCGCGCGCCTTCTGCTCGTCGGTCTTGCCGCCCTTGGCCGCCGCCGCGGCCGCCGCACCGATATCCGGCGGAATCGCCGCGTCGATCACCTCGTACTTGCGCTCCAGCACCCGGCGGAATTCGGCTTCCACCGCCTGCGTGATGACCGGTCCGCGCTTCAGCACGTCGCCGGCGACGGGGTCGAGCAGCTCCGACGCCGTTTTATTATACAGCGCGGAAGCGCGGATGATGTCCGTGCCGAACGCGTTCGGCAGCACGGACACATAGACGAACAGGCAGGCCATGACGAGGAACGCGCGGCCGCCGCCGAGCAGGGCGCCGATCAGCGCGCCCGTCGTCCGGCTCGCCGTCCCGGCGAAGAACGGCGCCCCGCCGCGCCCGCGCCCGGCGCCGTCCCGCCTCGGCAGGACGGCGTCCAGCAGGCCGAACAGCACCGGCTCCAGCGCTTGAACGACCAGCCGCATCACGATATACAAGAGCAGGAACAGGACGCCGAAGCGCAGCAGCTCGAAGTCGCGCAGGCTGGTGACGGCCGTGTACCAGAATTGCTTCAGCGCGCCCAGGTTCTCCTTCGGCACGGCAATGTCCCGCGCCGCCAGCCAATCCCGGGCGAGCGGGGACAAATAGACGGCGCCGCGGCCGGCCAGCACGAGCGACGCGATGACCGCTATCGCCTGCCAGACAAAAAAGAAAAGGTGCTTCGCGGAACCCGATGCACCTCTTCGCATGCCCGATATCAGGGAAACAAGCAGGATGAGCACCACCATGAGCGCAACCGGTTCCGGTTTGAGCAGGGTTTGAACCCATGAATGCATGATGAAGCCCCCTTCCCCCTAAGAATTAACGCATGCCCGCGGCCCGTCCAGCCGGCGAATCAGACGTTTTGCTTCGCCTGGTCGATCAGCGTCCGGATCGTCGCGTCGATTTTCCACTTGCCGAGCGATGTCCCCCGGAACGACACTTCCACTTCGTCGCCGCCCGGTTTGCCGCTCAGCTCCAGATTCTTCGTCTTCACCGTGAACGTGCCGTCCCCGTTATCCGTGAAGGTCGCGTCCTTCGCCTCGCCCGCCATGGCCGAGATCGCTTCCTGCTTCACGCCGTCCGCCACCTTGGTACCGATGGACTTGACGTCCTCCAGCGAGTAGCCGCTGTAGATGACGACGCCCGCGAGTATCGCGACGACGATGAGCCACTTCACGACCGTCTTCACGATCCGGAGGACGAGGAACAGCACGACGAGCGCGATGACGAGCATCAGCCAGTTGTCTTTGAAGAACTGCACCCATGTATCCGTGTCATAGTTAAAATCAAAGCTCATTTTGCGCGCACGCCTCCAATTTACAGCCCGTAGATCATTCTACCAACCATTATACCCGACGACCTTGGGAGCGTAAACCAGCCCGAAGCCCTGACATATCCCAGCCCCGGGCCGCGTACAAGTAGTAACAACCGGTTTGTCCGCCCGGAAGGAGTGATCGCGTTATGAGAACCGCCATCTGGCTGTACCTGTTTCTGTTCGTCGCGTTCTTCGACCTGCACGCCCAATATCCGATCCTGACCCCGTTCGCCGTGTCCCTCGGGGCCGCGCCGTCATTCATCGGCTTGATGATGGGGCTGTATTCCATCACGCATCTGCCCGGCAACCTGATCGCGGGCGTCGGCGTCGACCGGTTCGGCAGCAGGCTGTTCATCGTCTTCAGCCTCGGCGCCGCCGGCGTCATCCTCCTGCTGCAGTCGCACGTGACGAATCCGTGGCAGCTGCTGACGCTCCGCTCTATCAGCGGCTTCGTGCTGGCATTCCTCTCGCCCGCCTGCATGTCGCTGCTCGCGCGCATCGCCACGAACCGCCTCGGGCAGCGAAAGCTGATGGCCGGCAACGGCTTCATCCACACCCTCGCCTCCGTCGTCTCGCCGGCCGCGGGCGCGTACCTCGTGGCGCAGATCGGCTTTACGACCGCCTTCAACGTGCTCGGCTGGGTGCTGATCGCCACGGCGACCTGCGCGCTCTTCTTCATTCGCGACGTTCCCCCGCAGATGGCCGAGCCGCTGTCCGCCGAGGCGCAGGCGCAGCCCGGCGCGGAAGCGACCGGCAGGCGCGGCGAGGCGGAGAACTCAAGCGGCAAGCCGCCGGCCATTCCGTGGCTCATCTTCCTCCTGCCCGTCGCCATGAGCTGCGCCCAGGGCATTCTGTCCTTCGAGCTGCCGCTCATGTCGACGACCAAGGAAGGCATGATGACGACGGGACTCCTATTCTCCATCGTCAGCCTCGGCGCGCTGTTCACGCTCAGCATGCTGTTCCTGAACAGGCGCTCGCCGTTTCAGCGCTCGCTGTGGGGCGCCTTCCTGCTCGCGCTCGCTTATTTCGCGATCGCCGCACGCGTGCCGATCCCGTTCTACGCGCTGCTGTTCGTCCTCGGCATGGCCAAGGGCGTCATCTTTCCCGCGCTGTCGTCCCTGCTGATCGAGCGCAGCGGCGGCGAACGGTACGGCCGCGTGTTCTCGATCTTGTCTATCGCCTTCTCCATCGGCGCCTTCCTCGGCCCGATGCTGGCCGGCCAGCTGCGCGACGTCGTCTCGCCGTATTACATCGCGTTCATCGGACTCATGATCGCCGTATCCGTGCTGCCCTTCAAGGCCGATACGCCGCGCACCCGCGACCGCGCCGGGGCCCATTTTTCGCATACTGGGTAAGCGCACAGGGCTCCTGTCACTCCGGGGCATATAGTACTGTGTGGCAAGCGGCAGTGATGCTTCGCGCAGACCGCCAGACGCCCTAGTCCTTCATAGGCGAAAGAGGGGTGACTCACAATGTCCGTAGAGGGAATCCATCACGGCCATCACGGCCTCGGTCATATCGGCATTATCCTCGTACTCTTCATCCTGCTCGTAATCGTGTTCAGCGGCTGGTTCTGCTGATTCCGGGTGGCAATGAAAGGACGGCTCGCTGGACGACGGCGGGCCGTCTTTTCGTTTGCGGCGCAAATGCGGTAAGATGGCGGTAAGAGGTGAACGTCATGGAGATCGTCCTGATCGTGGAAGGCAAAAACGACCGCAGCCGGCTGCGCCGCGTCCTGAACGCGGACGTGCCCATCCTGTGCACCAACGGCACGCCGGGCACGCTGCAAATCGACAAGCTGCGCCGCGAAGCCGGCGGCAAGCAGATCTACATCTTCACGGACAACGATTCGTCCGGGCGGCGCATCCGCGGCATGCTCCGGGACGCCTTCCCCGACGCCGAGCATATCCATACCCGGCGCGGCTATCCCGGCGTGGAGAAGACGCCGGAGGAATACTTGATCGAGCAATTGGAAAAGGCGGGCCTCGACGCGTACATCGAGTACCCGCCCGAGAGCGGCGCCATATGGTCGAAGGAGGACGGCTTGTGACCGCCCGGCCGTCGGATGGTCATATATGCAGGAAATAGATGACGGCCGTCACCGTCGCGATGCTGAGCGTCGTCGACAGGAGCACGACCTGGGAGGCGAACTCCGGCTCGTTGTCGAATTCGACCGCGAGCAGCACGCTCGACAGCGAGGTCGGCACGGACGAGGAGACGATCAGCGCCTTCGCCATCAAGGCGTCGACGGCCGTGACGGCGTTCGTCCGCATCAGCCAGACGACAGCCAGCGCGAGCAGCGGTCCCCCGACCAGCCGAAGGCCGCAGGAGAGCAGCACATCCTTCATCTTCGGATGGCGGAACGTCAGCTTCATGCTGCCGAGCTGCACGCCGAGCGTGATGAGCGCCGTCCCAATGAAGGCGTTTGCCAAATAGCCGAGCGGCGTGGACAACGCCTGCGGAATCGGGATCTGCAGCGCATGGAGCAGGAAGCCGAGCGGAATCGCGTAGATGACGGGCTGGCCGAGAATGGTGCGGCGGATGTCCCTCGCCCGCAGCTTGTGCGCGTTAACATTGTAGATGCCGTACGTATTCGGGATGAGCGACTGCATCATCATGATCAGCACCTGCACGGACAGCGTGTACGGGTTCGACGCGAACGCGAGCTGATTGAGCGGGATGCCGTAATTCGCGCTGTTATAGAACAAGACGCTGTTGCGGACCGCGCCTCGCATGCCGCCGGGCGTGCCCCGAAGCCGGATCATGACTTCCACGCACCCGTAGAGCAGGAGCATAAATACGAAGAAGAACAGCAGCACCTTCAGCAGCACCGATGCCGATATGTCGGTCGTATACAATAAATTAAAGATCATGGCCGGGGAAAACAAATAGAAGTTGAGCTTCGACAACGTCTTGATGTCCAAAGAAAAAACCCGATGCAGCGTGATGCCTAAAGCGATCATGACTGACAGCGGGATGACGTTGTTCCACAGTATAGAGAGAAAAATAGTCATAGGCGCCTATTTCTTGACCAGCGCGTCGATGACGTCCACGATTTTGTCCGCGTTCTGCGACTCGTCGATGGAACCGGTCAGGTATTTCCGCACCACGCCTTCGCGGTCGACGAATGTAATAACGTCCGAGTGCGTGAACAGGTTCGTACTCGGATCCTTCACAAGCCCCAGGCCGAAATCCTTCATCAGCTTCTCCGTGTCTTCCTCGCTGTCCTCGCGCAGGAATTTCCAGCCGCCGGCGTCGATGTCGAACTTGCTTGCGTAGGTCTTCAGCGCCTCCGTCGTGTCCCGCTTCGGATCGAACGTGATCCACATAAACTCGACATCCTTGCCGAACGTCCCCTTGTCCTTCAGCTTGTCCTGCACCTGCGTCATCAGGTACGTGGTCGGCGGGCAAATGTCCGGGCAGTTGGCGTAGAAGAAATAGATGACCCTCACCTTGCCGTTTGTGTCCGCCAGCGTAACCTTGCCGTTGTCCAGGTCCGTCAGCTCGAAGTTCGGCGCCTTGAGGCTTTGGTCCAGGTTGACTGCGCTGCCTTTCATGGATGACAGATACAAATAAAGGCCCATCGCGGCGCAAAGTGCGAGCACCGCGATCGCGAATCCGTACTTGCGCATGACGCGCATAAAGCGTCTCCCCCTAACCGATCGCTCCATTCGTATCCGCGATCATGATCAGGAACACGACCATCAGATAGTTAATGGAGATGAAAAAATTCGTCTTCGCCCACTTGGTGGTGTCGCCGGCCCGCACGCCCATGATCGTGTGGACGAGCCAGAGCACCCCGCCGATCAGCGAAATGACCAGGAACGTGTAGCCTACGTAATCGTACGCGAACATGAAGATCCCCGTCGGAATAAGCAGCAGCACGTAAGGCATCATCTGCAGCTTCGTCCGCGGAATGCCCTTCACGACGGGCAGCAGCGGGAAGCCGGCCGCGCGGTATTCCTCCACCCGCCGGATGGCGAGCGACCAGAAGTGCGCCGGCTGCCAGAGGAACAGCAGGGCGAACAAGATCCAGGCGCCTTCGTCGACGACGCCCGTGACCGCGCAGTAGCCGATGACCGGCGGCATCGCGCCGGATATCCCGCCGATGGACGTGCTCCACGTCGACGTCCGCTTCAGCCACATCGTGTAGATGACGACGTACACGAAGAAGCCCAGCAGGCCGAGCCAGCCCGTGAGCGGATTCACGAGCGCGAACAGTATTGTCAAGCCGATGACGCCAAGCGCGATGCCGTACACGAGCACCCCGGCCGGATTGAGCCGTTTCGCCGGCAGGGCGCGGTTCTTGGTCCGCTCCATCTTCGTGTCCAGGTCGCGGTCCCAGTAGTTATTAATCACGCACGCCGATGCCATCGTCAGAGCCGAACCGATGAGCATGTAAAGCAGCAGCAGCCAATCGATATCCCATTTGGAAGCGACCCAGAACCCGCCGAACGCCGCAATCGCGTTTAAGCGAATGATGCTTGGTTTTGTCAGGGCCACATAATCTTTAAGCACAGCCAGCCTCCCCGCTTCCGATCCCGATGAGCGTCGTTTCGGCGCTCATTTTCTATGTTTTAAAATCGTTTTTAATCATACCGAAAAAACAAGCTCTTGACAATGTTCGCGGTTCCTGTTCATGAATTTGACACCGGTTGGAACCATTTTGCCCAGAGCCCCATACAGTGTCAATGTGGTTCATGGCCCACCTGAACGAAAGGAAGGGGAAGGTTCGGCAATGGCGGTCATCTAGTCCGATTCGGAAGATGTGAAGCTGCCTCTCGCGCGGCACCCCGCGCCCGCGTCTTCCGATTGTCCTGCGGTTTACTAACAAAGCCACCCATTCATGAAAGCGAGGCGTTACATCTTATGTCCAACGGTTACGGGTTCAACACAGCGGTAAGCCCTGCAAGCACGGGCGGATTCCCGGGTTACGGCTACGGCATGCCGACGCAGATGCCGGCGACGATGCCGACGCAAATGTCGTCGCAAATGCCGGTTCAGCTGCCGGTACAAATGCCGGTCCAGGCGCAAAGCATGTCGCCGCTCGTCGCGGGCGCGTCGACGCAGCCGCCCATGGTCCCGAACGGTTCCTTCATCTCGGGCGCCGGCAACGTCGTTGCGGTTCCCGCTACGGAAGAATCCTACGTCGAGAACATTCTGCGGATGAACCGCGGTAAAATGGCGACGTTCTATATGACGTACGAGAACAACCGCGAATGGAACGCGAAAGTGTTCCGCGGCGTGATCGAGGCCGCCGGCCGCGATCATATCATCATCAGCGATCCCTCCACGGGTATGCGCTACCTGCTGCTGACGCTGAACCTCGACTACGTTACGTTCGATGGCCCGATCAACTACGCCTACACCTTCAACGGCATGACGATCACGAACAACACGGCATTGCCCACGTCGCCTACGACGAGCGCCGCTCCGCTCGGCCGTCCGTAACGGGTTTGAACGTCCAGGCGTGGATTTTCGCTGCGCCGCCCGGCACCCAATCCGCCATCCGGCGCCAAGAAGAACGCTCCCCGCAGCGTTCTTTTTTGACGTTCTCCGCCGCTTCGAGACTGTCCGCATCCCACACCTCGACGAACAGCAGCGGCTGGTCGGTGCCTTCGTACAGCGCGAAGCCCGGCCCCTCCGCGCGCTGGTCCGCGATCCAGGCGCGATACTGCGCTTCCGCCTCCGGCGCGATTCGATATTCGACGAAACAAATGTACATGAATTTCAGCCTCCCGTTATAAACGCCCACGATTCGGAAAATACTTAAGCGTACATATATGAAGTATACACCATCAACAACAGCCCATTATCGCATACGCACGCAAGGAGGTTTCTCAGCTATGGATAGCGGAACGCATTTGGTCATGGGCATCGGGCTCGCGGGGCTGGCCGCCGTCGACCCGGTCGTCGCCGGGGACCAGACGCTATACGCCGCCGTATTGATCGGCACCGTCGTCGGCTCGCAAGCGCCGGATCTCGACGGGTTGCTCCGGCTCAAGAGCAACGCCGCCTATATCCGCCACCACCGCGGCGCATCTCATTCCATTCCCGCCGTCGCGCTTTGGACGATCGCCATTTCCCTGCTCATCGAAGCGTTCTTTCGCTTCCGTCTCCCGTGGGTCCATGTCGGCGGCTGGGTGCTGCTCGCGGTTTGCGTCCACGTCTTCTCGGATTTGTTCAACACGTACGGGACGCAGGCGGCCAGGCCGTTTTCGCAAAAATGGATTTCGTGGAACATCATCCATATTTTCGATCCCGTCATCTTCGTCTCGCACCTCGTCGCTATCGCCTGCTGGGCGCTCAGGGTCGGCGACCCCGCGGTCATCTTCCCGCTGCTGTACGCCTTCCTGATCGTGTACTACATCTGGCGGACCGTGACCCATAAGACGCTGCAGCGGCGGCTTGCCCGGATCGATCCCGAATACCAGCCCGGCGACAAGCATATTCTGATCCCGACGATCTCCCTGTACGACTGGAACGTCGTCAAGAAGCGGCCGGACGGCCGGTTCTTCATCGGGGATTACCGGCAGGGCAAGCTGCGCTGGATCGACAGCGCCCGCTGCGAAGACCATCCCGCGATCGCCAAGTCGCGGAACGATCCGTCCATCCGCGCGTTCCTGTACTTCACGTCCTTCGCCTGCGCCGACGTGCAGGAGCATCCGTGGGGCTACGAGGTCCGCTGGTCGGACGTCCGCTACCGGCATCGCAAGCAGTATCCGTTCGTCGGCGTGCTGCTGATGGATAAGGAGCACAAAACGCTCGGCTCGTACGTCGGCTGGCTCAGCGACGAGCGGCTGCAAAAACGGCTGCGCATGAACACGTATTGACTCGGGAGGCCTCTTCTTGCAAAATAGAAGAGGCTTTCGCACGTCCGTACATGCAAAAACAGAAGCTCAAGGTTGCCCTTGAGCTTCTGGCCTCTGCTTCTTCGATCCGGTTATGGATTAACGGAACTGCGAGGAACCGGACAGTTGTTGCTCGGCGATTTGGACCAGCTTGCGCGTGATGTAACCGCCGAGGGAGCCGGCGTCGCGCGTCGAGAAGTTGCCGTAGTAGCCGTCTTGCGGAATTTGGATGCCCAGCTCTTGAGCCGCTTCATATTTCATTTGGTTCAGAGCTGCCGTAGCTTGCGGTACAACCAACGTATTGCTGCTTCCGTTGTTACGTCCTGCCATGTTGTAATTTCTCCTTTCAACTCTTACGATGGTGTGTTGCAAACTTATTATGATTCGTTCGCGAAGAGAATATGCTAACCTCGTGCAAATATTTGACGAGGTAAAGGAGTAGGTTTCCGTGTCCAAACCGATGGCGCTGTTCTTCGCCATTTTCTCGGTGCTGCTGATGTGCGCCACCGCGATTTCCATCAGCTATAGCGGCTGGCTCGCGCTCTTGTTTTTCGTGCTGACGATCTTCAGCATCGGAACGGGATTCATCGTCAACGCCAAAATGAGACGCCGCGGACAAGGGTAATCCCCGTCCGCGGCGTTCGTCTTTCTTCCCTATGCGTCCTTGCTGCCGGCCAAGCCTTCGCGCCGATTAACGCGGCAGCAGGAAGCCCATGCGTTCCTTCGCCGTGCGAAGCGTCTCGTTCGCGACGGCCGATACCTGCTCCGCGCCCCGCTTCAAGATGTCGTGAATCTCTCCCGAGCTGCGAATATCCGCGTACCGCCGCTGCAGCGGCTCCAGCTTCGCCACGACGTGCTCCGCCAACTCCTTCTTGAACGCCCCGTAGCCTTGACCTTCGTAGCGCGCCGCGATGTCGTCCAGCGTCATGTCCGCGCAGTGCGCGTAGATGCTCATCAGATTGCTGACCTCCGGCTTCTCGGCCGGATCGAACCGTACCTCGCGCCCGGAATCCGTCGTCGCCCGGCTGATCTTCTTGCGGATGACGTCGGGCGGATCCAGCAGCGCGATGTAGCTGGCCGGATTCGGGTTGCTCTTGCTCATCTTCTTGGACGCGTCGTCGAGCGACATGATGCGCGCGCCGACCTTCGGAATATACGGATCCGGGATGGTGAACGTGGCGCCGAAGCGCTGGTTGAACCGCTGCGCCAGATCGCGCGTCAGCTCCAGGTGCTGCTTCTGGTCGTCGCCGACCGGCACGAGATCGGCGTTGTAGAGCAGGATGTCCGCGGCCATCAGCGTCGGATACACGAAGAGGCCCGTGCCGACGGATTCCTTACCGCTCGACTTGTCCTTGAACTGCGTCATCCGCTCCAGCTCGCCCATGTAGGACAGCGTCGTGAACAGCCAGCCCAGCTCGGCATGCGCCGGCACGTGGGACTGCGCGAACACGCTCGCTCTGTCGGGATCGATGCCCGCCGCGATGAACAGCGCCGCGACCGATTCGGTCTGCTCCCGCAGTGCCGCCGGCTCCTGCGGCACGGTGATGGCGTGCAGGTCGACGACCATGAAGTAGCACTCATGGGTTTCCTGCAGCTTGACGAAATTTTGAATGGCTCCGATGTAGTTGCCCAGGGTCAGCTGACCGCTCGGCTGAATGCCGGATAATACGCGTTTCATGTCTGTACGCCTCCTTGAATTTAAACGCAAAAAAAGCCCTCCGCCGCAAGGGACGAGGACCGTGGTGCCACCCTAATTCATTTGCCCGCGTCCGCTTCCGCATTCGTGCTCGCGTCGGCGCGGCAAACCTCCAAGCTTCGTAACGCGAAGCGACACGGCGATGCATACGGCCGATCCCGGGGGATCGCTTTCCTCATCGCGGCTCGGGGATCCATTCGGCCTCGGACGTCCGCGCCGGTTTCCACCGACCACCGGCTCTCTGCAGCATTCGTCCGCGCTTACTTGTTCCCGTCATGGCTTTAGGACGATTATGACGCTCCGGCGCACGGATTGTCAAGTGGCAGGGGCGGACAAGAACCGCCGATGCGCCGCATAGGATAAAGAGCCGCCCGAGTTTGTCCGCGAGGCGGGACGGTTAATGATCCGTAAACGACTGCGAGGAGGAAATCCAGATGGCCAATCCTTGGTCGATGCCCGAATCGGAGAAATCCAGGCTTCCCGGTCCCCGGACCGTACCGCCCGCCGGCACCCGCCGCGCGCCCGCGGTCCAGCCGCGGAAACCGCGCCGCCGCATGGGCGTGCTCTCGTTCGCGAAGCAGCTGTACCGCCGGTACCAGGACGACGACGTGCAGGCGATGGGCGCGCAGCTGACGTATTATTTGATATTGGCGTTCTTCCCGTTCCTGATCTTCCTGATCGCGGTGCTCAGCTTCGCCGATCTGACGGTGAACGACGTCATCGACCGCATCCGGCCCGTAATGCCGCAATTGTCGGCCCAGACGATCGCGGACGCCCTCAAGGCGATACAAGATTCGCGCAGCGGCTCTCTGCTCTCGTTCGGCTTGCTGGTGGCGCTCTGGTCGGCGTCGAGCGGCGTCGCCGCGATCATGAAGGCGCTGAACAAAGCGTACGACGTCGAGGAGACGCGGCCGTTCTGGAAGGTCAAAGCCTATTCCCTCGTCTTCACCCTCGTGCTCGCGGTCGTAATCGGATTCAGCCTCGTCATGCTCATCTTCGGCCGCGTCATCGGGGACATGCTGTACCGCGAGACGCATCTGCCCGGCAGCATCGACGCCGTCTGGAGCATTGCTCAGTTTGCGATGCCGATCGCCGTAACGGCCGTCGTGTTCGCCGCCATGTACCTGTACGTGCCCAATCTACGGCTGCGGTGCCGCGAGGTCGTCCCGGGCGCGCTGTTCGCGACGTTCGGCTGGATCGCCGCGTCGCTCGCATTCTCGTACTACGTCAACAACTTCGGCAATTATTCCAAAACGTACGGCAGCATCGGCGGCATTATCGTCCTGCTGACGTGGCTCTACCTCTCGAGCATCATCCTCGTCCTCGGCGGAGAGATCAACGCCGTGCTGCATTTCGACCGGAACGGCATCGCCAAGGAGACCGGCAAGCAATTCGCCGTCTCGATCCCGCTGCTGAACCGGAACAAGGGCAAGAACGGCGGCAGGAACGACGGCAACAATTCGAAAACCGGCAAGGGCAAGATCACGTTCTGACGACGTCCCCTAAACCAAGCCCGCATTCCGGTCATACGGCTTCGGCTCGCCGCCGCTCGCCGCAGGCGATACGCCCGCCAATCGGCTGAAGCCCGGGCGCATTCGCCCATGCGGAAAAGCCGCAGCGCCCCTGCGCCGCGGCTTTCGCTCGTCCGTCACTGAATCTGCTTCAAATACGCCGCCAGATCGGCGATTTCCTCATCGGACAGCTCCGACGTACGGCCGTGCCGGTCGCCGGCCCGTTTAACGACGTCCTCCAGCGTCGGCGCGCTGCCGTCGTGCAAATACGGCGCCGTCGCATAGACGCCGCGCAGCGTCGGCGTGTCGTAGACGCCCCGTTGGCGCTGGTTGGCGAACGCCCCGCGCGCGTCGCCGCCGTAATCGGTGTCCGCGCCGTTCACGGTCCCGACGTCGTGCAGGAAGTCCGTGTCGGCCGTCGTCAGCTTGCCGTCCGGCCCGACGGCCATCGCGCTGTCCGTCAGGACGTCCGTCGCATGGCACGCAATGCACTGCGCCTTGCCCTCGAAGATCGCCTTGCCCCGCTGCGCGTCCGCGGTCAGCTGGCCGTCCGCCGTCCGAAACGGGCTTTGCGGTACCGGGAACGCGTCCGGCATGGTCATGTACGCCTCCAGCGCATCGAACAGCTTCCGCGCGTCCGCCGGCAGCGGCTTCGCCGGATCGACCTCGCTCAAGCCGCCCATCTCGCCCTGCACCGTATGGATGTAATCGTAGAAGTCGTCGCGGCTGCCGTCCCACATGAAGAGCCCCGTCTCGAATGCCAGCACGTTGCTCGGCACGTTGCGCGGCCCTCTGGCTGTCATGATCGACAGCCGGTCGACCTCGCCGTCGGAATGGCAGGACGCGCAGCTCATCCAGTTGTTCCCCGCAAGCGGATTGTCGTCGGAATTCGCGCTGTAGAACAGCGTCTTCCCGAGCCGCTGCTGCGCGTTCAGCCGATCCTTCGCGATCAGCTTGACCGGCTCGCCGTCCACGCGGGCCTGCCCGCCCTCTTCGTCCGCCGGCGGCAGCTTCACGACGGTCAGATCGTGCGAGCTCGCGTTATGCACGTACAGCGTGCCGCCGTCCGGCGAGAGCGCCATGCCGATGGGGAGATCGCCCGGCAAATGGTGGATGATCTGCCCCGCCCGGCCGCCCCGCGCCAAATCGAAGACGAGCAGATCCTCGCTGCCGCCCATGAGCGCGTACGCCTTCTTGCCGTCCGGGGAGAAGACGACATCCGTCGGATTCGAGACGATGATCGTCTTGCCGAATTTATCCTTGACGTCGATCGCCTTGAACAGCTCCTTGCGGGCTTTGGCGTCCTCCTTGCCCGTCCGCGCGTCCACGACGGACAGCGCCGGGAAGATCACTTCCTCGAACTGCACCGGCGTATCCGTGTTCGTCAGCAGATGCGCTTCCCACAGCGACCCGCCGTCCGGCGTCAGCCGTACCTGCTCCACCGTGTTCGGCGTTCCCTGGCTCAACTTCCGGTCGCTCGCGTCCGGCGAAGACGCTAATTTGACGCCGCCGACCCGCTTCATCGCCGCCGCGTCGAAGATCGACGTCTCCGCCGTCAAATAATCCGACACGTACAGCCTGCCGCCGTCCGCCGACAGCGCCAGCGCGCGCGGATTGCCGCCCGCTGGCGCGCTGCCCTTGACCTGCCGGGTTGCCGTATCGACGGCCGACACCGTGCCGGAACGGAAATTCGTGACGTACAGCGTCTTGCCGTCCGGGCTCGCGACGATGCCGTACGGCTCGATGCCCGTCTTGACCGAGCCGAGCACGCTGCCCTTGGCGATGTCGACCCATTCCACCGAATTCGCGTACCGGCATGTCACGTAGAGCGTCTTCCCGTCCGCCGACAAAGCCAGTTCGCGCGGCTCCTTGCCGACGGCGATCTCCTTCACGACCTTGCGGTCCTTCGCGTCGACGACGGACACCGTGTTGCTGTCGCCGTTCGCCACGTAGAGCTTCTTTCCGTCCGGGCTCAAGACGATGCTGCTGCCGGATTGGGGAGCCGGGACCGCCTTCACCCCGTCATGGGCGCAGGAGCCGAGCAATGCCACGGCGGCGAGCGCTCCAGCACCCGCCGCCGCCATGATCGCGCGCCGTCCGTTAATCGGTAACTTCGACCGGAAGAAGGATCGGAGCAATCCCATGTTCACCATGTCCCTTCTGAATTTGCGGCACCGTGTCGCCGTCGGTATTGCCGGAATCGTCGCCTTCCTTATACACGTCGCCGGTATCCCAGAATTCGCTGGCCTGCATGCCCTCGTCGAGCTTCGGCCCGTTGACGACCTGCTTGAAGAACGTCACGTAGCGCGCTTGAATCGCGCTTTGGTCCAGCGGCTTCGGCGCGTCCGCGTCGCCGCTCGTGTTCTTCAGGTGCTCGAGCGCCAAGCGCAGCACCGCGGACACCCCGCCCGCCGTGAAGGCGTCGTAGCTTGCTTTGCCGGCGTTCGACTTATAGGCTTTCAGGCCGTCGTCCCACAGCTTCTCGTCCATGGCCGCGTACAGCTTGCGGGCCGCGTCGCGGTACTTCTCGTCCTCGGTGACGAGGAACGCGGACGTCAGCCCGCGGATGCCGCCGATCTGCGCCTGCAGCGAAGTATCCGCGCTCGCTTCGCCCTTCGCGGTGTCGTAGCCGGTGACGGCCAGGCCGTCCTTGTTGATCAGCGAATGGAGGATAAAATCCGCCTGCTTCACGATCATGTCCTTCGCTTCGGCGCCCTGCGGCGTCTTCAGCCCTTCGGCTGCTTCGCCGTTCGCGTAGCCGACCGGCAGGCCGTCGATGGCGCGCTCGAACATGCGCAGCGCCTCGATCGTGTAGCCCGCTTGGAACGTGTCCACCTGCGTGCCCTGCGCCGAGCCGTCCGACTCCGTCACGAACGCGCCGGCTTGATCGTTCCAGTGACGGTTCTTCACGTTGTCGAACACGGCCAGCAGCACGTCATGCGCGACGGTGTACGGGTCCGCGGAGGCGACATCGTTGCCGTCGTCGGCGTCCGTGTTGACCGCCGGCGCCGCCGGGAACGGATCGCCGTCGAAGACGCGCGCGAACGCCGGATTGCGGTTCGGGTTCGCCGGACGCTGGTCGGCCATGCCGAAGAACTCCGACGTCGGCCAGAGCATCAGCCATTGATCCTGCAGCAGGCTGCGGCCGTCGGATACCTTCAGGCTTTTGATGCCGGCGAAGTCCTTATTGCCGTCCTCCTCAACGTCGACCGCGTGCGGCAGGTAGCCGCCGGACGAGGCCGTCAGCGCGCCGAGCGACTTGGCGGAAGCGTCATAGAACAGATTGTCGCGGACGTACAGCAGCTTGTTCCATACCTCGTCGGTCAAGATCATGCCCTGCATGCCGTCCACGGAGCTGACGCCGAGCTTCAGCCCCTGCTCGCCCTCCGGTCCTTCCTTCGCCTCCGACGCGTCCACTTCCTCGTCGGTCTTCGCGTCGTGCAGGTTGCCGAGGAAGTCCCCGGCCCACAGCGACTGCTTCAGCATCGCGGCGCCGTAAGCGGCCGGCACGAGCTGCTTCTTCATCTTGTCGCGGTCCCAGCGGAGCGTCGCGAAGTTCACTTGGTAATTCGGGATATACGCGCCATCCTCGCCGTCCGCGAATTTGCCGGTATCGACCCGCTGCGAGTAATGCGGATCGCCGGACGCGTACTCGATGAACGTCGGGAACATATTCTGTTGGAGCTCCTCCGCCGGCTGGCCGACGCCCTCGGCCATATGCTGGAATCGGGAGGCGAGCAGCTCGTTGTTCGAGACGCCGCCGGCTTTCGCTTCCAGCGCCGTCGCCGGTCCGTTCGCGAGATGCAGGCCGAGCCCGGACTTCTCCACGACCTCGTACATGGCCTCCTCGGAATACTCGTACGATTCGATGCCCGCTTTATAATCGAACGCGGTCGGTTCGTCGATCTTGCCCGCATCCAGCACGTCGAGATCGACGCCGAGCGATTCCGCGAGCGGTTCGCCCGACAGCTCGAATTCCGCGTACGCGAACATATTGCCGGCCGTGTCGAAATTGTAGTCCGTCACCCGGACGTGCACGTCATCGCCGCTGCAGCCCGTTGCCGCGACCGAGACCGCCAGCAGCGCGCACATCGCGGCGGCTCTATTCGTTGTGTTGCGCCATTTCATCGAATGAAGTCCCCTTACCTATTGAGAGTGAATGGATGGAAAATCATTCATTCCTAATTAACAATGATAATCATTATCACACAAGCCGAATTCTACTCTTTTTCCCCTGGATTGGCAACGTTTTTTTGCGGACCGCGAGATTTCGGCGCAAGTTTGTCCTGCGCGCGGACGGGCCCGCATACCTTAATCTTAGCCGCGTTTACATCGTGCCTCCGACGCGCGAGCGGCGGGAAAGGAGCTTCGGCGACGTGCACGATTTCCAGCATATTTTCATCAGCATTATTATAGAAGCGTTCCCGTTCATCCTGCTCGGCGTCCTCGCGTCGGCCGTGCTGCAGGTGTTCGTGTCCGACCGGCTGATCGCGCGGCTGACCCCGCGCAATCCCGTCGCCGGCGTGCTGTTCGGCTGCCTCCTCGGACTGCTGCTGCCGCTGTGCGAATGCGGCATGATCCCGATCGTCCGCCGGCTCATCCGCAAAGGCATGCCGCCCTACATCGGCATGGTGTTCATCTTCGCGGGGCCGATTCTGAACCCGATCGTGTTCGCCTCCACCCTGAGCGCGTTCGGCGCCGACCCTGCGATCGCTTACGCCCGGATGGGCCTCGCATTCTTCGTCTGCCTCCTGCTCGGCTTCGCGCTGTACGCGTTCATGAAGCGCAGTCCGCTCAAGCTCGGCCTGCATTCCTTCGTCTCGCCCGGGCGCCGGCCGGAGGGCGATTACCAGTACAATCACGGCCACGCGAACGGCGGCATCGCGCAGCGCGTGCAAGCGACGTTCACGCACGCGTCGGAGGAATTTTTCGATATCGGCAAATATTTGATCATCGGCGCCTTCGTCGCCGCGCTCGCGCAGTCGTACGCCGATCCGGGCCTCCTGACGGCCGTCGCCGGCACGCCCGCGCTGGCTTCGCCGTTCATGATGGCGGCCGGCTTCGCGCTGTCGCTCTGCTCGACGTCCGACGCCTTCGTCGCCTCGTCGTTCCAAGGCGTCTTCGGCCCCGGCGCGCTGCTCGCGTTCCTCGTATTCGGCCCGATGGTCGACGTCAAGAACGTCCTGCTGCTCTTCTCCACTTTCCGCAGCCGCGCCATCGTCGGCATCATCGCGTTTCTGATCGCCGCGGTCTGGATCGGATCGCTGCTGACGGAGAAGCTCGTATTCGGATCCGCATGAACGATCGCAACCACGCGAATCCCGCTCACTTACGAAGGAGGTCATACGCCATGCCGCCCCTTTCGACTAGGCAGCGAAGAACGATCGCGCATCATCTGATCCGGTGCTGCATCCTCAGCGCCTTCGGCTACTACATCGTCTTCCTGACGCGCACCGGCGCCCTCGTCCGCTACGTCGAGCCGAATCTCGCCGCAGCCGTCAAGCTGTCCGCGATCGGCCTGTTCGCGACGGCCATCTACCAGCTTCACGCCGCGCTGCAGGAATGGCAGGGCAACTCGGCCGCCCCCTGCGACTGCAACCACGAGCCATCGTCTTCGCTTGCCGCGAACGTGCTCTTGTACGGGCTGTTCATGCTTCCGCTAGCGCTCGGCTTCGCGTTCTAAATTGGAAATAATTATATGCCGAATCGGACCGGTCACGCAGAATAAACGCTTCCAACGCCCCCATACTAAGGGTACGCGAAGGAGGTGAACACGAATGGCGAACAACCGCAGCAAGCTCGTCCCGCAATGCAATGCGGCGCTCGATCAGATGAAATACGAGGTGGCCCGCGAAATCGGCGTGGCGATCCCGCAAGACGGGTACTACGGCATGATGGCGACCCGCGACGCCGGCGCGCTCGGCGGCAACATCACGCGCAGACTCGTGCAAATGGCGGAAATGCAGCTTGCAGGAACGGCTTCCCGGTAACGGCTAAGCGCAGTTCCTCCAAGGCAGCCGCTCGCGAGCGCTTCACGCGTCGCACATCCGTTTCAATCAAGACGAAAAAAAGCTGCCCCATGCGCCGAGGCAGCTTCTTTGTTATGTATCAAGGCGGGTCAAGGCGCGTCGCGCAAGGTATGCGTCCCGTGCTTCGGCGTATACCGGAACATGCCGCTCGCCAGATTATAATTGCTCTCGAAGAGAATGCCCGCCGTCCACGCGCCTGACCGGACCGAGAAGTCGTACATAATCTCGCCGTGCGTCCAGCTGCGCTTCAGCTTGATGGAATCGAGCGCCATCTGGCGGAACGCCTGCACCTGCTCGCGAGTCATCCCTTGCTCCGGCGGCCCGATCCGCCCGTTTTTGCTTTCGATGGGGTTATGGCGGACGCCATACTTCCCGACGACATTGTTTCGGATTTGAATGATTACGGTACCCGCTAACGAATGAAGCAGCTCGTCTTCCAACTGTCTAAACACGAAATCGATTTGCCGAGATAAAGGCATTGCCTCCAGATTCACTATTCCCGCCTCCGTCGTCCTGTTTTAGATGAGACATGTGCATATCATCCAATGGACCCATTATAGGACAACTTTCCCAATCTTACAACAGTTTTTTACAATAACCTTACAGCCATTTTGGTTCTTTAGACATACTTAAACAAGAACATTACAGTACTTCAGGCATGATTCCGTCTGATCAGAGCGTAACGAGCAGATCGGTTCGGTCCAGACGGTCGTGTCCGGGCAGCAGCAAGAGCCGCCCCCGGTCATGGCCGGTGGCGGCTCTTTGTCTGCTTGCGCAGCGCGCGTATCCGCGCGGATGTGGAGCGCGCGGCGGCCGTGAGCGCGCTTGGCCGGCGGACGCTTCGGCCAGCCGAGCAGCGTCCGCCGGCGTTTAGCGCTCGTTTCCCGTTACAGCCCCTTGCCGTACTCGTAACCGACCGCGCTCAAGAACGCGCGCGCCAGCACGGCATGGCCGATCTGGTTCGGGTGGACGCGGTCCCACGCGAGCGTGCCGGCATACAGATGCTCCAGCACGGCGTTGAACGCCGCCTGCGTGTCGACGAACAGCGTGCCGTACTTCTCGGCCACGCGCTTGACAGCGGTGCCGTAGCGGTCCATCTGCGCCCGCATGAGGTCGCGCTCGTTCGCTTCGATGTAGAACGGCGTCATCAGCACGAGCCCTTTCAGCTGCGGCAGTGTCGCCGCGACCAGCGATTCCAGCGTCGCCTCGTACTCATCCAGATAGACGTGCGACTCCTTGATCGTCGGCGTGTCGAACTGCCGCCAGACGTCGTTGGTGCCGATCATGATCGACAGCCAGTCCGGCTTCAGGTCCAGCACGTCGGTCTGCCAGCGTTCCTTCAGATCGCGCACGTTATTGCCGCTCGTCCCCATGTTCGTCACGCGGATGCCGCGCTCCGGATACGTCGCCGAGAGCAGGGCGTCGACGAGGCCTGCGTAGCCTTTGCCGATTGCGTCGAACAAGCCTTCCCCAACCGGTCTCGCCCGGCCGCAGTCGGTAATGGAATCGCCGATCATGACCAGTCTTTCGTTATTGCCGATAAGCATGCTGCGTCAGCCTCCTCTTAATAAGCGCCCAGGAAAAATTGAATCGTCTTGTCGTTGAAGCCCGGCAAGCCTTCATGGCCGAAATCCGGGTAAATTTCGAGCCGCTTCGGCGCCGTGATTTTGTTGTATGCGGCGAATTGCGACGACGGCGGGCAGATCGTATCCATCAGGCCGACGCCCATCATCACTTCGCCCCGGACGCGGCTTGCCAGATGCTGAATGTCGATGTACCCGAGCTTCGTGAAAATCTCGTCCTCCCGCTTATGCTGCGGATCGAAATGCCGGAAGTACGTGCGCAGCTCCGCGTACGCATCCTTGGCCAAGTCCATCTGCCACACCCGGCGGTAGTCGCTCAGGAACGGAAACACCGGCGCCAGCTTCTTGACGCGCGGCTCCAGCGCGGCGCAGGCGATCGTCAAGGCGCCGCCCTGCGAGCCGCCCATGGCGTAGACGCGCTCCGGATCCACTTCCGGGCTGTCGATCGCGATGCCTGCCAGCTGCGCGCAATCCAGGAAGACGTGGCGGAACAGCAGCTCGTCCGGATGATCGTCCAAGCCGCGGATGATATGGCCGTTCAGCGTCGTGCCCGTTACGCCCCCGCTGTCCTGCGAATAACCGCCTTGCCCGCGGACGTCCAAGGCGAAGATGGAGAAGCCTAGCGATACGATGCCGAGCTTGTCCGTCCAATCGCCGGCGCTGCCGCTGTAGCCGTGAAATTGGATGACCGCCGGATGCGGCCGCTCCGCCTGGCGCGGACGCGCGTACTTGGCATGAATCCGCGCGCCCCGGACGCCTGTGAAATATAAGTCGAAGCATTCGGCCGCCGGCGTCTGGAATTCGCTCGGTACGAGCTCGACCGCGGCGTCGACGGCGCGCATCTCCGCCAGCGCCCGTTCCCAATAGTCATCGAAATCGGCAGGCTTCGGATTGAGTCCTGAATACGTTTGCAATTCATTCAGCGGCATATCGATCATTGGCATCGGCACGCTACCCCTTTTCGCTTGAAATGAGTTCCTCCTCATGGTACGTCTTCCATACACCGCTGTAAAGTAGCGATTCCGATATTCGTGAATGCGCGATTACGCCCGCGGGCAAAATGACATCATGAAGGAGGGACGGCCATGCGAAGATGGGGGGATGCGCGAAAAGCGCTGCTGCTGGCGGTTTGCATGCTGCTGGCTGCGTCCGCGGGGGCGGAGCCGGTCGGCGGCATGCGGTCGGCCGCGGCGGGAAGCGAGTACCGTCAACAAGCGGCGCAGCAGCCTGAGGAGACCGGCGCGTTCTCCGGCGCCCAGCGCCCCAAGAAAAAGCGGCCCGCGATCTCGTGGGTGGCGCTGCAGCAGCGCTATCCCGGCGCCTTCGTCATCGGCGGCTCGCGGCGCTACCGCCGAGTCGCGCTGACGTTCGACGACGTGCCGGATCCCCGCTACACGCCGCAGGTGCTCGAGACGCTGGCGCGCTACAAGGTCCGGGCAACATTCTTCGTCGTCGGCCAGCGCGCGGCGGCCCATCCCGCGATCGTGCGGCGGATGCAGCGGGAAGGCCACATCATCGGCAATCATTCCTTGAACCATCCCGTCTTCTCGCGAATCTCGCTGTACGCCATGCAGCAGCAGGTTCTGCGGACCGACTGGATATTGCGGCCGCTCGTCGGCTACAGTCCGAGGTTCGTCCGGCCGCCATACGGCGAAATCACGCCGGCGCAGGTGGAATGGCTGCGCGGAAGAGGCTTCACGGTCGTCAACTGGGACGTCGACTCCGAGGACTGGCGAAGCATCGACAGCAGCGCCATTCTGATCAACATCAAGCGGACGCTGCAGCCGGGCTCCATCGTTCTGCAGCATGCCGGCGGCGGCACGGGGCAGGATCTGTCCGGCACGATCGCGGCGCTGCCGCGCCTGATCAAGCTGCTGCGGAGCAAAGGCTACGCGATCGTCACGCTGCCGGAACTGCTCGGGCGCCCGGCGGCCCGCCGGCTGCCCTGAGCCGGCCGGCGGCTGGCGAATGCCAGACGAGGCATCCGGCCGTGCGCGGGGCCGATTGCTGGAAGGAGCGGCAGCGCACCGACCGATCCGCTCGATCCGGTTACATGCGAACCATCAGCGCAAAAAACGGCAGCCCGCGCGGGGCTGCCGTTTGTCGTCGTGTGCCTATTTATTGAGGATGAAGACCTTGACATTCTGGAATCCGAACTTGCTTGCTTGACTCTGCGATTGCGGAACGAAAATATCGATTCGGTTGCCGGAGATGGCGCTGCCTTGGTCGGACGCGACCGCAAGCATGCCGCCGGACGGCAATCCGCCATGGTCGTAGCCGGTAATGAACACTTTGGTTCCCATCGGAATGACGTCGGGATCGACCGCGATCGTTCCGAGCTTCAGCGGATTGCCGAAGTAGTCGACGGGGCCCCAGCCGTTCTCGGAGGCCGCTGCCGTATAGGCGCTTGCTTTGACCTTCAAGACGTCCGAGTAGGCGTACGATTTGCCGTTTACCGTTACGCTGTCGCCTTGCGGCTTGGTGACGGCCGGCTTCTTAACGGCCGTTTGCTTAACGGTCGTCTGCTTAACGGTCGTTTTCTTGGCTTTCGAAGCGGTGGTTACCGCTTTCGCCGCCTTCTTCGCCGGCGTTTTCACGGCCATCTTCTCCGCGGATTTCTTCGCTTCGGCTGCCGGGGATTTCTTCGCCGCCGGAGCTTTGGCCTCTTGTTTCAGGATGCGTGCCGGACCTACGGTCTTGGCTTTATCGGCCGCCGGGATGACCAGCATCAAGCCGTCATAGATGTTGCCTGCCTCCACGAACGGGTTCGCTTGCTGCAGCAGGTCGACGCTGACGCCGAACTTTTGCGACAGCTTCCAGAACGTGTCGTTGTCTTTCGCTTTGTACGTGCCTTCCGCGTGCGCGGCTGCGCCTTGGGCGAAAATAACGAGGCCGAGCGCGGCGGCCACGATGCCCTTCTTCCAATGATGAAGATTCATGTTGTCGGTTCCTCCTTAAGATTTACGGTCCCATGCCCCTTCAGAAGCAGGCATAAGAACGTCATTACGAAGAGGACAGATCCGCCGAACGAGTGCGGAACAAAGACGCCATCTTCGCATGCGGCCTACGAGGTTAGTTGTCGGATTCGGGTCGAGGAGTTCGACCCTACGCGCGGGAACGCGCGATTCACCCCAGCGCCAAAGCGCGGTGAACCCGTCATGTGATGCCCATCAGATGACGAGAACGGAGCAACGTGACTTGCTCCCAAAAAATCCCCCGTACGAGTAATCGTTTCGGCTCGCGTAATAGGATAACACAGTCGCTCCGGGCAACCTACCGGTAAATCCGCCCAATAGGCCGCGCCTGTGCATCGTTTCACTCGTTTTTGGGCAAGGAAATCGTCACCGTCGTGCCTTTGCCGTGGGCGCTGGCGATGTCGATCCTGCCGCGGTGGCCTTCAATGATGCGATAGCAGATCATGAGGCCGAGCCCCGTCCCGCCGTCCTTCGTCGTGAAGAATGGACCGCCGAGCATAGGCAGCTGTTCTTCCGGAATGCCGATGCCCTGATCCTCGATCGACACCGCGATGTCCCGGCTGCCGGCCGACTTCAGCCGGATGGCGACGGATCCGCCCTGGGGCATCGCCTCGATCGCGTTCTTGAGCACGTTGACGAACACCTGCTTCAGCTGATTCTCCTCGCAGAGGAGCTCGGCCGTCTCGGCGTCGTAGCTGGCGGACAGCTGGACGTTGTTCATGATCGCCTGCGTCTCGAGCAGCGTCAGGACGCTCTGGATCGTCTTGACCAGGTCGTGCCGGCGGAATTGGTTCGCCTGCGGCTTGGCGAGCGCCATGAATTCCTGCACGATGGTATTGATCCGGTCCAGCTCCACGAGCATGATGTCGAAAAAATCGTGGTAGCTGTTGATCCTCGTTTTGAGAAATTTGGAAAATCCGATGAGGGACGTGAGCGGGTTGCGGATTTCGTGCGCGATGCCGGCCGCCATTTGGCCGACGACCGACAGCTTCTCGGATTGAATCAGCGCTTCCTCTTCCCGCTTCCGGTCGCGAATATCGCGGAACACGCTCTGCACGACCGTGCCTCTGCCGGGATAGTTGCGGATGCGGGTGCTCGAGACCTCGACGTCGATCATCTCGCCCGCGGCGCTGACCAGCTTCGACTCTTCGAACTCGTTGGGCTCGTCCGTGCCCATGATCGCCTGGAGCCGATGCCGCGCCGTCTCGCGGTAGTCGGGATGGAAGTAGTGGCTGACGAACGGCTTGGCGAGCAGTTCGGCTTCCGTCACCCCGAGCAGCCGCAGTCCGGCCTGGTTGGTGAATATGACCGTATCGCCGTCATGCACGAAGATCGGCTCCGGCAAATATTTGATCAGCCGGCGGTAGCTCATGGAATCGGGATGAAGATCGTGCGCATCCTGTTCCTTGCGCCCGACCGTCCGGAGCATAAGCGTTCGTTTCAACTTCGAAGCAAGCACGCGATTGCAGTAAACGGCTGTCCGCCTCATGGTCCGATCCATCCTCCGAAACGAGTCTCTTAGTCGTTATTCGCTTCGGAATCGCCAAACCCTGCGACATTAAAAACAATTAATGTTGCGCCATGCCCTTCGTCAGGATGGCGATGCCTTCGCCGAATATCGGCAGGATGCGGTCAAGCAGGATGTCCGTCGGCCCCGTATGACCGGCGTACGTGCTGACGAAGCCCTGGATGTAGTAGAACAGCACGCGGGCCCGGTTCGTCGCGGTCTCGCCGCTCTCGCCGCCTTCCGCTTCCGCAGCAGGCACGACCCGGTTCAGCGAATCGCGCATATACGCGAACAGGCGGTTGCGGATGACGTTGATCTCCAGCGCCGGCGCCGGATCATCGACCCGCACGGAGCCGGACATGAACAGCACCGTATGCAGGCTGCCGCTGCTCAGGCAGAAGACGACGTAACGGACGCACATTGCCTTCAGGCGCTCCAGAGGCGATGCATCCGCCTTCTCCAGCTCCTCGCGGAAGCCGCGCTCGAGCTCCAGCAGCGACGGAATGGCGATCTGCTGCAGCAGCTCTTCCTTGTTCTTGAAATACAAATAGATCGCCGTATGCGAGCAGCCTGCCCGCTTGGCGATTTCGCGCATCGTCACGTGCTCGTAGCCCTTCTCGGCGAACAGCTCGGCCGCGGATTGGCGGATCGCCGTCTTCATGTCTTCGGTCATTTGTTTCCTTCGCGTCGTCATCGTGGCGACATGCCCCCTCTATCAATCGCTAACCATTGGTTATATCATAAACGGCGCCCGCCCGAATGTAAAGAAAGGCGGCCCAAAGAAGGGCCGCCTTTCGCGTAAAGCGCGGGATTAACCGTCGTTTAGTTCGTGAATTCCTGTACCCACTCGCCGTTATAGTACGCCACGCCGATCTTGCCGTAGTGGCTGCCCAGGATGTTCGCCTTGTGGCCGGCGCTGTTCATCCAGGCCGTCATGACTTCCTGCGGCGTGCGCTGGCCCTTGGCGATGTTCTCGCCGGCGTAAGAATAGTTCACGCCGTAGGCACGCATCATATCGAATGGCGAGCCGTAGGTCGGGGAGTTATGGTCGAAGTAGTTCTTGGCGTACATGTCTTTCGCTTTGTCCATGGCGACCTTCGTCAGCAGCGCGTCGGATTTCAGCGCGGGCAGCCCCGCGTTCGCGCGCTCCTTGTTCACGAGCGTCACGACTTGCGATGCGAATTGGCTTTGGTCCGTCGTGCCCGTGCCCGGGTTCGTCGTGCCCGTGCCTGGGTTCGTCGTGCCTGTGCCCGGGTTCGTCGTGCCCGTACCTGGGTTCGTCGTACCCGTACCTGGGTTCGTTCCGGAGCCCGTGCCGGGGTGCCATCCGCCGGTTCCCGGTATGCTTACGATAATGCCGGGCCAGATGAAGTTCGGGTTCCCGAGGGACGGATTCGCGCCGAGCAGCGCGTTCAGGTCGATGCCGTATTTTTGAGCGATTTGATAAAGCGTGTCGTTGCTCGTCACTTTATACGTTACGGAAGCGTTCGGAGCCGCTGCCTCCGCTTTATTAAACGCCGCGCCTCCAAGCGCGATCAGTCCTGCCGCGAGAACGCTTGCGACGCCTATGCGAAACGGTTGCATGTTCATGAAATGATCCTCCTCATGTGCTAAAGTGTTGCCGGCCTTCCGACGCCACCCATGGTAACACGGGAGTAACCTTCTGATAACCCCATAAAATTTTCCATTGAAACCGGAACCATCGCGGGCATCAGGTCTGAATAAAGTAGTGCTGCAGCGCTTCGTCGTCGACGTAATCGAGGCTGTCCGCCTTCTTCAGATTGCACTCCGCGCAGGCGCAGACGCAGTTCGCCGGCGTGGATAAGCCGCCCTTGGACTTCGGCAGCACGTGGTCGATCGTGTCCCCGTAATTGCCGCAATACCGGCAGACGTAATCGTCCCGCTGCAGCACGAGAATCCGGAAATCGGCCTTCGTGTACAGCTTATGGATGAGGCCGGGGTGAATGATGCCCGCCGCGCCTTCCTCCACCATCCGGACGGCCATCTCCGTCGGAATCTCCGTCGACCAGCGCTTGCCCGTCTCGCGGCGGCCGCGCAGCCTTATCATCCCGCGCCCGCGGTCGTTCAAGAGCGACGTCTTGAACGAAAAATTGCCCTTCACGGGATGGATGGTCCGGTTCGGCGGGCGCCGGCCGGCGCCGGCCGGCGCTTCGGCGTCCCGCCCGGCCTGGCGCTTCGCAGCCTTCCCGCGGCGGCGCTTGCGCTTCCGCTTGCGCGGCGGCGCCTGCTCGGCCGCCGCACCGCCGGGCTCCGCCGCCGGCGCTTCCGGCGCCGGGACGCCGCCGTCCGCGGCCGCCGGCTCCGCGACATCGGCCGGCGCATCGGCGCGCGCCGGCGCCGCGGGCTCGGCCGCATCGCGCGCCGCGTCCTGCCGGCGCAGCTCCGCCGGCTTCTTCCTTCTGCGGCGCCGCTTCCGCTTCGGCTTCGCCGCCGCCTCGTCGTCCTCGGCGGCGGCGTCTTCCGCCGCAGCGCCTTTCGCGGCGGCACTCGCCGCGGCGGCGCCCACAGCCCCCGCGGCCGGCTCGCCCGCGCTAGCCGCCGTCCGCGGCGAGCGCCGCGCCGGCGCCGGGCCTGCGGCCGCCGTCTCCGCGGCCGCGGACGTCATCGCCGGCGCCCCCGCTTCGCCCGGCAGCTCCGCGACGCGCTTGCGCCGGCGGAGACACGCCCGGCAAGTGCCGCGCCTTCCCGCGCTTCCCGACCGCTTCGTATAGGCGGACAGCGGCTTTTCCGCACCGCAGACCGCGCATGTTTTCATTTCCGTCATCGTCGTTTCCGCTCCGTTCGTCTCGTTCATATCATAAGCCCGTGCAGCTTGCGAAACTGCTCCGGCGTCATGCCTTCCGCCTTGCCGAATGCCGCGATGAAATGGCTGGAATCCCGGTACCCCGACAGCTGGGCGATTTCCTTGATGGAGAGCTTGTTGTCGCCGAAGCTCATCATTTCCTTAGACTTCATGATGCGAAGCCGAATCAGATACGCATACGCCGTGATGCCGAACGCCTGCCGGAACAGGGAATTCAAGTACCGGGGGCTGATGTCGAGCTGCATCGCCATATCGGCCAGCCCGATCTCGGGGTCGCCGTACTGTTCGTCGAGCCAGTGCAGCAGCGGATCCAGCTTCTCCAGATGCTGATGGACGGACGAGCGTCCGCCTTTCTGGCCGTATATCTTCACCATCGTCAAAAACCGGTACAGCGCCGCCGAGGCGTTCAGCCCCGTCCGGTCCTCGTCCTTCTGCACCAGTTCGATCATCTGCACGAGCTGCGACGTAATCGGCGCGTCCTGGTTCCAGTGGAGCCATTCCGTATGCCGGATGCCGAGCGCCGCCAGCATGGAGCCGGCCAATTCGCCGCCGAAGGTCACGTACAGGGTCGACCACTTCTTGCCGCCTTTGGCGGCATAGGCGTGCGGCACGCCCGGGAAGAGCAGCGAGCCGTTGCCCGGGGGCAGCGCATACCGGCGCCCGTTCAGCACGAACTCCCCTTCGCCCTCCAGCGTCTGCAGCCAATGAAAGTTCGGATAGCCTTTCGTCCGATCTACCGATTCCTGATCCGGGTTGTAGCCGATGCTGTCCATATATAACGGCAAATCGAATTCGCCGAGCGTAAACATGTAACGATTCCGATGGGCATTCGCCTGCAAGATGCGATATTCATCCAGCTGTTCCATATTATCATATCCTGCCAATCGTATTTTATATATCCTTACGGACAAGCATACCATAAAATGGACTTATTATCACTATTCACAGCAAAGGGGAGCTTAAAACATGGATACGACGCATCTGCCCAAAATGTTATATGGCGGAGACTACAACCCGGAGCAGTGGGATCCTTCCGTCTGGCCGGAGGATATGCGCATGCTGGAGCTGGCCGGCATGAACGTCGCCACCGTCAACGTATTCTCGTGGGCGATGATTCAGCCGGATGAAGATACGTACGATTTCTCGACGCTTGACCGCATCATGGACATGCTGGCGGACAACGGCATCCTGGCCTGCCTCGCCACGGGCACGGGAGCGCATCCCGCCTGGATGGCCCGGCGCCATCCGGACGTGTTTCGCACGGACTTCGAAGGCCGCAAGCGCAAATTCGGCGGCCGGCACAATTCCTGCCCGAACAGCCCGTCCTACCGCCTGTACGCCGAGCGCCTCGCGGACAAGCTGGCGGACCGCTACAAGGACCACCCCGCGCTGCTGCTGTGGCATATCTCCAACGAATACGGCGGCGACTGCTACTGCGACAACTGCGCGGCGGCCTTCCGCGTCTGGCTGCAGCGGAAATACGGCACGCTCGAGAAGCTGAACGAACAGTGGAACACCCGCTTCTGGAGCCATACGTTCTACGACTGGGACGAGATCGTCCCGCCGAACGCGCTCTCCGAACAATGGGCCGAGACGCGCACGAACTTCCAGGGCATCTCGCTCGATTACGCCCGCTTCAATTCCGACAGCATGCTCGACTGCTATAAGCTGGAGCGCGACGCGGTCCGCCGGCATACGCCGAACGTCCCGGTCACGACCAACCTCATGGGCACGTACAAGCCGCTCGATTACTTCAAATGGGCGAAGGAAATGGACATCGTCTCCTGGGACAATTATCCCGGCATGGATACACCGGTCAGCTTCACAGCCATGACGCATGACCTGATGCGCGGCCTGAAGGGCGGCCAGCCGTTCCTGCTCATGGAGCAGACGCCGAGCCAGCAGAACTGGCAGGCCTACAATACGCTGAAGCGCCCCGGCGTCATGCGGCTATGGAGCTACCAGGCCGTGGCGCACGGCTCCGACAGCGTCATGTTCTTCCAGCTCCGCCGCTCCGTCGGCGCCTGCGAGAAGTATCACGGCGCCTTGATCGAGCACGCCGGCCACGAGCATACCCGCGTCTTCCGAGAGTGCGCGGAGCTCGGCCGGGAGTTGGACCGCTTCGGCTCGAAGCTGCTCGGTACGCGGCTGCCGAGCCGCATCGCGATCATGTACGATTGGGAGAACCGCTGGGCGATCGAGCTGTCGAGCGGACCGTCCGTCGACCTGAAGTACGTCAATGAAATCCAGCGGTACTACGACGCGCTGTACGAGCTCGGGCATCAGGTCGACTTGATTTCCTTCGAAGACGACCTGTCCGGGTACGACATCGTGCTGGCGCCCGTCATGTATATGGTCAAGCCGGGCATGGCCGATCGCCTGGAACGGTTCGTCGCGGACGGCGGCACGTTCCTGACCACGTTCTTCAGCGGCATCGTGAACGAGAATGACCTCGTCACGCTCGGCGGGTATCCGGGCGAGCTGCGCAAGCTGCTCGGCATTTGGGCGGAAGAGATCGACGCGCTGTTCCCCGGCCGCGCGAACGCGATCGTCATGAACGAACCGTTCGGCGCGTTGGACGGCACGTACGCCTGCACCCTGCTCTGCGACCTGATCCACGCCGAAGGCGCGGACGTGCTGGCGGAATACGGCGAGGATTTCTACCGGGGCATGCCGGTGCTGACGCGCAACCGCATCGGCGAAGGCGAAGCGTGGTACGTCGCCTCCGCTCCCGACGCCGCATTCCTGCAAGGCCTGCTTGGCGAATTGTGCCGGGCGAAAGACATCCGGCCGCTTCCGGGCAAAGCGCCCGGCGTAGAAGTGACGCGGCGCGAACGCGACGGCAAGTCGTACCTGTTCGTGCTGAACCATAACGAAACCGAGGCGACGGTCCGCCTGGACGGCCTATCCGGCACCGATTTGATCACGGGTCAAGCCGTTTCCGGCGATGTCCGGCTGGCGGGACGCGGCGTCCTGATCGTGGAGCATTTTGCTTGAACTCCCTCGCCTCCGAGCCGCATAGCCCCTTTTGCCGCTGAACATATTAGTGGTTAGAAAGGAGCTTGATACTCAGATGAAAAGATTTTTCGGAACGCTGCTGGGCATCGTGTTGGCTTTCGGGGTAGGGGCACTCATCTATAACTCCGTCAGAGGCACCGCGCCTAACGGAACGTATCACTCGGCAAGCAAGGAAGCCCAGCGTATTCGCACGAACTCCGTCGACCGGCTGCCGATGTATGCGCGGACCGACAGGCCGAACAACGTCAACGTTTACGACAACGACCGCACGCTGCGCGCCAGAGGCGTGGACGTCAACCCGCTGAACGATTGGCTGCGCCAATTGGTTCCTGGGGTGTACAACGGCACGACCGGCAATACCGGTAACAGATACTACAACGGCAATACGGGCAATACCGGGAACTATCAGAATCCGAACGCCGGTACGGGCGGCGGCACTGGTACGGGAACGGGTACGGGCACGAGCGGCAGCGGCGCGGGTACGGTCGATTCCAGCATCGCAAGCCAAATCCTGCAGAAAGTGAACGCGGAGCGCTCCAAAGCGGGCGTTCAGCCGCTGTCGCTCAGCGCCGAGCTGAACAAGGTCGCACAGGCCAAGTCGGCCGACATGCGCGACAAAGGCTACTTCGACCATCAATCGCCGACCTACGGCAGTCCGTTCGATATGATGAAATCGTTCGGCGTCAGCTATTCGTACGCGGGCGAGAACATCGCGGCCGGCCAGCAGGACGTCCAAGCCGTCATGACCGCTTGGATGAACAGCCCGGGCCACCGCCAAAACATCCTGAGCCCCAACTACACCAAGCTTGGCGTCGGTTATGCCAAGGGCGGCAGCATGAACCCTTATTGGACGCAGGAATTCATCCGTCCGTAGATGGTCCGATCAAGCACGGCAGCTTCCCGAGCGGAAGACGCCGTGCTTTTTCGTGCGCGCTCGTGGCGCCGGCCGGTACACGCCGATTGTCTTGCTTGGTTTTTGGTTCGCGCAGTTTGTCTCTTGCTTGGTTCGCTTTGGCTCACGCAGTTTGTCGCTTGGTTCGCTTTGGTCCACGCTGTTTATCGCTTGGCTCGCTTTGCTTCGCGCTCGTTGTGCGCTCACCTGCGCCGGTTCGCAACCACTGACCGCTCGTCCTCTCGTTCACGCCGGTTCGCCGCCGCTCCGGTAGCCGCCCGGCGCCAAGCCTTCCTCCTTCTTGAACGTCTTGGCGAAATGATGCACGTCGGCGAATCCGCAGTACGCCGCGATGTCCTCCAAGGAATGCGCCGAATGGCGGAGCAGTTCCCGGGCGTACTGAATGCGCAGCCGCAGCAAGTACCGGTGCGGGGCGACGCCGAACTGCGCCTTGAACTTCGCGCTGAAGCGGGACGGCGACAAATTCGCGCGCGCCGCCATCTCCCGCACGGACAGCGGCTCCGACAGACGGAACGACATGAACGACGTGACCCAGCTAAGCGGCTGCGGCGCGGCGCGTTCCGGTTCCTTCAGCCCTTCCGTATGATCGTCGAGGATCGAGAGCAGCAGCTCCGAGGCAAGCGTCTGGACGCGCAGCTGCGCGAGCGGACTGCGGTTCTGCCAGTTCTCGACCACCTCGAGGAACCGGTCGCGCAGCTGTACCGGCTGCTTCGGCCGAAGCTTGACCGGGATATGAATGCCCTGCAGATCGTTCAGCCGCGGCTGCAGCAGATGCCGGTACGGCGCCAGATCGACCTGCCCGGGCCGCGTCGGATACCGCGCCTCGCGGTCATCGTCGTAAAACCAGTCAAGGTGGGCGAACGGCGTGATCGAATTCGTTTTCCCTTCGAGCACCGTTAAGCTGCCCGGTTGAATCAGACAAAACTCCCCGGCCCGGAACTCGTACGGCTCGCCGTCGACGTGAAAGAGGCACTCGCCTTCTTGAATGTAGATCATCAGGTAATCGAGCAGCCGGCGCGCCCCTACGGTCCATGGGCTGCGGACGGCATAATCGCCTTCGCGGACATACGGCACGACCGGATGGCGGACCAGCAATTCGGATAGATACAAGCGCTTTCATCCTTTCCCGCGCGGCGCGTTCTCTTCCGCCTCCATTATAGACGGTTCAGTCGTTTTTGACAAAAGAATCAACGGTTTGGTACAAAGATTCCCCGCGCGCCGCGCTCTATAATGGAGTCATTCCACCCCGCATCCGGACCGGATGTTCCCAAAGGAGACGTTAGAACGACATGGCCATCAACGCCGACTACGCGCAGCTTCCATCGCTGCAATCCGATTATCCGCTGTCCCCGGAGCAGATCGCTTCGTATCAGCGGAACGGCCACATCAAACTGACGGGCGTCGCGGCCCCCGACGAAATCGCGGCGTACGAGCCTATTATCTCCGGCGTCGTCCGCGAACGCGATTATCATACGAAGCCCGTCTCGGAGCGGGACACGTACGGCAAAGCCTTCATCCAGATCGGCAACCTGTGGCAGCTGAACGAAGGCGCCAAACGGTTCGTTCTGGCCAGGCGCTTCGCCAAAATCGCCGCGGAGCTGATGGGCGTGGACGGCGTCCGCATCTATCACGACCAGGCGCTGTTCAAGGAGCCGGGCGGCGGGCATACGCCGTGGCATCAGGACCAAATGTACTGGCCGCTCGACACGCCGCACACGATCACGCTCTGGATGCCGCTCGTTCCGGTATCCGAAGAGGTCGGCTCCATGACGTTCGTCGACGAGTCGCAGAAACTCGGCTACATGAGCCGCCAAGCCATCTCCGACGAATCGCACAAGACGCTCGGCTCGTTCATCGCGGGCAAGCAGCTGCCGACGACGAACTACGGCGCCATGGCGGCCGGAGACGCAACGTTCCATGCCGGCTGGACGCTCCATTCCGCTCCGGGCAATCCGACCGGGACGATGCGCGAGGTCATGACGATCATCTACGTCGCGGACGGCGTCCGCATCGCCGAGCCGGACAGCAGCGCGCGGCAGAACGACATGAAGACGTGGTTCCCCGGACTCGCGCCGGGCGATCTGGCCGCGTCCGCGCTTAATCCGCTCGTGTACAAAGCCTGATTCACCCGAATCGGCCACATTGAAAAGCCCGGCTCCGACCTTTCGGTCTGAACCGGGCTTTTTTGCCGTGATGCTTACAGGTTGATGACTTTGCCCGTCGCCTGCGACTCGAACGCCGCCAGGATGACGGCCAGCGACTTGCGGCCCTCTTCGCCGGAAATGCTCGGCGGCGTGTTCGTCACGAGGCAATCCACGAACGCGTCGATGACGCCGCTCGTCAGCTGCTTCTCGTTCGTGCTGATCGCGCCGACGTTATGCCGCTCGACGGAGCCGTCGCGAAGCTCGACGATGATCTGATCGTGCGGATCCGTGCCGATCTTCATGACGCCGTTCTCGCACCAGAGCACCGTGCTGTTGTCTTCGCCCTTGTAATACGTCCAGCTGGCGACGAGCGTGCCGATCGCGCCGCTCTTCATCCGCAGCAGGCACGTCGCGTTATCGTCGACGTCGGTGTCCTTCTTGTCCAGCGTGCCAATGAAGCCCGTGACTTGCGCCACTTCGTCGCTCAGCAGGTAGCGGATGAGGTCGGACTTGTGCACGCCGAGATCGCCCATGGCTCCCATGATCGCTTCGTCCCGGCGGAAGAACCAGCTGCCCTTGCCGTCGACGCTCCAGCCTTCCGGACCGGGATGGCCGAAGGACGTGCGGAACGTCAGCACGCGGCCGAGCACGCCGCTGTCCAGAATCGCCTTCGCCTTCACGTGCGGCGGCATCAGGCGCTGGTTATGGCCGACCATCAGGTATACGCCGTTCTTGCTCGCCGCTTCGATCATCGCCGCGGCTTCCTCGTCCGTGGACGCCATCGGCTTCTCGACGAGCACGTGCGCGCCCGCGTTAGCGGCCGCGATCGCGACCGGCGCGTGCAGGTAGTTCGGCGTGCAGACGCTGACCGCGTCCGGCTTGATCTCTTTCAGCATTTCTTCGTACGAGGCGAACGCTTTGGCGCCGAATTCGTCGGCGAGCTTGTTCGCCCGCTCCAGCACGGGGTCGACGAACGCGACGATCGTGACGTTCGGGTTGATGGCATATTCCGGAATATGGCGGCGCTGCGCGATCGCGCCGCAGCCGACGACGGCTACGCGAATGGTTGTCATGTTAGCTTGCTCCTTGTCCCTAATGTTTCGTTTATCGTTACGCCTTGTGACCGTTCGCCTTGAGCCAGTCCATGCTAGTCTGCACGGATTCCAACGGCGGGTTCGCACACGTATCCTGCTCGACAACGATCCATTCCACGTCCGCTTTCGCGGCGGCGGCGATAATGTCGTTCAGGGCCAGGTCGCCGCGGCCGAGCTCGACCGTGTCGATTTGCTTGCCCGGTTCGCCCTTGCGGAAATCCTTCAGGTGCAGCAGCGGCAGACGGCCAGCGTATTTCGCGATGTACGCGAGCGGATCCTGGTTCGAATATTGCACCCAGCCGATATCCATCTCAACCTTCAGCAGATCCGCCGGCAGCTTCGTGTACATGGCGTCGAAGACGAATTCGCCGTCGATTTTCAGCGCGAATTCGAAGTCGTGGTTATGGTAGGCGAACTGCAGTCCTTCCTGCTTCAGACGCTCGCCGATGCCGGCGAACTTGTCGATCAGCGCGCGCCAGAACGATTCGCCCTGGGCGACGTTGTCCGGCGAAATCCAAGGGCAGACGACGTACGTCGCGCCGATCGTTTTCAGATAGGCGATCTCTTCGTCCAGCTTGTTCTCGAGGTTGGCGAGGCCCACGTGGCTGCCGAACGGCACCAGGTTCAGCTCCTTGAGCAGGTCGCGCATCTCTTCCGCGGGAATGTCCCCGTAGCCGGCGAATTCCACGCCTTCGTACCCCATGGCCGCCACTTTGCGGAGCGTGCCCTTCATGTCCTTCGCCGTTTCGTCGCGAAGCGTATACAACTGCAATCCGATTTTCATCTTCGTTATCGTCCTTTCCTTCCGCGTGCCGGCGCGAGCGCCGATTACGCGGCGTTGGTTTACCGATCTGACACCCATTATAGTGGATTCCGAGCGTTAACAAGATGTATTATATAACCGTGACATGTCCAATATTGCTACAAAGTGAGGTTGTCCCGTGTACGCCGAAATCATGAGCTGCGGCTATTCCTACCATACGCAGCCGTTCCAGATGACCAATCCCGAGGGGCTGCGCGCCTACCTCTTCCGGCTGCAGACCGAGGGCGCCTGCGAGGCGCTCGTCGACGGCCGGATGCAGCGCGTCGAAGCCGGCGACCTCCTGATGTTCAAGCCCGGCGATTCCTACAGCCTGAACGTGTCGGCGCAGCCGGAGGGCGAACCTGCCGGCGCGGACGCCGGCATATCGAGCGGCGATTATTTCGTCATCTGCCAGGGCGAGTGGCTCGACCAGTGGTGGAACCGCAAGGAGCGCCGGCAGCGGGTCAAAGTCGTCCCGGACGAGCGGTGGCTGTCGCTCTGGCAGGCGCTGATCCTGGAGAAGCGCCGCTTCGAGGACGAGGATCCGGAGCTCGCCGATTACTTGCTCCGCGCGCTCTGCCTGGGCCTCGACCGCGCCGCGGACACGCAGTCTGAGCTGCAGGGCAAATCGTTCATCGCGACGCGGATGAAAAATTTCATCGACGAACAAGCCGCGCTGTCCTTCACCGTCGCGGACGTCGCCGCCCATGTCGGCCTCAGCGTGTCGCGGACCGTTCACCTGTTCAAGGAATGCTTCGGCTTGACCATCATTCAGTATACCCAAAACGTCCGCTTATCCATGGCGATCGAGCGGATCAAGTACAGCAGCATGACGCTCGAACAAGTCGCGGAGACATGCGGGTTCGGCAGCTATTCGTACTTCTACCGCGTCTTTCGGCAGAAGTACGGCGTCTCGCCGGCCGCTTTCCGCGGGCGATAGCGCCGAGCCGCCCGGATCCGGCCGCGTCCCGCGCGGTTTCGTCTTACTGCAGCGTCCCGTCGTTGACCCAGACGCTGACCGTATCGCCGGGCCGGATCACGCCGCGCCGCTCGACGAAGCAGACGATGCCGCGCTTCCGGTACGCGGCCTTCACGAAGCGCGCCGCGAGCTTCGGCTCCTCCGGATAGTTCGCCTGCACGAGCTTGCCGGGCCCGGTGCACGGGAAATTCTCGCCCTGCCCGTTCAGGCCGGCGCCGCTCCCGAAGATCATCCGCGACCCGAGCGGCAGCGCGGTCAGATCCGGCAGGCCGGACAGCAGCAGATTGGCGCCCAGCCACTCCGGCTTCACCTCCGGCACGCCCAGCGCTTCGGCAATGGCCGCGCACTCTTCCGCGGAGACGACGGTCAGCTGCCGCCGATTGAAAATTTCCGTCCCCCGCGGATATTCCGGCTGCCGGACGTCGGCCTTCGCCGTGATGCCGAAATGCCGATCTCCCCGAATGCCGCCGAAATCCAGCTCCGCCTCCGCCAGCCTTCTCGTCTCGAAGCTCTCCATGCCGAGGTCCGCCATCAGAACGGCCTCCACTCTCGCTTCCACCGGTTTCATGTCCTTGCACCGACTCCTTCTCGTCTGTTCTTCGGCCGCCATGAGGGCGGCTCGATTCTTTACCTTGACCGTATTTTTCTCTATAATAGTCGATTAAAGAGGTGTAGCATGATCATTCTAAAAACAAAAGACGAAATCGAACACATGCGCAAGGCGGGCGAAATATTAGCGGCCTGCCACCGCGAGATCCGGACGATGGTCAAACCCGGCGTCACGACGCAGGAGATCGACCAGTTCGTCGAAAAGTTTCTGAAGCAGCACGGCGCCACACCGGAGCAAAAGGGCTACAAAGGTTATGCGTTCGCGACCTGCGCGTCCGTCAATGACGTCATCTGCCACGGCTTCCCGTCCGCCACGGCGCTTAAGGACGGCGACATCGTGACGATCGACATGGTCGTCAACCTGAACGGCTGGCTGGCGGATTCCGCGTGGTCCTACCCCGTCGGCAACGTCTCCGAGCAAGCGGCGAAGCTGCTGGAGGTGACCGAGGCGTCGATGTACAAAGGCATCGAGCAGGCGGTCGTCGGCAACCGCATGGGCGACGTGTCGAACGCGATCCAGCAATACGCCGAATCGCACGGCTTCTCCGTCGTCCGCGACTTTATCGGCCACGGCATCGGGCAGGACATGCACGAGGAGCCGCAGGTGCCGCATTACGGCCCGCCGGGACGCGGCATTCGCCTGAAGGCCGGCATGGTCATGACGATCGAGCCGATGCTGAACACGGGCGCCTGGCAGAGCAAGATCGACAGCGACGGCTGGACGGCGCGCACGATCGACGGCGGCCTCTCCGCCCAGTACGAGCATACGATCGCGATCACCGAGGACGGTCCCATCATTCTGACGAAGCAATAACCGCATAGCCGTAACGTATGACGAAGAGCCTTCCCGCCGCCGGCGGGAAGGCTCTTCGTCTCCCTTGACCGCGTCGCGCGCGGCTAGCGTCCGCCGCCGAGGCAGCGCTCGATCAGCGCCATTCGGATGTACAAGCCGTTCTGGGCTTGCCGGAAATACGCCGCCCGCGGATCCGAATCGACGTCCGGATGGATCTCGCCCGCGCGCGGAAGCGGATGCAGGATGAGCGCGCTGCGCTTCATCGCTTCGACGAGCGCGCGGTCGATGATGAACTTGCCCTCCGCCTTGCCGTACTCCTCGAGCGACGGGAACCGTTCCTTCTGGATGCGCGTCTGGTAATACACGTCCGCTACCCCCGCGAGGCTCTCCAGATCGGCCGTTTCCGTATACGCGACGCCCTGCTCGTCCAAATACTGCTTCACGTACGACGGGATGCGCACATTGTCCGGCGAGACGAACGAGAGGCGCACGCCCCGGTAGTTGGCCAGCAGGTAGCTGAGCGAATGCACGGTCCGGCCGTAGGTCAAATCCCCGATCATCGCGATGTGCGCGCCGTCGATGCCGCCGAGCTCCTTCTGGATCGTGTACAGATCGAGCAGCGCCTGGGTCGGATGCTCCCCGGAGCCGTCGCCGGCGTTGATGACCGGCACGCCCGATACCGCTGCCGCCCGCTTCGCGGCTCCGATGTCGGTATGCCGCAGGACGATCAGGTCGCTGTAGCCCGAGATGATCCGGATCGTGTCCTCCAGCGTCTCCCCTTTGATGGTCGAGGAGAACTGACTGGCATTCTCCGTCCCGATGACCCGGCCGCCGAGCCGGTGCATCGCCGATTCGAAGGAAAACCGCGTCCGCGTGCTCGCTTCGAAAAACAGCGTGCTCATGATCTTGTTCGGATAGCGCAGCTCGCCGCCTTGATCGGCCACCCCCTCCATATCCTTGGCCGCCGCGAACAGCTCGTCCAAAAACGCCCGGTCGAACTGCTTGGCCCCCAGCACATGATACAGCTTGCTCATTCTGTCCATTCCCTTCCTGTCCCTAGTTCGCGATACTCCATCTGATTATAATGGAGGGCCGCGCCGGAGACAAACCTCCCTCGACCTAGCCGATGATGAGCTTCTCTTCCGGATATTTGATGCCGTTCTGCTTCTTCCGCGCCTGGAACAGCGAGATGAACAGGAACATGCCGATGCGGCCGAAATACATGAGCAGCATGAGCGTCATCTTGGCGAGCGGATGCAGCGAGGCGGTAATGCCCGTCGACATGCCGCACGTCCCGAAGGCGGAAGTCACCTCGAAGATGACCCACGACAAATCGTACTTGTGCTTCTCGGAGATGAGCACCGCGAATATGCCCCCCGTCACGAGCAGCAACGATAACATGAAGAAGACAAAGCTCTTCGTCACGTCCTCGCGGTTGAACGATCGGCCGAACGCCCGCGGCGCGTGCTCGCCCCGGAAGAACATGACGATAGTGACGAAGATGACGGCGATCGTCGTCGTCCGCACGCCCCCGCCGACGCTCGACGGGCTCGCGCCGACGAACATCAGGCCGGAGACGAGCAGCAGCGTAGCCTGGTGCAGCGTCGACACATCGACGGTCGTGAGCCCGGCGCTGCGCGACGTGACCGAGAGGAATAACGCGCTCATGACCTGCCGCCCAGGGGACAGCCCCGCGAACGAATGGCCCGTTTCCGTCAGCAGAATGACGAACGCCCCCCCGAACAACAGCACGGCATGCGTGACGAGCGTGAGCTTCGTGAACAGGGAGAACCGGAACCGCTTCCCCTTCCCTCTCCGCAAGTAATGCCAGAGCTCTGCCATCACCGGGAAGCCGACCGCCCCGGCGAAGATCAGAACCATCGTCAGCATCTGAATGTAGAAGCTGCCGGAATAGCGGATAAGCGAGTCGCCGAACAGGTCGAAGCCGGCGTTCGTGTAGGCGGAGACGGCATGAAACAAGCCGTAATACAAGGCGTGGCCGATGCTGTGCGAAGAACCGGTTGCATAGAAATAAACGGCGAACAGCGCCGTGCCGATCAGCTCGATCGCGAGCGACAGGAGCAGCACGAGCCGCATCAGCTCGACGAGGCCCGCCAGATTGTTGCGGTTCTGGTCGATCATGATCAGTTTGCGCTGCAGCAGGCCGATATGCTGGCCCATGAGCATCCAGTAGAACGCGCCGAGCGTCATGATGCCGATCGCGCCGAACTGGAAGGCAAACAGCAGCACCGTGATGCCGAAGCCGCTGAACGTATCCCCTGTCCCGACCGCCGTCAGTCCGGTTACGCTGATCGCGCTGACCGACGTGAACATGGCGTCGAGCGGCGAGATCGAGACGCCCGGCTTCAGGCTGACCGGCAGCATGAGCAGCACGCCGACGATGATGACGACCGCGAGATACGCCGCCGAGATGAGCTGCGCCGGCGAAAGCAGCGTCAGTATTTTTTTTAGCATGAGTGCGGCATCCTTTCCGCCAGGTTGTCCAGCATCTTACAATTGTAAACGAAGACCCGGGCCTGCATACAGTCCCAGACGCAAAAAACCTCCCGGCGAGCGGCGGATGGACCGCAATCGCACGTATGCCGATACAAGGAAAAGACCGGTCCCCAGAATGATCGCCATTCTGAAAACCGGCCTTGCTTCAATGCGGTCGGAGGGATTTGAACCCTCACGCCTTGTGGGCGCCACCCCCTCAAGATGGTGTGTCTGCCGTTCCACCACGACCGCGGAGTGCGATATGAGGTTGTCCATATCGAATAAGAAAAGTGAGTCATGTAGGACTCGAACCTACGACACCCTGATTAAAAGTCAGGTGCTCTACCAACTGAGCTAATGACTCGCATGAAGAGGAAATGGTGACCCGTAGGGGACTCGAACCCCTGTTACCTCCGTGAAAGGGAGGTGTCTTAACCACTTGACCAACGGGCCGCGTTTTGTCGTATTTCGACAATTCTTTTGCAAACAACAAAAGTTATTATAGCGAACCCGCAGGGAGATGGCAAGACTTTTTTTCGCAATCCGTATTGGCTCATCCGCGGCGCTTATCCGCGAGATCGGTGCGTTGTCCGGCCGCCATAACCCGTAGGATTCGCGATTCTCCACAGGCCTATGCAGCAACGTCCTGCTTCATCCGAGGCGGTACCTTGCTTCGGCATTCTCACCCCGGTTATCGGCAATAAAAAAAGCCCTTCGACGAAAGGACTTGGTTCAAGTAAAGGTTGGTGCGGTCGGAGGGATTTGAACCCTCACGCCTTGTGGGCGCCACCCCCTCAAGATGGTGTGTCTGCCGTTCCACCACGACCGCAAAGCGATATGAGCAACATATCGGGTATTCAACTGGTGACCCGTAGGGGACTCGAACCCCTGTTACCTCCGTGAAAGGGAGGTGTCTTAACCACTTGACCAACGGGCCTAAAAACGAACGGAGAAGGAGGGATTCGAACCCTCGCACCACTTACGCAGTCTAACCCCTTAGCAGAGGGTCCCCTTGAGCCACTTGGGTACTTCTCCAAGAGAAATGGCTCCCCGAACAGGACTCGAACCTGTGACAACTCGATTAACAGTCGAGTGCTCTACCAACTGAGCTATCAGGGAATAGCAATTAGTGACAAGCAATAATGTATCATGTCTTGGAAGCGAAGTCAAGCTGAAAAAGTGCCAATTGTCCGCGGCATTTGCCGCATGCGTAGCGCCTCGGATCCGTCCTCCGCTTGCGCATGTATTCCATTCCGCAGCTGCGGCATTTCAGCTTGAACCGGTACGGTTCCGCCTTCCGTTTCTCGCCCGCCGGAAGCGCCTTGCAGTACCTGCTCCCGCCGACTTTCGCGAGCAGCTGCTTGAAATCGTCGTCGCGATGGTTGTAGCCGCGCTTCAGCAGATGCAAATGATAGTGGCACAGCTCGTGCTTGATGATCTTCTCCGTCTCTTCCTCGCCGAAGTTGCGCAGCTGGTGCGGACTGATCTCGATATCGTGCGTCTTGGTGAAATAGCGGCCGCCCGTGGACTTCAGCCTGCCGTTAAAGGTAGCGCGGTGGCGGAAAGGCCGTCCGAAATATTGCAGCGACACCCGCTCCACCCATTCTTGCAACACGTGATCCTGCATCTTCAATCTCCTTACCCGGTTATACTTGAATTTTAAAGGACGAATACGCTACACTGTCAAGAGGCTTTACTCGGATTCCTATCGAAAGGAGATTCATTAATATGGCAATCATGCGGTACATCGTCATGAAACACGGACAGGAGGTATCGTTCGTCGAAATGCCCGCTTCGCACGCGTACCAGCTGAGCGCGCTTAATCTGCGCCTGCACAAGGAGATCGACAAGCTGACGGCCAGCCATGTGCCGGCGCTTCCTTACGCAATCGCGGAATGCGCGGACGTCGAGCTGCACGACAAGTCAATCGCGATCCACTCCGGCCTGGACTACATGAACCGGCTCGAAAGCGACTTCGCCTCGATCGAAGAGAAGTCCTACCCCCTCGTCTCGCTGCTGACGGAGATCCGCGCCCTGCAGGCGCAGCTCGAGCAGTGGTACGAAGAAGAGTACGAGCAGTAGAACGCGAAAAACCGACTTTTGTTGCGCGCGCGACGGTTGGACCTGCACGGACATCCGCCTACTTCCATACACTGATTAGTACAACGAGCGAAGACTGGAAGGAGGGCGACAGCGATGCCGCAATGGCTGTGCAACCAACTGATGCGCGCGTTCCTGAAGAAGGACCGCCGGCAGATCCGGCTGCTGAACGACTGCTGGTATTTCTATCGAACCACTCAACGTCCCGAAGACGACTCCGCAAGCTTGTGAACGATGCGCGTTCGAACGGCCGGCGTTCAAGGAAAAGGGTGCTATCTCTCTGCAGTGACGGGATGACCGCGACTGCTCGGAGATAACACCCTTTTTTTGGCGCGGCGCGGCTGCCGTCGCCGCGCGCGCCGGTCAGCCCGGCTTGCGCATCGTTAGGCCGACCCGGCCTTTTTTGAGATCGACGTTCAGCACCCAGACCGTCACCGTGTCGCCGACGGACACGACGTCGAGGGGATGCTTGACGAACTTGCCGCTCAGCTGCGAGATGTGGACGAGCCCGTCGTTCTTGATGCCGATGTCGACGAACGCCCCGAAGTCGATGACGTTCCGCACGGTGCCCTGCAGCTCCATGCCCGGCGTCAAATCCTCGATGCTAAGCACGTCGGTATGGAAGATCGGCGCGGGCAGCTCTTCGCGCGGGTCGCGGCCGGGACGGAGCAGACTGTCGACGATGTCGCGCAGCGTCGGCACCCCGACGCCGATCCGCGCGGCGATCTCGTCCGTATGCAGCGCTTCGAGCGCCGCACGGAAGGCCTCGCTGCCGAGCGCGTCCAGCTTCAGCCCGAGCTCGGCGCACAGCTTGTCCACGACGGCGTACGATTCCGGATGGATCGGCGTCCGGTCGAGCGGGTTGGCGCTTTCGGGCACGCGGAGGAAGCCGATGCACTGCTCGTACGTCTTGGCCCCGAGCCGCGGCACCTTCTGCAGCGTTTTGCGGTTGGTGAAGACGCCGGTTTCTTCGCGGAACTTCACGATGTTCTTCGCAGTGGTCGCGTTGATGCCCGCCACGTAGGCAAGCAGCGAGGGCGAGGCCGTGTTGACGTCGACGCCGACGTGATTGACCGCCGACTCCACGACGCCCCCGAGCGTCTCCTCGAGCCGCTTCTGGCTGACGTCGTGCTGGTACTGCCCGACGCCGATCGCCTTCGGCTCGATCTTCACGAGCTCGGCCAGCGGATCCTGCAGCCGCCGCGCGATGGACACGGCGCTGCGTTCGGCGACGTCCAGCTTCGGAAATTCCTCGGCCGCGAGCTTCGAGGCCGAGTACACGCTCGCGCCCGCTTCGTTGACGATGATGTACTTGAGCTCTCCCGCCCCCGCCTTCTTATCGTCCTTCCGCTTGCCGATGAGGCCCGCGATGAACTGCTCCGTCTCCCGCGACGCCGTGCCGTTGCCGATGACGATCAGGCCGACGCCGTACCGGTCAATCAGGCCGTTGATGAGCTTCTCCGCTTCCGCCACCTTGTTGTTCGGCGGCGTCGGATAAGACACGGCGACCTCCAGCAGCTTGCCAGTCTCGTCGACGACCGCCAGCTTGCAGCCCGTCCGGAAAGCCGGGTCGACGCCGAGCACGACGCTGCCGCGCACCGGCGGCTGCAGCAGCAGATTGCGCAGATTCGCCGAGAAAATCCCGATCGCGTGCTCCTCCGCCTTCTCCGTCAGCTCGCCCCGCACCTCGCGCTCGATGGACGGCGCGATCAGCCGCTTGTAAGCATCCTCGATCGTGGCGACCAGCACAGCGCGCACGCCCGCCGCCGTGCCGACGCGGACGAGCTGGCGGTCCATGTAGTCGCGGATTTTGTCCGCCGGCACGTCCAGCGCGACGCGCAGCACGTCCTCCCGCTCGCCGCGGTTGATCGCGAGCGTCCGGTGCGGCGGCAGCTTCTTAAGCGGCTCCTGGTAGCTGTAGTACATCTCGTAGACCGTCTCCTGCGACGCGTCCTTCGCCTCCGTGCGCAGCACGCCGTGATCGAACGTATAACGCCGCACCCACGCGCGCGTCTTGGCGTCGTCCGCCAGCTGCTCCGCGATGATGTCCATCGCGCCCTGCAGCGCGTCCTCCGCCGTATCGACGCCCTTGCCGGCATCGGCGTAACGGGCCGCCTCCTGCAGCGGCTCGCCCTGGCGCGGCTGAGACAGCAGCCACTGCGCGAGCGGCTCCAGTCCTCTCTCCCGCGCGACGCTGGCGCGGGTCTTGCGCTTCTGCCGGAACGGGCGGTATAAGTCCTCGATCTCCTGCAGCTTCGCCGCCGCAGTGATCGCGCCCCGCAGCTCCTCCGTCAGCTTGCCCTGCTCGTCGATCAGCCGGATGACCTCGCGCTTGCGGGTCTCCAAGTTGCGCATGTACTGCAGCTTCTCCTCGATGGACCGCAGCTCGTTCTCGTCCAGCTCGCCGGTCATCTCTTTCCGGTACCGCGCGATGAACGGGATCGTGTTGCCCTCGTCCAGCAGCGACACCGCCGCCTTCACCTTGCCGTGCGGCAGATTGAGCTCCGCCGACACCCGCTTGACGATCGCCGCCTGCTCGGCCGCCCGTTCTTCCGGCGTCAGCTCGAGCTTGCCGGAGACGCCTTCCGCCTCTTCATCCTTTAACCGCTGCTTCGTCTCAGCCACGTTGCGATTTCCTCCATCCATAACGAATAGAACCCTTCGTACCGGCGCTAGGCCGGCACGTAAGGGTTGTTGGCCATTTCAAATCCGATTGTCGTCTGCGGCCCATGGCCGGGATATACCCGAACCGCCGGATCCAGCTTGTACAGCTTCGTCCGAATGGAGTCGTACAGGTCGCGCTCCTTGCCGCCCGGCAGGTCCGTGCGGCCGACCGACTGCTTGAACAGCACGTCGCCGCTGATCAGATGGCCGCCGCACAGCAGGCTTACGCTGCCCGGCGAGTGCCCCGGCGTATGCAGCACCGTGAACGTATGGCCGATCAGCTCCAGCCGCTGTCCCTCCGCCAGCGCGTATTCCGCGGGCGCCGTCGTCAGCGGAGGCGTGACGTCCGACCAGCGGGCGGAGCCGTTCTTGCGCGCATCCTCCAGCCAGTCGGCCTCCTCGTCGTGCAGGTAGACCGGGCAGCCGAACGCCAGCCGCACCTCGTCGACGCCGCCCATATGATCGAAGTGCGCGTGCGTCAGCACGATCGCCTCCAGCTCCAGCCCGCGTTCGCGGATGCGCGCGATCAAGCGCTTCGGTCCCATGCCGGGATCGACCACGAACGCCCGCTTGCCCGCTTCCTCGGTGACCAGGTAGCAGTTCGTCTGCAGCGGGCCGAGCGTGAACGTCTCAATATTCATTTAGACGGAGGCGAGCAGGCCGCGAAGCTCGGAGACGATCAATTGCTGGTACGCCGTGCCTTCACCATAGCGGCGTCCGATCTCTTGGCGGGTAGCCGCCAGCTTCTCCTGGTAGTCCGCGGCGTCGCGGTCCGGATTGGCTTGCTTGAACGCCGCCATCGGTTCTTGGATGTAGGTCGGGCGAGGGCCCCATTGGCCGAGCACGGCGCCGCCGGTGTCGACGATCAGGACGACCGGGATGGAGCGTCCGCCGTACGTCAGGAACTGGTCGATCGCGTCGAGATGCTCTTCCATGATCAGCACGTCCACCGGCATGCCGGTCAGCTCCAGCGCCTTGAACACGACCGGAATGTTGCGCACGACGTCGCCGCACCAATCCGCCGCGATGATGACGCTGCGCAGATCGTCGCGGTTGCTCAGCGACGCGAAGAACTCGCGGTCCTCCGCGTTCGCCCATTCGAACCGATTGCCCCAATCCTTGAACGCGTCCTGGTTCTTCATCATGCCGTCGACGAATTGCTGCGGACTGATGCCTTTGCCCAGCTTGTTCGCTATGTTTTTGCCCATAAGATCCTGCCTCCCTATCGCCCCTGAGGGCTGGATATCAATCCAGGTCTGCCTATCGCTTCCATTGTATCAAACCGCCTTGGCTCCGCACAAACGGTTCAGAGCGTTTTTCCCCGGCGCTTCAGCAATTTGTAGACTACGTAGACGATCAGCAGCGCGATGGCGATCAAGATCGCCGGCTGCACGTAAGGCGCCGCCTTCTCATCGATGTGCTGCCAATTCTCCCCGAGCGAGCGGCCCAAGTAGACGAACAGGAGGACCCACGGAACGGAGGCGATGCCGGTCAGCAGCGTGAACCGCCAAAACGACATGCGCGCGATGCCCGCCGGCACCGAGATGACCTGGCGCATGACCGGCACGAACCGGGCCGTGAACACGATGCCGTCTCCGTACCGCTGAAACCACCGCTCGGCCAGATCGAGGTGCTTCGGTTTGATTTTGATATACTTCCCGTATTTCTCGAAGAACGGGCGGCCGGCGTAATACCCGATCGCGTACAGAATCCACTGCTGCGCGACGGCGCCGACGAGTCCGAACAGGAACGCGCCCAAGAAGGAAATCGAATGCTGCGACACCAGGTAGCCCGCGTAGCCCAGCACGATTTCGCTCGGAATCACCTCGATCATGAGGCCGATCAAAATGCCGAAATAGCCGAGACTTTCAATCCAATCCAATAGGGTGTTCATCAAATCATGAAGCATGCTCCATCTCCCGTCCGTCGTTTTCTCTTCTAACGCCGTTAATGCCGTGCAAGGAGGCTATCGTCTCTCTCTCTTACGGTATTCTAGCATATTTGCGGACATGCCTTCCAGCGCAGTCATCGCGGGCCATTTCTGGTCATAGACTGGCAGTAAGACAAGCAGACCGATAACGGAAAGGAGGCGCGGCATGCCCAAAATATTCGTCATTCGCAAAAAACGGCTTCGGCTCGTCTGGCTGCTGCTGCTCGCGGCCGCGATCGCGGCTGTCTGCCTGAAGTGGACCGCGTCGCTCGACGCCATGTCCGCCCCGCAGGAGATGCGCGTATTCGAGCTCGTGACCGGCGAATTCAAGACGACCACGCGGGACGGCAAGGAGCTGGAGGTGTACCGCTGGGACCCGGCCTCCATCGTCGTGCGCGAGGGCGAAGCTGTGGAGCTGCGAATTACCGGCGTCAACGGCGCGTCCCATCCGTTCGTCATTCAAGAGCTCGGCGTTAAGGGCGAAGTGAACAAAGGCCAGACGACGGTGGTGCGCTTCACGGCAGAGCAGCGCGGCACGTTCGCCATCGAATGCCTGACGCATACGTCGCTCGCGAACGGCGGGCCGATGGTAGGGTATATTACGGTGCTGTGAGGCGATGTTGGGTGGTGCGGGTTGAAGGCGATGCGAGTCGAAGGCAGAGTTAAAGGCGGCATTGGGAAACGGCCGCGTTCGCGCCGCTGCGTTGGACGTGCTCCCTTCCCTGCCTCTCGCGGTAAGCCTTATGTAAGAACATGAAGACCGGCTGCGGCCGGTCTTTTTGCCGCTGCCGGCGATGGGTGCGCCGCGTACGGCGGCGGATGGCCGGAGACCCCCTCCGCTTGCCGCATCCGAAGGGACGCCGACCAGCCCGAACGGCCGGTGACGCATCGCCTGACGGGCGCATATATAGGGGTAAAGAGAGGAGTCGGTGACGATGAAGCCATCCGGTCCTGCCCAGAAGCACGAGACCGCCTACCCCAGCGCGCGCAAAATCAAACGTGCCTGCGAAAACGAGCTGTACCGCGCCGTCAAGCGGCTCGGCGTTTATATTCCGAAGGAGAAAATCGAGCTGGCCGAGAAGCTCTACGTGCAAAAAGTGTTTTTGAATTACTCGTTCATTCATGAAAATGCCAGCAACCGCAAGCTGCTCTCCGACTGGTGGGACGAGAACGTGAGCGCCGACATCGCCGAGCTGTGGGAAGTGGACCGCGACAAGCTGTGCAGGGCGTTCCGGGAAGCATTCGGAGGATGACCGCGCTGCTGAACATGGAACGGCAGCGCGGCCCTCTCCCTCGGAAGAGCCGCGCTGCCGTTGTCGGAAATGAGGATTGCGCAGAAGATCAGCCGATGATCGCGAACGTTTCGACGCGCGCCGGAATGAAGCGGGAGCGGAACAGGAAGCCGCTGCGGTCGAACGTGCGGATCGTGTACGACACGTTCGTCAGCGTCGGGATGTTGTTGAACCGCACGACGCCGAAGCGGTCGAACGAGGCGGTGGACACGACGCGGCCGTTGCGGACGAGCTGAGCGAAGAAGCCGGTCGTGTCGAAGGGCACGCCGTTGAACTGCACCCAGACGACCGTCAGCCGATCGAAGATCGGTCCCGTCTGCCGGATGAGCTTATCCGGTACCGCGCGGCGCACCATTTTGCCGGAGCCGGTCACGTACGGCTGCGGTTTCACGCGTTTGGACGCCATTATCATCACTCCTCGTGGTATGTTGCTTCACTATATGCGGCAGACCTGCCCGGGGATTGGACAATCCTCGCGGTGCAAAGGCCCGTTGGTGAAGGCGGACACAGCCTGAGCGGCGTGATGTTGGCGGTGTTGGCGGCAGTGGCGGCGTTGGTGGCGCGGGTGATGTTGGTGGCGTGGGCGGTGCAAAGGCGAAAAGGCCAACCGGGATTGATTCACCGGTTGGCCTTTGGCCTTGTTCGTAGTCGCGCCCCGCGCGTGCCGCCGGCCGCGGCCGTTCGGTCCGCGCGTGCCGCTCAGTCGGCGGGGCCGGCCGCGGCGAACCGCGCCGTCAGCAGGCGGCCCTGCTCCGCGGCGGCCGCGGCGTCCGGCGTCATCGCGAAGCGGCGCCCGTTCGCGGCGTAGCGCCGATCGAGCGCGGCGAAGCCCGCGTAGAACGCTTCGGCGGCGCCGGCCGCCAGCCGCGCTTCCGCGAAGCGCGCCGATGCCTGCTTCGCCCGCGCGAGCCGCGCCATCGTCACGACCGCTTCCGTCTGCTTCCCGCGGTCGAAGCGGTCCAGCGCCAAGGCGCGGCGCATGTACGCCGACGCGCCTGAGACGTCCCCGCGCTCGGCGGACAGCCGGCCGAGCGCCCACAGCAGCGGCACGGACTGCGGCTCCACGCGCAGTCCGGCCGCGAGCAGCGCCGCCCGTTCCCGCGGCGGCGCCAGCGGTGCCAGCTCGAGGCGAATCCGGGTCCAATACGGATTCGCCTCGAGCGCCGCGCGGAGCGCGGCCGCGCGCGCTGCGCCGGCGACGGCCGCGGCCGCCTCGCGGTGCCGCACGGCGGCATCGAAGCGCCCGGTGAGGGCGCAATAGCCGATGACGGGCGGCGCCGCCCCCGACAGGCTGCCCACCAGGGGGCCGAGATGGCGGGCCGAAGGGGTCACCGTGTAGAGGACACCGCCCGCTTTCAGCACG
>NZ_JBHSHY010000005.1:0-193585 GCF_042653205.1 Paenibacillus sp. GCM10023250 | reverse complement strand
GATTGGCCCACGGCCGCGAGCGCCGCCGCGCCGGCGGCCAACAGCGCGGCGGCCGCCCCATACGCGAGGGCGCCGCCGCCGGCAATGCCGCCGCCGAGGCGGCCGGCCCGCGCATCCGTGCCGGCCGCCTTGGCCTCGTGACGCTCGCGCAGCTCCGCCAGCTCCAGCTCGCGCCACGCGTCCTCGAAGCCGCGCGCGGCATGGCGGAGCGCTTCGGCCGTCTGCGGCCGCAGCCGGAAGATCGCCGCGAGCGCTTCGCCGCCCGCTTCCGCGGACCAACCGCCGTCGGCTTCATTCGGCGAGAAGCCGGCAGCGTCATTGGATTCGCTCCGCGCCTCGTCCAACTGGGCGGCCGCTTCCTGCTCCCGTTCGGACGTCGCGCGGTGCTCGGCATCTGCCAGGCCGAGCGCCTTCTCCGCGGCCTGCAGCGCCGCCCGGTGGACGCGCACGGCTTCGCGCTCGGCGACGCCCGCCTGGAAGCCGATCAGCTCCGCCTCCGTCCACCACGGCGAGATCCGGCGCAGCAGCCCTCTGGCCGCGTCGCCGTGCTCGGCCGCTTCCGCCTGCAGTTCGGAAGCCGACTGCCGGGCGGCCGCGATCTGCTCGGCGGACAGCAGCAGCGACTCGATGTCCGTCTTCCGCGCCAGCAGCTCCGCATCGAAGACGAGCCGTTCCAGCCGGGCTTCGAGCATCGCGGCTTGCTTCTCCGCCTCGCGGCGCTCTTCGCCGGCGCGGCGCAGCTCGGCCGCCAGCGCTTCCCAGCGGATGCGCGCGTCGGCCGCGAATCGCGGCGTGTCAGCCAGCGTCTCCCGTTCGCGCTGCAGCGCCGAGCGCGTCAACCAGCGCTCCCGGAGCTCCGCGGCGCGCGCGAGCAGCACGCTCCGTTCCCGCAGCGGACCGATTGCCCGTTCCGCCTCGGCAAGCGCGGCCTCCGCCTCCGCGATGCCGGCCGTCGCCGCGTTGAACGCGTCGATCCCGTCCTCCAGCCGGCGCAGCTCGTTCTCCTTCTCCTCCAGCGCCTTCAGCAGTTTATTCATCCGCTGGTTGCTGCCGCGCGGCCTGAACAGCTCGTCCAGCTCGCCCTGCAGCCGCTTCTCCGCGCCCGCGATCGCGCCGCCCCCGCTCCAGCCTGCGTGATACAGCTGCCGGCCGAGCTCGTCGCCCTCCAGCATCCCGATCGCCTGCAGCTCCGTGAGCGTAATGGCGAACAGCTCGCGGAATATCCGCTCAGCGACGCCGCCCAAGTACTGCCGCTCCCATTGCGCCTGCGAGAGCGTGACATCCAGACCGCCTCCGACCGCTTCCTGTTCGCGCACGAGCACTTTGCCCGGCGCGCTGCCGTACCGTTCGGCGACGTACGTCCGGCCCGCGCCGTCGTCGAACGTCAGCCGGCCGCCGTGCCGGCCGCCGTTCACCGGCTCCTGACGTTCCGTCAGACTGCCCCGGTTGGCGAAGCCGTACAGCATGGCGCGCACGAACCCGAGCATCGTGCTTTTGCCGGCCTCGTTCGGCCCGTAAACGACCGTCATCGGCGCGTCCAAGTCGCAGGCCAGGCCGCTCAGCTTTCCGAACCCTTCGACGTGCAGCTCCCGCAGCTTCATCGCGCATTCCCTCCTTGCGCCGGCCGATCCAGCACCTGGGCCTCCGTCTCGCCCGCCAGCAGGCCCGCGGCCAGCTCCCTGGCCCGTACCAGCCAGTCAGGTCCCCGCCGCGCCATCGCTTCGCGGACCGCCCGGCGCAGCTTGGGATGGCCGATCAGCGGCTGAAGCGCCTCCTCCGCCAGGTCCTCGAGCGATTCCTCGCCGCGCTCGATCCGCAAGCTAGCTCTTATCAATTCCCCGGCGAAGCTGTCTTCTTCCGCCAGCGCGGCCGGGTCGGCAGCGGCGCCGGCCGCCGATTCCAGCGCCGCGACCCAGCACCAGGCCGACTCCCCTGCCTCGGCGGCGCGGGTCCCGTAATCGCTTTCGGACAGGCGGTCCCGAAGGCCAGCGAGCAGCTCGGCGAGCCGCTCCGCGTCCTCCAGCTGGCCGTGAAGCGGACCTCTGCCGGTCAGCTTCAGGCGCGCCATGAGCGAACGCCCTTCGCTCGCGGCGGCGGCTTCGAGCACGCTCCGCTCCATGGCGTCCAGCAGCGCCTGCTCCGATGCCAAGCCGTTGATCGGCGTATCCAGATTCGCCCAGCGGACCGTGTCGAGCGCCAGGAACCGCAGCGTCGTCTCGTGGTTCGCCGCTACATCGACGACGTAGCAGCCCTTCGCGCCCGTCTCTCTGGCATGCCTGCCCTGCGCGTTGCCCGGATAGACGACGTGCGGATAGGCATGCAGTACCGCCCGCTGGTGGATATGCCCGAGCGCCCAATAATGAAAGCCCGCCCCGGTCAGCTCGTCCAGCCGGCACGGCGCGTACGGATCGTGATCCGCATCGCCGTCAACGTTGCCGTGCAGCAGCGCGATCTCGTAGGTGCCGTCCCGCCGCGCTTCGTAACCCGCCGCCAAATTCACCGTCACCGAACGCGACGCGTACGAGACGCCCGTGACGTAAGCCGCCAGCTCGCCGCGCTTAGTATAGGCCGGAAACCGTTCGGCGCGCTCCGCCCCGAAGAACCGGACGGATGCCGGCCAGCGCAGCTTCGCCTGGCGGCCCGACAGCGGGTCGTGGTTGCCATGAATAATAAAGAGCTGCACGCCGTGGGCATGCAGCCGTTGCCATTCCTTCTGCAGCGCGAGCTGCGCGTGCAGCGAGCGGTCCGCGGCGTCGTACAGGTCGCCCGCGATCACGACGAAGTCGGCCGCCTCTTCGATCGCCGCGTCCGCGAGCCTTCGCGCCGCCCGGAACGTCGATTCCCGGAGCGCCTCGCGCACCGCGGGCGGCGCGTCCGTCAAGCCGCGGAACGGGCTGTCGACGTGCAGGTCGGCCGCGTGGATGAAGCGAAACGGCGCGCCCATGCTACTCTCCCCGCTCCGCCGCGTCCGCGGCCGGATTCAGCTCCGAGTAAACCTGCTTCAACTGCGCGATGACGCGCTGCAGCGAATACACCTTCTTCGCCTTGCTCCAAGCCGCGCGGGCCATATTGTAACGGTAGTCCTGATCCGACACGACCTTCTCGAGCGCGTTGCAGAGTGCCGCCGGATTGTCGGGCTCGACGAGCAGGCCGTTCACGCCGTCGTCGATCTGCTCGGAGATGCCGCCGACGTTCGTGCCAATGAGCGCGAGCCAGCACAGCGCCGCCTCGGCGAATACGGATCCGAACGCTTCCGCCCGCGACGGGAGCACGAACACGTCGAAGAACGGCATGAATTCCTCCGGGTGCAGCATGTACCCGTAGAATATGATGTCGTCGTACAAGTTCAGGCTCTGCGCCAGCCGCTCGAGCTCCTCGCGGCTCGGTCCGTCGCCGATGATGTGCAGGACGAAGGGATGCCCCTTGGCCTTCAGCAGCGCACATGCCCGAAGCAGAACGTCCAAGCCTTTCGCGGGCACCAGCCGGCACACGGTGATGAGCTGCACGACGGCGTTTTCGTGGGAAATCGGCTTGAAGCGCTTCTCGTCGAAGCCGTTCGGAATGACTTGGATCCGGTCCGCGTCGTTCATGTACGGGCGGAGATATTCCCGGAACGAAGCCGACGGCGTCAGGATCCGGTCGGCCTTCGCTTCCAGCTCCCGGTAGATCGAGGTCAGGAACCGATGCTCCGTCCCGCCTTCGATAATCCTGCCGTTCAGGATAAGCTCGCGCTCGAAACTGGAATGGATCGTCATGACAAGCGGCGTATCCGGAAACAGCTGCTTCATGACGAGCGCGGAAATCGGGTGGTGCGCATGGATGATGTCGTAGCTTTTCTTGATCCGCAGCTTCGTCCACCAGACGTAGTCGCGGTAGGTTTGCACGTATTTATCGACGATGGCGTTGCCCTCGTAATTCGTCAGTTCGATCGTCTCGAAGGCTACGGGCTCCTGACCCTTGCCCCGTACCCGCTTCGGCAGCGAGAACAATTCCATCGGCCAGCCGAGTTTGCTGAACCGTTCTTGAATGTATGGAACCATGGAGGACACGCCGCCCGGCTGTTCCGGGGGGAAAAACAGTGCCTGCAAAATGTTCATGTCAAGCCCTCCCAATCCGAGCCTGTTGCTTCTCGGCTCGTAAAAAACATGATATACTAGAACATATGTTTCTGTAAAGCTCACGGACAGCGGCCTTCCAGCCGATATCAACCCTATACATACTCTCATCCTAGGTGGTCAAAACATGACGTTCATTCATTGGCTTGCCGGCTTATCCGGCCAGATTTTCGCTTCCGCCTGCGCGATGACCATCCTTATGCTGATGCTCTTCATGGCGGTGAAGCTGTACAAGAGCTACCGGAGAAACCGAACCTACCTCCTGCTCGTCGTCATCCTCGCGGTCGCGCTGCTCCAGAACGCCGCCGCGCTCGGCATCGCCTGCTCCGCCTGGACGGTCGCGCCGTACTGGCAGCTCGCGCGGACGTTTTTGGATTTGCTTACGTTTATTATTATAAACTTTGTGTTCATGAAATTATATACCGGCCCGGCGGCCAGATTGCGGGGGTTTCCGTTCCTGCTCATGTTCGTCGGCCTCGCGCTCGTCACCGCGGCCCAGGTCGCGTTCACGCCTTCGATCGCGGATCCCGCGGCGGGCGCGGACGGCGCACAGGCACTGGCGGTAGATTTCTACGGTCTGGCGCTGACTCTCGTCGTGCTGCTGAACGTGCGCGGCATCGACCATCGCTTCAGTTATTCGGCCAGCTTGATCGTCTACTTCATGAGCCAGATCGCCGGGCTGGCGGACAACTACGTGTTCCACGGGGACGTGCCGATGCTCGTCATCCTGATCAGGCTGCTGCCGGTCGTCTATTATACGCTCTTGTTCCTGCTCTTGTTCGAATGGGTGCTGGAGCGGCTGCTATTGACGTTCCAGTCGTCCATCACGGACGGCCTGACCAGCCTGTACAACCGCCGCCATTTCACGAAGAAGGCGGAACAGCTGCTCCGGGCGAACAAGCGGGTCGCGATCATCTTTTGCGATATCGACAACTTCAAGAAGCTGAACGACGCGCAAGGCCATCATAAGGCGGACGGCGTCCTGAAGCAGGTCGCGGACATTTTGCGGGAAGAAACCGCGGGCATCGGCATGGCCGGGCGCTATGGCGGCGAGGAGCTGCTCGGGCTCGTGGCCGCCCCCGGGGTGAAGCCGGAAGCGGTCGCCGAGACGATCCGGAGCCGGGTGGAGAAGGAGACGATGGTGACGGTCAGCGTCGGCGTCAGCCTGACCCGCGACGGCTCCTCCATCGCCGAGGCCGTCCGGCAGGCCGACGAGGCCATGTACCAAGCCAAGACGACGGGCAAGAACAAAGTGACGCTGCACGCCTCCGTACGTGCGTCCAGATCGCGCCAGGCGGATCCGGCGACGAAGCAGAACGCGCAAGCCTGAATGCCGCGTACAGTCCCCCTTACTTCCCGATTGAAGTCATGCAAAAAAGACAGCTCCGTGCGGGCGATGCCCGCGGCGCTGCCTTTTTCGTCTCTGCTGGCCCGATTAACGCTGCTTGTACGGAATCGGGTCGGTCGTGCCGGCCTCGGCGAAGCCCTTCAGCCGCAACCGGCAGCTGTCGCATTCGCCGCACGCTTCCTTCTCCCCATTATAGCAGGACGTCGTCAGGTGGTACGGCACGTCCATGCGCAGCCCTTCCGCTACGATCCCCGCCTTCGTCAGATGGATGAGCGGCGTCTCGATGGAGATCGGCTTTCCCTCCACGCCGACCTTCGTCGCGAGGGCGATCACGTCCTGCACCTTCGCGATGAATTCAGGCCGGCAGTCCGGGTAGCCGCTGTAATCGAGCGCGTTCACGCCGATGTAGATCGCCTCCGCGCCGACCGTCTCCGCGTACGACGTCGCGATCGACAGGAACAGCAGATTGCGTCCCGGCACGTACGTGACCGGAATTTCGCCCGGCTCGTCCGGCACGGGCTCCGCGCCCGTCTTCGGCACATCGATGCTGTCATCGGTCAAAGCGCTGCCGCCGAACTCCCGCAGGAATCCGAGCTGCACGACCTTATACCGGTCGAGCGTGCCGTAATGCTCCGCCACGGCGCGGGCATTCTCGAGCTCGATGATATGGCGCTGCCCGTAGTTGAAGGAAATCGGATAAAGCTCGTAGCCCGCTTCTTTGGCATAGCCCATGCACGTCGTGCTGTCGAGCCCTCCGCTTAAAATGATGACTGCTTTTTTCGTCAACTCAAACACCTCTCTTGGCCGGATCCCAAATGATTTTGTGCAGCTGCATGTTCAGCTTAACGCCGGTCAACCCCGCGGCAAGCATCTTCTCAACCAGCCTAGCCGGCGGCATGCTCTCCCAGACCGGGCTGAACAGCGCCAGTGCCTCGGTCGGGTACTCGGCCAGCACATGCACCGCGAAGTCGAAGTCCGCGTCGCTCGCGATGACGAATTTAACTTCGTCTTGCGGGCGAAGCAATGCGAAATTGCCGTGCAGCATCGCCGCGTTCTCGCCGGAATCCGGCAGCTTGTAGTCCATAATGTACCGCGCCTTCGGCGAACGGACGTCGCGCAGAAACGGCGCCAGATCGATCGCGCCGTTCGTCTCGACGTGGACGTCCTTGATGCGTTCGATCGCGCACAGCGCTTCGAGCAGCGCCGCGGACCGGCTGCCGTACAGCAGCGGCTCGCCGCCCGTCATGCAGATATGCTCCGCTTTGTATTCGCGTTCCGCCTTTGCGGCAATCTCTTCGACCGTCATCGTAAATTCCGCTTCCGCCGGCGGATAGCTGTATGTGGTATCGCACCAGACGCAGCGGAGGTTGCAGCCGAACAGACGAACAAAAACGGTCGGGAACCCGGCACGCGTGCCTTCGCCTTCGACCGTTTCGAAAATTTCCACCATCGGCAGCCGAATGGCTCTCGGCTCCTTCTCGACCGGTTCAGTCTGCATGATCGTCCGCCTCCATGAAGGCCCTCGTGACCGCCGCGTAGCTCGACGGCGTCTCCCAGAGCCGGATTTCCTCGATGCGGACGTTCGGATAGTGGCCTTCCTCGACCAGCGCCGCATGGATTTGCTCGTACATCCAGACGACCATGTTCTCCGCCGTCGTGTTCATCGGCGGGAGCGCCTCGTTCAGGTAGCGGTGATCGATCACGTCGATCACCCGCTCTTTGGCGATCCGTTTCATATCGGCGAAATCGATCGTCAGTCCGCGCTTGTCGGTCGTTCCGGATAGGATCGTTTGAAGCTTATACGTATGGCCGTGGAGGCTCTTGCACTTGCCTTCGTACAGATGCAGATGATGCGCGCTGTCGAAAGTAAACTCTTTGGAAACGAGCACCCTTCGGTTATGATACCGAAGCTGCCGCTCCTCAATATCGGTACCGAGCTGCTGGATGCGCTTCGGAATCTCGTATGTCACGTTTACACCTTCCTCGTAGTACGACTGCAAGTTTCGATTATAGCACAAGGAGGCGTTCTAATCTAGCCTGGCGGCCGCCGCTCACACCTCTAGCCGGCCGTTCAGCACCGTGACGGCCCGGCCCGTCAAGCGTACGCGCTCCTCGCGAACGGATACGCGAAGCTCCCCTCCCCGCGCCGACGCTTGGTAGGCGCGAAGCTCGTCCTTCCGCAGCCGGCGCTGCCAATATGGCGCGAGGGCGCAATGGGCGGAGCCGGTCACGGGATCTTCGTCGATGCCGGCGGCCGGGTAGAAGGCGCGCGAGACGAAGTCGTATCGCGGCTCAGCGTCGTCCGAACCGCGGCTCGTCACGATGACGCCGCGAGCGTTCACCCGCGCGAGCAGGGCGAAATCCGGCCGCAGCTCGCGGACCGTCTCTTCGCTGTCCACCTCGACCAAGAAATCCATGCGGTTGCGGCCGGTGTAGCGCGGAATGAGACCCAAGCCTTGAATCAGCTCCTCCGGCGCCGTCGCGGGCAGGGCAGGCTCCGCCGGGAAATCGAGCGTGATGCCGTCAGCGGATCGGTCCGCCGTCAACATGCCGCTCAGCGTATGAAACCGCGCTTGCCGGTCCGGCGCCAGCAGGCCGTTAGTCCATAGGTAATGCGCGCTCGCCAGCGTTGCGTGTCCGCACAGCTCCACTTCCTGAACCGGCGTAAACCACCGCAGTCCGTAACCGTCCGCCCCGTCGCGCAGCAGAAACGCCGTCTCCGGCAAATTCATTTCCGCGGCGACCCGCTGCATCCATTCGGCGTCCCGCTTCTCCTCCAGCAGGCATACCGCCGCCGGATTGCCGCGAAACGGCTCGGATGCGAACGCATCGATGACCGCGATCGATATCGTCATGATTCATTTCCTCCTCGCAGAAATAAGGATTGCACGCAAATCGCATGCGTCGCAAGCCCGGCCATTCATCGCGCTCCGCCGGCGATTGCACCAAAAACACCCTGCCGCTCGGCTCGGTGGCCGACGGCAGGGCGTTCTCGTCCTGGCGTTATGGTTCGTCAATCGGAATCAGCAGCTCGACCTGCTCCTCTTCCAAATGCTCGTCAATGTAAAAGATTTCGAGGGAAACGGCATTCTCCCGCTTCGCCAGCTTCTGTTCGTTCATCCAGCCCGTCAGCTGCTCGTAGCCTTCGCCGATCCGTTTGTTCGTGCAGACGGACATGGCGTACGTCCGCTGCGGTATCGTGAATTGCACCATGCCCTTAGGCACTTGCTCCAAGTGGGGTACCTCGAAGCATGCCCAGTACGTCGCGAACACCTCGTTGCCGAAATACGGACTGTACAGGACGGTCGTCTTCACGTCGCCTTCGATTTCGTGCTTTCTGGAGAGAAACTCACTCTGCAGATGAATCGCTTCGTCCGGAAACGTCGAGTATGGACCGCAATAACTGATGCCGACCATATTCATCGCCGGCTTGGTAATCGTGGAGCAATTATTCATCGCGAATGACCCCCCGCACACAATTTCGCCGCTAAAAGGTTGACCCGATACCAGTGTACCATGTCTTTCCATCCGTTGGAATGGATTTGTTGCGAAGCGGCCGGATTTCTGGGAGGGGAGCGCGACAAGCCGCGGCACCCTTCGCGGGCGGCGCGGCTTGCGGATCGAAAGCGGATTATCGTCTGATCGAGCCGTGAGGGTCGATGACGAATTTCTTCGAAGCACCTTGGTCGAACGCCCCATAGGCTGCCGGAGCTTCTTCCAGCGAGATGAGCGTGGCGTTGACCGCCTTGGCGATTTGTGCCCGGCCGCTCAGAATCGCGCTCATCAGCTCGCGGTTATACTGCATGACCGGCGTCTGGCCCGTCACGAACGTATGGGACTTCGCCCAGCCGAGGCCGAAGCGGATCTTCAGCGTGCCGATCTTCGCCTCTTCGTCGACAGCGCCGGGGTCGCCCGTCACGTACAGGCCCGGAATGCCGAGCCGGCCGCCGGCGCGCGTCACTTCCATGATCGAGTTCAGCACCGTCGCCGGCGCTTCGCCGTGGCCTTTGCCGTGGCCGTGCGCCTCGAAGCCGACGCAGTCCACGGCGCAATCCACTTCCGGCACGCCGAGAATCTGTTCGATCTGCTCGCCCAGGTTCGGATGCTCTCGCAGATTGACGGTCTCGCAGCCGAAGCTTCTCGCTTGCGCCAGCCGCTCGGCATTCAAGTCGCCGACGATGACAACCGAAGCGCCCAGCAGCTGCGCGGAATGCGCGGCGGCCAGACCGACCGGGCCCGCGCCCGCGATATAGACCGTCGAGCCGGGTTTCACGCCCGCGCTGACCGCGCCGTGATAACCGGTCGGGAAGATGTCCGACAGCATCGTCAGATCGAGGATTTTTTCCATCGCCCGGTCTTTATCCGGGAACTTCAGCAGCTGGAAGTCCGCGTATGGAACCATCACATACTCGGATTGGCCGCCGACCCAACCGCCCATGTCCACGTAGCCGTACGCGGAGCCCGGACGGTCCGGATTGACGTTCAGGCAGACGTTCGTGTTGCGTTCCTTGCAGTTCCGGCACCGGCCGCAAGCGATATTGAACGGCACGGAGACGAGGTCGCCCTTCTTGATGAATTCCACGTCGCGGCCGACTTCGATGACCTCGCCCGTGATTTCATGCCCGAGCACCAGCCCGCTCGGCGCGGTCGTGCGGCCGCGGACCATGTGCTGGTCGCTGCCGCAAATATTCGTCGTAATGACTTTCAAAATAACGCCATGCTCGCATTTCCTGCCGACGTTGAGCGGATTCACGCCTGGACCGTCGCGCAAAATCAGCTCCGGGTACGAAATGTCGCGCACCTCGACCTTGCCGGTTTCCACGTAGACTACCGCACGATTTCCTGCCATTGGATCAGCCACTCCCTTAATCATGGATTAAATGAAGACGAGCAATCACCTCTTCATTGTAATCGCTTGCAGAACGAAATGCTATCCATGATTTGGGCCGGATACGCCAAGCGCCGGCGTGCTACAGGCCGAAATGGGACCGTATGGCAAACGCGGTCTCCTCAGGACTAAGCCCGGTATTGTCGATGCGCAAATAATTCGGGCGCACAATTTCGCCGGGATTCGAGTTAAGCCGATACAAGTCCAAGCTCCTGAGCAATTCCTGCTCCGACTTCGCGACGTCCCGCTTCGTCGGTTTGTGTGCCAATCGGTTCGGCGTTCGATTGCGCGCCAGCCTCGACGCGAGCGCCGCTTCAAGCTCGACGAAGAACATCTCGCCGCCGGCTTCTTCAACGATGCGGCAAATCATTTCCACGTAGTCCCAATCCTCCTGCTCGTTGAACGCCCAGACGTACGTGAAGATCATGCCCTCCATGCCGCTGATCGCCGCGGCTTGGAAGATTTCCATCCGAATCAGGTTCGTCAGCCGCCAAGCTTCCGCGCTGAAGCCGAAATACGGATAGACGAGCTCGATCGCCATATGATTATGAAACAGCTTTAAGCCGGTGATCTTCTCGAGCTCTTGGCCGACCGTCATTTTACCGACAGCCTGCGGGCCGAAGACGAGCACGAACTTCATCGGTATCCCCTCCTCCTAATTTGGAAGATTATTCCTCCGTTCGCACAGTTCGGACAAGAGGAAGCACCCAAAAAAACCAGCCGTGCGATCCGCGCGGCCGGCGATTCCGATCCGGTCTGAGTCTTCTCTATCGGCCGCAGTATTCGACAACGCCGGCGTACGGAAGCTCCCCGCCGAAAATATCGAGCGCACTGCCGACCGTGATGTCCAGCTTGCCCCGGGACAGCACGCGGAACTGCTCCAAATCCGCGAAAGAGCGGGCACCGCCCGCATACGTCGCCGGGATCGTGACGCCATCCGCCAGCTGCTCGACGAGGCTGCCGAGAATCCCGGTCCGCTTGCCCTCCACGTCGACGGCGTGCACGAGGTATTCGTCGCAGTACGCCTCCAGCTCGCGCAAATGTTCCCGGTTCACGACGAAGCTGCTGAACGTCTTCCATTGGTTCGTCACCACGCGCCATTCGCCGTCTTGCTGCTTGCAGCTGAGGTCGATGACGAGCCGCTCCTTGCCGACCTCGGAGACGATGCGCCGCAGGTTGTCCATGTCGAGCTCGCCGTCGCGGAAGATATACGAGGTAACGATGACGTGCGACGCGCCCGCCTCGAGATACCGCGCCGCGTTGTCCGCGCGGATGCCGCCGCCGATCTGCAGCCCGCCCGGGTATGCCCGAAGCGCCGCCAGCGCGGCTTCTTCATTGCCGGGACCAAGCATGATGACATGCCCGCCCGTCAGCCCGTCTCTTTGGAACATCTCGGCGTAATAAGCCGAATCGTGCGCGGAGACGAAGTTTTCCACTACCTGCTTATCGCTGTCGCCGAGCGTTTCGCCCACGATTTGTTTGACTTTGCCGTTGTGCAGGTCAATGCAAGGCCTGAATTTCATCGCTGTTCCTCTTCCCTTGATATGATCGCTTCCAGCTCGAAGAGCGCGTGAATCGTATAATCGGGCGTACTGTCGCCGTCCGCCGGCTTGCGGCCGGGATTGTAATAACAGAAGTCGATGCCCGCCGCGCGAGCGCCTTCGTAATCATCCTTCAGATTGTCGCCCACGAACAGAATATCCGCCTGCGGGACGCCAAGCGAGGCCACGGCCTGGTCGAAAATCAGCCTGTCCGGCTTCGCGGCCGGCACGCCGTCGTACCCGAGCTGCAGCAGCGTATCGCGGAACGAATATTCCAGTACCTGCGAGATATGGAGGTTCCGCCTCATTCGTTCGCTCCAATACGTCCAATTGATCGGAGCGAACGCCGCCCAGAACGCCTCCCACCGAAACCCTTCCCGATCCGGCAGTCCGAAACGGCGAATCGCGCGCCGCATGGATTCCCGTTCGCTGGCATCATAGCAGCGTGTTGTCTAGGTCGAATAAGATCGCCTTGTAAGCCTTCATGCGGACACCCGCTTCCGAATGAACCGCAGCGTCGCGTACCCGAGCAGCGCGCCCAGCGTATTCAGTAAAATATCGTCGATGTCGAAGCTGCCGCGCTGCAGCAGCAGCTGGAACGTCTCGAGCAGGAACAGCACGCAGACGAAGAACGCCGTGAACGAGAACAGCCGCATCCGGAACAAATACGGGATCGACAGGCCGAACGGCGCGAACACCGCGACGTTGCCGATGATGTTCACGGCCCAATAGGCCGGCCGGAAGCTGTCCGCATGGACGAAATAGAGCCGGATCGTATGAAGCGGCATGACGTTGTAATGATAACCGGGCAGCTGCGGATTCGTCCGTCCGAAGCCGATGAACATCCAATAGAAGAGCAGCAGGGCGTATGCCGCCGTAATAAGCGCGATCGCCTTTTTCATGTTTCCCGTCAGCCCCTCCGATCCTTGGCGGCCTCTGAATCAGGCGCGCGTGATAGATCGCTTCCAAGAGACCCGCCGCGTCCCGAACTCGCAAGCACCTGCATGCGCCGCGCGTCGCGTCGAACACGCCCGTCCCTCTTCCAACTATGGCTATTCCGCACGCAGCCGTTTCATGCTATTACCGCAGCGCGTTTCTTGCAAATGAATGCTAGGAATCAGTTCAATATCTTCTGCAGGCACACCAAATCCAGCCAGCGGCCGAATTTATAGGCGATTTCCACATAATGCGACACCTGCTTGTAGCCAAGCTTCGTGAAGAGCGCGACGCTGCTCTCGTTCTCCGTGCAGATGGTCGCGATGAGCGAATGGAAGCCGAGCTCCCGCGCCGTGTCTTCAAGGAACAACATCGCTTCCCGGCCGATCCCCTTGCCGGTGAACGCCGGTTCGAGATAGATCGTCATTTCCCCGGTGACGTTGAACGCGGGACGCTTCTTGTGCTGCGTCAGCATGATGTAGCCCGCGTATTCGCCATCGTAGAGGACGACATACGATCGGTAAATGTCGGCGAGCGGTTCGATCAAGGCTCTCATTTGTTCCGGGGTGTAAGGATGTAAATCGAACGATACGGTGGTATGGATCACAAAATGATTATACGTTCCGCGTACCTGCTCCAAATACCGTTCTTCGTACGGCACGAACGCCGTTCTGTTCGACATGGCTGCACCTCTTGATTCATAGGGTTGGCAAAACGGGCAGACGGCGCCCTTCTAGCGGCTCCGCCTGCCCGTCGCTTGGTTCGGATTGAACGCGCGCCCGCGCGGCTATTCCCAACGCTCGATGCTGAAAACCTTGAACGCGCTCGTGGCGGGATGCTGCGTGACGGTGTAGATCCACTGGTATTCGTTAACCGTCGATTTGCCTTCGGGGTAATAAATGCCGATTTTCTCGACAATGTAGAACTTGTATTGACCGTTGATCTTCTGGATGTTCATGATCTGAAAGTTGATTAGCTTCTCCTTGATATTCAGACCGCTCAGATGGCGGACGAGGTTTTCCTGCTCCTTGTACAGCGGCCCTTCCGGGTCGAGCAGGCCTGCCACCAGCGAGAAGCGGTTCTTGTTGATCGCTTCGACCATCGATTCTTCGTAGGCGTTCATGACGTCGGTCGCGCCTGTAGAATCTCTATAATCAATCTGTTCGCCGGCGACGGGATCCTGCGGTGGTGCATCCTCGCTCGCCGAACAGGCGTTCAACAGCACGGCCAGACATAGCAGCACGCCGAGCATCGCTATTCTGTACATTCGCCTAATCTCCCGTCTTTATGAAATGCAGTCGTCCCCGCCCCGGACAAAACGCTCGTAGATGACGATCGGCTTGCCGTCGGGCAGAACGGCGGGTTTGACTTCCGAGGCGCCTTGACTGCGCCAAAACGCGTGCGCGGGTGCATTGCCCGCCAGCACGCCGAGCCTATGCACGGCTACGCCGCGCTCGCGCATCAGAGCGTCGAACCAGGCGAGCGCCTGTTTGCCCAATCCTTGGCCGTGGCTCTGCGACCGGATGACGAGCAGTCCGATCCACGTGCGGGCATCGTTCGGATTAATCATTAGAAATTCAAGGATGCCGACGGGCTCCGCGTCCGCGAAGAGGACGTACCGCTCCGCGCCGGCGGCTTCGGCATCCCGCTGCTCCGCTTCGACGTCGGCGGCCGTCAGCCGCTCCTTATCCTTGGACAGGCGGTTGAAAAAAGGATTGGCGTTCAACACCGCCAGCTCCGCCGCAATCAGCTCGCGCGATGCGCGTCTGAAGGAAAGTTCCATGGGTTGCGCGCTTCCTTTCGCAGGCCGAATCCGGGATACGTCTTCTAAGCTAACGAACGTTGACTTTCCACCTTCTAGTGTACGCCTTCTATCTTACCATGAAACCCGAACGCGCATAAATGCCTGAGAAAAGGTTAATGATCCTCGAGGCGACGGCTATCGTTCCGACCAGGACGGATTCAGCAGCACCATGTGGACGTGATCCTCCCACACGCCGCGGATGCGCAGATATTGGCTCGCCACGCCTTCGCTGCGGAAGCCGAGCCGCTCGACCACCTTCAAGGAAGGCGCGTTCCGGGGCATAACGTTGGCCTCGACCCGGTGCAGGTTGAGCCGCTCGAACGCGAATGCCACGACATGCGCGAGAGCCTCGGTCATGTAGCCTTTGTTGCGATGCAGCACATCCATCCGGTAGCCGAGATGGCAGGACTGGAACGCCCCGCGCACGATATTGGATAGCGACGCCGTGCCGATGATGTCGCCGTCCGGATCTGCGGCAGCCGTCAGCCAAAACCGCACGCTGAGCCCATTGTCCATGCTCTGGCGTTCCTGTCGGATCAGCTGCCGCTGCGTCTCCAGCGTGTAATACGTCTCGTCGCGGCCGGGCTCCCATTCGGCCAGCGCTTCACGGTTCCGCAGCACGAACGCGAGCACCCGCTCGGCGTACGACTCGTCGATGACCTGCAGGACCAGCCGCTTCGTCCGCAGCTTGAGGCGGTGCAATTCATGGATTGGCAGCATGATTCGTGCCTCCGTTCGTGACTTGGTTCATTGCTTCCCCGTCCCTGCGGCGGCTTGACGAAGGAAGCGCAAGGGTTCGCAGAGCCGCCGCTTCGCAGTCAGACGCGGTCATGCGCGGATGGGCCGGATATCCCCCGTACTTGCCTCGCGTACGTCCATCCCATTTCCCGGACGTTTCGCCGGGAGCGAATGCCCAAATCTCGGGGAATCGGGCAGATGTCCAATCCGCGTCTACCGATTTTCATATAATACAGTATACCGGGTGCCGAGAACTACACGACAAACATGATGCCGGCGCCGGAAATACCTTTCAAGGGAGGCATTCGCATGTCCGGTGCATTGGGATTCGGAGGAAGTTTCGTTGGCGTGATTCTGGTACTGTTCATTCTGCTGGTCATCGTATCCCGCGGAGTTTTGATCTAACCTACACGCTCTACTAGCCGATAATGATAAAACCGTCGAGGGTTTTCCTTCGACGGTTTTTCATCTTGCCGCGGTCCGGCTTGCGGTCCGCGGCTCCGGGCGCGCGCATTCGGATGCTCCCAGGACGCGCTTTTCGCAAACGTTAAGCCAGCGCGAACTCGCGCAGGGCATGCGCGACGCCGTCTTCTTCGTTCGACCGGGTCAGCGCGTTCGCCGCCTCCTTCACCGCTTCGGGCGAGTTGGCGACCGCCACGCCCATGCCCGCGAACGTCAGCATGCCCACGTCGTTGAAATAGTTGCCGATCGCCATGACGCGGTCCCGGTCGATCCCTCTCAGGTTCGCCAGCTGCCGCAAGGCGTGGCCCTTGCTCGCATCCTTATGCTGCACGTCGATAAAATAATCGCCGCTGCGAATATGCTGCAGCCCGTGCGTCCAAGTACTCCATTCCGCCTCGACGGCGTCCAGCTGCGCAATGGCCCCGAATAGCGTGAACTTCACAAGCCCTTCCGGCAGCGGCGCGTTCGGATCGCGCAGGACGGGACGGGCGCCGTATAGGCCGTACATCTTCTCCGCGTCCGGCGTCAATCCCTCGATCCACATCTCGAACGGCGTGTTCAGGTCGAAATGCAGCTCTTTCTGCAGGCAGTAGTCCCGGAAACGCGCCACCTCCGCGGGATCGATGCTGTACTGGTGCAGCACGCGGCGGCTGGCCGAGTCGACCGTGGCGGCGCCGTTATGCGTAATCATTGTGCCGGCGAGGCCCAATTCCTCCAGGACGGGCAGCGCGTTCACCGGCCCTCTTCCCGTGCAGAGCACGATTTCCGCCCCGCGCCGATGCGCTTCGCGCACGGCGTCCCGAACGGCCGGGGTCAGAATGTGGCTGTCGTTGAGCAGCGTTCCGTCGATGTCGAGCGCGATCAAATCATAGTTGATGTTCCCCATGGCAGTAGGTCTCTCCCGTCTCCTGGTTGATCTCTTGTCTCTCTAATGGCCTGTCACGCGTTGCGTCCGGCTCCGGTTTGGACAGTCAGCAGCGCGTCCAGCTCCGCCTCCGTAAGCGGGCGGTATTCGCCGAGCTTCAGCGTCTCGTCCAGCCGAAGCGGTCCCATGGATACCCGCTTCAAGTAGACGACCTGCTTGCCGACCGCCTCGAACATCCGTTTCACTTGATGAAACTTGCCTTCGCGGATCGTGAGCAGGATCCGGCTGTGGATCCCCTCCGGCCGCGCTTCCTTGTCTCCGATCGTCAATTCGGCGGGCATCGTCTCGTAGCCGTCCTCGAGCGTCACGCCTTGCTTAAACGCCGCTTGATCCTCGGCGTCCACGTCGCCGCGCACGAGCGCCTCATACGTCTTCGGGACATGCTTGCGCGGCGACAACAGCTCGTGCGCGAGCTTGCCGTCGTTCGTGAGCAGCAGCAGTCCTTCCGTGTCCTTGTCGAGCCGTCCGACCGGGAACGGCTGCAGGATCCGGTCCTCAGGATCGAGCAGATCGATCACCGTGCGGTCCCGCGCGTCCTCCGTCGCCGAGACGACGCCCTGCGGCTTATTCAGCATGACGTAGATCGTCTCGCGGTACACGACCGCCTCACCGTCGAACCGAACGTCCGACGACTCCGGATCGAGCGTCATGCCGAAGTCCTTCACCACCGCGCCGTTCACCGTCACGCGGCCCTGCTTCACCGCGCGCTTCACTTCGCTGCGCGTGCCGAAGCCCATATTCGCCAGCAGCTTGTCCAGCCGCATCCTTTTCGCCATCCGTCGTTCAACTCCCTCCACCATTGTACCTTAAAGCCGCGGCCGGACCAACCTTTCGCCCTTCTGCCGTGCCAGCCGCATACGCGCCGCCATCTGACAAAAAAACGCCGACGGGAGCCGGTCTCTCGCGGAGACCCGGCTCCATCGGCGGCCGCCGCGCTGCGGCCCGGGGCCAGCGGCGATTCGTTACTCGTCGCGTCCGAGCCGCTCCGAAGCCGGCAGCGCGGCGAGCGCGTCCGTCAGCGACCGGAGGCGCTCGTCGGTCACGCGCAGGCGGAACGGCCGAAATGCCGGCGGCGCCGCTGCGTCCGTGCCGGCGCTTGCCGCGTACGGACGCAGCAGCGCCAGGCTGTCCGCGATATCGGCGCGAAGCTGCCCCAGGTCGAGGCCCGACGTCTCGTCCGGATAGGCCGCCAGCTTACTCTCCCCTTGGGCGAACAGCTTCGCCGCGCCTGAGAAGTTGTCGTTGCGCCAATGATGAAGGCCCACCGCGGCCTGCAGCAGCCCCTGATACAGGGTGCTCCGGCCTTCCTCGAGCCACAGCTCCTCCATGACTTCATGGCATTCGAAGTAATCCTCGTCGACGTTGAAAAGCACGATGAAACGGACGAATTTCTCGTCATACGGATGCGCCGCTGCCATTCAGTTCGCTCCGCCCTTCTTCGCGCGCTGGATCGCCGACTTGATCTCGTCGGACAGCATGCGGATCGCGAACGCGTCTTCCTTCTCCCACACTTCGTTGAACTTCAATTGAAACTGGACCGCCTCGCGGACGCGCCGGAAGAAGTACAGCTCCTGAATGTCGCTCAGCACGCTCGAATACATGTTGGACTTCTCTTCGAAATCCCGCTGCGCATCCAAAATCTCGTTGCGGATGCTCGACATCTCGGTATCGAGCTGCGCGGCCGCCTCGGCCGCTTTCTTCAGCCGGTCGCGCACGTCCTCCGGCAAGCTTTCTTTATACTTATAGTTCAGCGAGTGCTCGATCGTCGCCCAGAAATTCATCGCCAGCGTCCGGATTTGGATTTCCGCCAGCACGTGCTTGAGCCCGATGGCCGTCTGAACGGGATATTCGACGATCATATGATAGCTGCGGTACCCGCTGTCCTTGAAATTCGTAATATAGTCTTTCTCATAAACGAGCTTCAGATCCTTGCGCGAACGAATGAGCGCCGCGACCCGGTGGATGTCGTCGACGAATTGGCACATGATGCGGATGCCCGCGATGTCCTCGATGCCGGTATCGATCTTCTCCATAGGCACCGACAGCCGCTTGGCCTTCTCCAAAATGCTCGAAATCTTCTTGACCCGCCCCGTGACGAACTCGATCGGCGCGTACGCTTCCCGATTCTTCAGTTCGGCCCGGAGCGTCTTCAATTTGACCTTCAATTCTTCCACTGCCTGCTCATATGGCTGCAAAAATAGTCCCCAGTCTCTTCCGTCCATCCGGCCGCCTCCTGTCTAAGACCGATGATCTGCTCCTATGGCTTCCACGATCGATGTATATCCGTCTTTCTTCAATAAAGCTTTAAGTCCTTCCGTGAGCTCGCGGAGAAGCTCCGGCCCTCTGTAAATGAGCGCCGTATAAATTTCTACAAGACTTGCACCCGCGCGAATTTTATCGTATGCATCCGCCGCCGTAAAGATGCCGCCGGAGCCAATAATGGGCAGCCGTCCGCCCGTCAGCCGGTACACCTCGCGCACGATTTCCGTCGAACGTTCGCGAAGCGGCCTGCCGCTCAGGCCGCCGGTTTCTTTGGCGTTCGGATGGCGGAGTCCGTCGCGGCCGATGGTCGTGTTGGTGGCGATGATGCCGTTCACTCCGCTCGCGACGATCGTCTCCACGGTGTATCCGAGCTGTTCCGCGGTCATGTCCGGCGCGATCTTGACCAGTACCGGCTTGCGGGCCGCGCCGCTCTTCGCCGCCTGGGCGCCGGCCTCCTCCATCACCGCCGACAAGAGCAGCTTCAGTTCGTCGCCGTGCTGAAGCGCCCGCAGGTCCGGCGTGTTCGGCGAGCTGATGTTGACGACGAAGAAGTCGCCATATGTATAAAGCTGCCGTAAGCAGGCCCGGTAATCCTCGTGGGCGAGCTCGTTCGGCGTCGTTTTGTTCTTGCCGATATTGACGGCGATCGGAATGCGGTGCAGGCCCAACCGGCCGAGCCGCTCCGCCATCGCGGCGGCGCCGTCGTTATTGAACCCCATCCGGTTGACGAGCGCTTCGTCTGTCGGCAGGCGGAACAGCCGCGGCTGCTCGTTGCCGGCTTGTCCCTTCGGGGTCACCGTGCCGACCTCCGCGAAGCCGAAGCCGATGTTGGCGAACATGTCGACAGCCTTCGCGTTCTTGTCGAGTCCCGCCGCGAGGCCGATCGGGTGCGGGAAACGCAGCCCGAACAGGCTCGTCTCCAGCTCCTTCGCATCCGCGACCCCATACATGGCGCGCATCACGGCCTGAACGCCGGGCACCCGCCGGGCCGTGTGCAGCCCGTCGATGACCAGATGATGGGCTTTCTCGGCGTCCATGCGGAAGAAATAAGGCTTGGCAATTTTCGTGTATAACAAGTCGAAGTCACTCCGTTCTGCGTCTTTAGCTCTATCGAACAGTTTATCAAGTCGGGGGCGAAAAAGAAAGAGTACCGGCCGCCGCCCTCCCCGCCGCGGCGGCCGTTCGCTGCGCGCGAAGCAGTTGTTTCGGCGGCGGAAACCGATTACAATAAAGACATATCCCTATTTCCCGAGAAAGGTTGATCCGCATGAGCCACGCTAAAAAGAAACCGCCCATCATGAAAACGAAACAAAAGGAAGAGGTCAACAAAAAAGCGCTCATCTGGATCGGATCGGTCTTCGTCGTCATCGTCGCCGTCATGGCCGTTCTTCTTATTGTGGACCAGTAATCGGTCCAGTTAATCAAGCCATTCGTATACGACGGCGGGGTTCGTCTCGTCCTCGGCCGGCTGCAGGCGGAATAGCGCCACGGCCGGCCTGGAGGAAGCGAGAAGGACGCCGCTTTTTATCGTCACTCCCAAATCCAGGCTAATAGCCGATCTTCTATTCTAATAGATCTTTACCAGAATTGGCTCTGCCGAATTATCGAAGAAACAGGAAAAACCCCATCCCCTGTCGAAACAGGGAATGGGATCTCCGCCGCTACTATGCGATTGGATGTATTAGTTATTGAAAGGCGTGTCAGCGATTTTGATGGAGTCCGTCGGGCAGCCGTCCGCCGCATCTTGCAGATCGTCGTACAAATCTTCCGGAATTTCGGTATTGCCGTGGTTACCGTCGTTGCCGAAAATAACCTCAGCCAAGCCTTCGTCGTCGTAGTCGTAAATGTCCGGTGCCGTTGCTCCGCAAGCTCCGCAAGCAATGCATGTATCTTTCTCAACCCAAGTAAACTTCGACATCGTGGTTCCCTCCTATTAATGGTAAGTTTCAAAAACTTACGGAAGTGCTTTCATTTCCCAAGTATACAACCTTCAATCATCACTATATAACATATGCTCGTCCCTTTGCAAGGATGTCCCGCGAATTCGTTTATTGCGAATTAACGCCGACGGATCGTCCCCTAGCATGCCCGCGGTAAGCACCGCATCCTCGCCGAATTTGTCCCGCAGCATGTCCATCGCGCGCGTCAGCGCCTCCTTCTTCGGCTGCTCGCCGTAGCTGAACAAATCCAGCTGCACGGCCGTTTCCGCCTGCAGCGAGAGGTTCTGGAGGGTGATACCGAGCAAGCGCACCGGCTCTCCGCGCTTCCAATGCTTGTCGAACAGCTTGCACGCCTCGCGGTGGATATCGGAAGCGGCGTCCGTCGGGACCGGCAGCGTGACCGAACGGTTGATCGTCGTCATGTCCGGCCGCCGGATGACGATCTGAATGGTCGACGCCATCATCTTCTGATGGCGCATCCGCCTCCCGGTCTGGTCCGCTAGGTTGAGCAGGATGCGGTGGGCTTCCTCCGGATCCGTCACGTCCCTCGGCAGCGTCGTCGTATGGCCGATCGACTTGTTCCGCTCGCGCTCGGCATGGACCGGCGCGTAATCGTAGCCGTGCGACGCGGACTTCATCCAAGAGCCGACGACGCCGAAATGCTTGACGAGCATCGCCTCATCGGCCGAGGCAAGCTGCCCGATCGTGCGGATGTTCAGCTTCGTCAGCTTGTCCGCCGTCTTGCGCCCGATGCCGAAGAGCGTGTCGCACGGCTTGTGCCAGAGCAGCTCCGGCACGTCGCGGATGCGCAGCACGGTGAAGCCGTTCGGCTTCTGCATGTCGGACGCCATCTTGGCCAGCAGCTTGTTCGGGGCAATGCCGATGGAGCAAGGCAGGTTCCACTCGGTTCTGATCCGCTGCTGAATGTCCCGCGCGATCTGCAGCGGTTCGCCTAAGGCCGACGAGCCCGTTATGTCGAGGTAGCATTCGTCGATCGACACGGCCTCCACGAGCGGCGTATACTGCCGCGCGATCGACATGAAGCCGCGGGAATACGTCCGGTACAGGTTGAAATCCGGCTTGATCAGGATCAGTTCCGGACAGCGGCGTTGTCCTTCTCGCACTGTCATGCCCGTCTTGACTCCTTTCGCCCGCGCCGCGTACGAGGACGTCACGATGATCCCCCGCCGCTGCTCCACGCTTCCGGCGACCGCCGTCGCCTTTCCTTTATATAACTGCGGCTCCTCCGCTTCATGGACGGAGCAATAGAAGGCATTCATGTCCAAATGAAGAATGACCCGGCGTTTGGGAGGCGCCGTTTCCCGCTCCTTCGTCATCGCGGCATTCATCCTTCCCGGTTGGAATAAGGCGATCATATGATCGTATGACCAGCATACCAATCGCCCCGCCGGAACGTCAACCTGCCGCCTGGAAAGCTCGTTCTGCGATCGTTTACGCGCCCTGCTTCTAATGGTATAATGATAAAATTATGATTGCTTTAAAGGGATAAAGGAAGGGGGCTACCGCATTCATGGGAAACACGATCTCCATTTTCGACACGACGCTTCGTGACGGCACGCAGGGAGAGGGCATCAGTCTTTCCGCAGAGGATAAAATCAAAATCGCCCAAAAGCTCGACTTGTTAGGCGTTCATTATATTGAAGGCGGGAACCCGGGCAGCAACAGCAAGGACATCGAATTTTTCCAGAGGGCGAAAGGCTTGCGGCTGAACGCCAAGCTGACCGCGTTCGGCAGCACTCGGCGCAAGCACAGCACCGCTGAGCAGGACAACAGCCTCGTACGCATCGTGGAATCCGGCGTACCGGCCGCCACGCTCGTCGGCAAGTCGTGGGACTTCCACGTACATACGGCGCTGCAGACAACGCTCGAAGAGAATCTCGCGATGATCTACGATTCTTTCGCGTACTTGAAGCAGAAGGGCGTGGAAGCGATCTTCGACGCGGAGCATTTCTTCGACGGCTACAAGCATAATCAAGACTATGCACTGGCCGTGCTGCGCAAAGCCCAGGAGGCGGGCGCCGACTGGATCGTGCTGTGCGATACGAACGGCGGCACCCTTCCGTCGGAGATTCACGCGATCGTCTCCCGCGTCGCGGCGGAGATCGGCGCACCGATCGGCATCCATACCCACAACGACTGCGAGCTCGCGGTCGCCAATACGCTGGCCGCCGTGCAGGCGGGCGCGCGGCAGGTGCAGGGCACGATCAACGGCTACGGCGAACGGTGCGGCAACGCCAATCTCTGCTCGATCATCCCGACGCTTCAAATAAAAATGGATTACCGCTGCGTCAGCGACGGTCAGCTCCAATCGCTCACTCAGACGGCCCGGTATATCAGCGAAATCGCGAACGTGCACATGCCGGTCGCTCAGCCATACGTCGGGAATGCCGCGTTCGCCCATAAAGGCGGCATCCACGTGTCCGCGATCATGAAAGATTCCAAGACGTACGAGCATATCCGGCCGGAGCTCGTCGGCAACAAGCAGCGGGTGCTTGTCTCCGAGCTCGCGGGACAAAGCAACATCATCTCCAAAGCGCAGGAGCTCGGTCTCGACATCAACGCGAACAACGAGAAGACGAAGCGCATCATGGAACGCATCAAGGATCTCGAGCACCAAGGCTATCAATTCGAAGGCGCCGATGCCTCCCTCGAGCTGCTGCTGCGCGACGCGTTCGGTGAAATGAAGGAAATCTTCAAGCTGGAATCGCTTAAGATGCTCGTCGAAAAAACGAACGGCCACGCGATGAACGCCGAAGCCATCGTCAAAGTGAACGTCGACGGACACCCTGTCTACATGGCGGCCGAAGGCAACGGTCCGGTCAATGCGCTCAACAACGCACTGCGCAAGGCGCTGGAGCAATTTTACCCGAGCATCAACGACTTCCATCTGTCCGACTACAAGGTTCGCGTCATCGACGAGAAGGACGCGACGGCCGCCAAGGTCCGCGTATTGATGGAAACGACCGATTTCAAAAATACGTGGAGCACGGTCGGCGTCTCGAGCAACGTCATCGAAGCGAGCTGGGAAGCGCTCGTCGACAGTATTCGCTACGCCTTGCTCACCAAGAACAAAATCGAGATGCAAGACGAACCCCGGGAAGAGCTCGGGCTCATCAATCATTAACCGCATCCGCATGCAAAACGCCGGAGCCCCTAGGCTCCGGCTTTTATGGCATCGCGCGTCAGGTGCTCGAACCGGCTTTCTGCTCGCTTTCGGCGTCCAGCCACTTGTCGATGAAGCCCTGCCATTTCGCTTTCGTAATGACGCCTTCGATCCGCTCCCGGACGATGCCATTGCTGTCGATCAGCAGGCTGATCGGGAATGAATTGACCTTATACAGCTTCTGGGCGTCTCCGTCGCGGTCCATCAGAATCGGGAACGACAGCTTCTGCTGATCGACGAACTCGCGGGCTTGCCGCTCCTTGTCGGCGCTGGTCGCGTTAATGCCGAGAATCTGCAGCTTGCCCGCGTATTGCTTCGAGAGCGCCTGCAGATCGGGCGCCTCCATTTCGCACGGATAGCACCACGACGCCCAGAAATTAACGAGCGTGAGCTGCTCCTTCTTCCCGCCGATGGTGACCGGCTGCTCCTTGAGGTCGGGGAGACTGAGCGTCGGCGCCGTGTAGCCCGGCTTCGGGAGCATGTCGGACGAAGCGGCAAGCGCATCGTCGTGCTTGCCTTTATTTTGATAGACTGCGGCACCTGCCAAAATCAGCACGATGACGAGCAATACGATCGATCGTTTCATGATGCGCCTTCTTTCAACGAATTTTGTCGATAGCGATGCCTGGGCACGCTCCCTCCATGTTACCATGTTCAGGAATGGAAGCTCAAGTTAGGGGGAACATTAACCGTCGAGACCGGACGGTCATCCTCGATCGCTTGGAGGCATTCATCAATGAACGGTTCAACGAAATCACGCGGCGCGGGAAGCAAGCCCGGCAAGCTCCGCACGGCGTCGAATGGCGGCGGATCGGCAACCGCGAAGCGCCCGAGCAAGGAGAAAGGCGGCGGCAAATGGCTGGAATACGCCGCGCTCGCCACGGTGCCGCTCGTACTCGTGCTGGGCAATTCCATGTTGGTGCCTATACTTCCCGATATGGAGAAACAGATGCACATCTCGACGTTCCAAGCCAGCCTCGTCATTACGTTATTTTCCGTTGCCGCCGGCCTCATTATTCCGCTATCCGGCTACCTGTCCGACCGCTTCTCGCGGAAAGCCGTCATCTTGATCTCGCTGGCCGTGTACGGCATAGCGGGCATCGGCGCCGGTATCGCCGCGGTCGTGAATTCCTATGGCTTCCTGATCGCCGCCCGGGCGCTTCAGGGCATCGGCGCCGCGGGCACGTCGCCGATCGCGATGGCGCTCGTCGGCGACAAGTACAAGGACGGCGCGGAGAGCGAGGCGCTCGGGCTGATCGAAGCGTCCAACGGCGCCGGCAAGGTCGTAAGCCCGATCATCGGCTCGCTGCTTGCGCTCATCGCGTGGTACATGCCGCTGTTCGCATTCCCGATCTTCTGCGCCGGTTCGTTCTTCGCCATGATGTTCCTCATCCAAGAAGCGCCGAAGGAAGGAAAATCCGAACCGCTGCCGCTCGGGCAATACGTCAAGGACATTGGCAAGCTCTTCAAGGAGAAGGGGCGCTGGCTGATCGGCGCGTTCGTCTCGGGCTCCCTCGGCTTGTTCATCCTGTTCGGCGTGCTCTTCCGCCTCTCGGACTTGCTCGAGGAGGCGCCCTATCGCATCGACGGCGTCGCCAAAGGCGGCGTGCTGGCGATTCCGCTTCTATTCCTGGTCATCACCGCCTACGTTACGGGACGCCAAATCAAAAACAACGGCAAACTGATGCGCGCGCTCATGCTCATCGGCCTGGCCGTCATGAGCGTGGCCCTCGCTGCCGCCGCGCTATGGCACCGCAACCTTTACCTGCTGCTCGGGTTCGCCTCGCTCAGCAGCCTCGGAACCGGCCTGCTGCTCCCGTGCCTGAACACGCTCATCACCGGCGCGGTCGACCGGCAGCACCGCGGCATGGTCACATCGCTGTACAGCAGCCTGCGCTTCCTCGGCGTCGCCTTCGGCCCGCCTTTGTTCGGCTGGATCGCCGGCTACTCCGATGCGCTGCTCTACGGCATCGTCGCGGGCTTGTCCGCTTGTGCCCTGTTCATTATCTTCTTCCTCGTTCATCCGCCCAAGCAGGCGGGGGACGCGGCGAAGGCCGAGTGACCGCGCTTGCAGCGCGCCCCGGTGGTTCACGCCCTCGTTCTGCGCTATACTGAAGGCACGCGCTGCGCCAGCAGTCGAGATGCAAGAAGGGAAGGACCGACATGGACGACATGCCGATGAAGGCGGAACTGACTGCGGAAGCCTATCAGGCCCTGCTAACGCTGACGATGGACGCGCTGCCCTTTGAGACTTGCGGCGTCCTGACCGGTCAACGGCTTCGCATCGCCGGGAATGGCGCACGTGTAAGCGCACGTCCGGCGGACGTTCTGCGCGTCACCGGCGTCCTGCTCGTCAAGAACGCGGCCGCGCGGCCGGAGACGCAATTCGCGTTCGATCCGCATGACTGGGTCCGCGCGATTTACGACATGCAAAAAAACCGACAATCGCTTGTCGGTTTCTTTCATTCCCATCCCGGTTCGCCGCCCGTGCCCAGCAGGGCCGACCGTGACGGCTTCCCGTTCGGCACCGCCGATAACGGGAGCGGGACGTCTTATTGGATTCTGTCGCCGGACGCCCCCAATCGGACCCTCGTCATCCAGCCATACTGGGTGCGCGGCGAATCGTTTTTACCTTTAATGCTTGCTCAGATATGCGTATAAGTCCCCTAGCGTCACTACGTTCCGGTCCAGCATCCGGCGCAAATAATGCAGCCACAGCTTGGCCGTCATGCGGGAATCCTCGAGCGCGTGATGCCGCTGCGTGATCTCGATGCCGTTGCGTTCGAGCAAATCGTCCAGGCCGTACCCGGTAAGCTCGGGCTCCAGCCATTTCGCTACCATGATCGTGTCGAGCACGCGGTGCGTCAGATTCACCTTCGACGTGCGCCAGAGCGCGCTGTTCAAAAACTGCTTGTCGTGGCCGCTCGCGTGCGCGATCAGCAGCCGTTTGCCGACGAATTCCATGAAGTCGTGCAGCACCTGCATGAGATCGGGGGCGTCTGACACCATTTCGTTCGTGATCCCGGTCAATTCCGTAATATGCTTCGGCACTCTCCGCTTCGGGTTGACCAAGCTGTAAAACGACTGCTCCTCTACGATCCGCTCGCCTCGCAGCAGCACCGCTCCGAATGAAATGATTTCATCCCCGTTCGTCGGGTAAAATCCGGTCGTCTCCAGATCAAACACCACGACCTCCATTTCATCGAGCGGCTGATCCATGACGGAATCCTTCCGCTGCTCCTTGGACATGGAGCGGATGAACGCCATCTGCTGCGCGTTCTGCGCGCCCATCATAGAAGCCAGCGCCGGCGTGAGGCCGCCCATCTTGTACAGGTGCCACATCCGGCCTACGCCTTTTTGCTCCTTCATGCTACTCCCCTCCGGAATGCTCAGAACCTGCCGGACGCCCGTCTCCGCACGTACTTCTGCAGCTTCTTGACCGCGCGAAGCCCCGTCTTCAGTTCTTCGATGAGCTTTTTGGTCAGACGCGCTCCGGACAGTTTACCGTTATTCGTATAGAAGCCGCCTTCGAGCTTGGACGTCGTCATGAGACGCAAGCGTAGAAACAAGCGGAACGCCTCGGCGTACGCGCCGCCGTCCGCGGCCGAGAACACGCCGGCGCGCGTCAGCTCGCCGATTCGGGCCAGCGTCGACGTGTCCCGCACGTCCGCTTGGATCGCGAGCAGCCGAACGGCGTTCACCATCGGAATATAGGCGCCGTACTTCAAGTCCAGACTCCCCGCATCTTCCCCGTAATGTTCCTTAAACAGCTGCCCGAATACGCCGACGAGCACTTTATGCCGCATCGTATTGTTCAGCATGCGCTCGACGATGTCCGGACGAAGTGTCTTGTTCGCGAAAAAATAGTCCTTCAACGCCTCCCAAGGCGGCGCCGCGCCAGCGACGAGCCGGCAATCGGCGACGATGAGCAGGTAGCGCACCCGCTCCCAATCTGGTTCCCCGAACCAGAGGTCCAGCTTGGTCTTCCAAGTCGACAAGGACTGACACCACTGCGGATTGGCACTGACCACTTCACCTTCGCACCGCGGATAGCCCAGCTCCTGCAGCAGCACGACGACGGCGCGGGCGAATTCGCCGAAATAATCCGCCACGGCCTCCCGCTGTGAAGGGTCCGCCGGATCCTCGTAGACAAGCCCGCTGTCCTGATCACTTGTTAACGTTTGTTCCTCTCTGCCCCCGCTGCCGAACAGCAGATATGCGTAAGGCACGGGCGGTGGACCGTGTCCCATCTGTGCCATCCGCGCTTCGGAGAGGACGACCGCACGCCGAATGAAGGCGTCGTGAACCTCGTTCAGCTCCGTATTGAAAAGCTCAATCGGCTGTGCAGATGGCAGCTTCTCCATGTGCGCGTGGATGTGATCCCGCAAGCTGCGCAGCGCCGCCGCATCGTTCGCCGCCTCGATGCGCGCGAGCAGCGTCGCACGGACCGGGTCGCTCATGCTGCGTTCACCTCAATGTTCTGAATATCCGGATAACGTTCGCCCCGCCGGCTGTCGTCGGCGGGGCGAACATGCGATACTTCTATTTTACATTGTTTGCTGTGCTTTTTTCATTTGTTCCGGATAGCCGAACGTGCCGTGCTCGGACAGGTCGAGACCGATGATCTCTTGCTCTTCCGTAACGCGCAGGCCCATAACCACTTTCATGATGCCTAGCAGCAGGAAGGAAGCGATCAGAACGTAAGCGCCGCAGACGACGACGGATTCGAGTTGTACCCACAGCTGGTGCCAGTTGCCCGTATCGATGATGCCGCCTTGGCCGACGCCCAGCTTCTTGGCCAGCTCGTCGGTCGCGAAGATGCCGTTTGCGAGCGTTCCCCAGATGCCGGCCGCGCCGTGTACGGAGAGCGCGAAGATTGGATCGTCGACTTTGATCTTTTCGAAGAATTTAGCGCTGAAGTAGACGAGCACGCCTGCAAGCAAACCGATGACGACTGCCGCCCATGGCTCGACGAACGCGCAAGTCGCGGTGATAGCGACGAGACCGGCAAGAGCGCCGTTCAGCGTAGTCGTGATATCAGCTTTGCCGTTCATGAGCCAGGAGATGAGCAGCGCCGCTACCGCGCCGCCTGCCGCGCCCAGCTGGGTATTGAACGCCACGTAGCCGAAGAAGCCGTCGCCTACGCCGAGCGCGCTGCCCGCGTTGAAGCCGAACCAGCCAACCCACAGAATAAGAACCGACAAGGCTCCGAACACTTGGTTATGACCGAGAATTTCGTTGGCGGAACCGTCTTTGTTGAAGCGGCCGATCCGCGGTTTCAAGAGCACCGTGGCCGCGAACGCCGCGATGGCACCCGTCAAGTGAACGACCGTCGAACCTGCGTAGTCTTGCGCGCCTTTGGAGAACAGCCAGCCATCCGAGCTCCAGATCCAGTGCGCGATGACCGGATAGATCAGAGCCGTGAAGAGCACCGTAAAGACCAGGTAAGCGGAAAGCTTGGCTCGTTCCGCGAAGCCGCCCCATGCGATGGACAGCGATACGGCCGCGAACGCCAATTGGAAGGTGAAGAAGATTGCGGGAGGAAGACCTACGCCGTCGCCCGCTGCTTTATCCGGCGAGAAGAAAAAGTCGCCCGAACCGATGATGTTGCTGATCGCGGTGCCGGTGTTGTCGGCGCCAAAGGCGAACGCGTAACCGATCGCCCAGTAGATCAAGGTACAAAGACCCAGCGTGAAGACGGTTTTGCCGGCGATGTGACCGGCGTTCTTCATCCGCGTCGAACCCGATTCCAACAGGATGAACCCGCCTTGCATGAGGATGACCAGGATCGCCGCAACGAGCACCCAGATCGAGTTCAAGCCCATGTTCAGCGTTGCCGCGGACGGGTCGTCCGCGAAAGCCATTGCCGGGAACAACAGCAATAAAGCTCCTAACGAGACAATCAATTTTTTGACCACAACGACCACTCCCTAATGTAATGTTTCATGACATGATAGGAAAGACTTAATGCCATTATAGTCAGAAGTGCCTGATTTGACAATATGGTATTTTGATTTCTACGAAAAATATCTAACATTCAAGTCCGACTAAAGGACGAATGTTAAGTTTTTTCACGGTTTGCCCGATAAAACGGTCTATTCCCCTTCCCATCCTTCGCCTTTTTTACAGTTGGTTCCAAGCGCCATCTAGCAAATTGACCCTGCTCGCCCCCTCTTTTTCGCAGCCAATGTTTCCCATGTCAGCTTTCTTTCAAACAACAATTGTCAAAGCATTACGTTTGACTGTATGGTTCAGGATTTGTATCATAGTGACATAGGATCTTATGTACATACCCGTCTTATAATGAAAGAGGTGATTTCGATGACCGAACCCGTGTTGTACCGGATCGGCGAATTAGCCAAACTTGCTGGCGTCAGCCCGCGCACGATCGACTTTTATACCTCCTCGGGACTGATCGAGCCGGAACGCCGCTCGGCCAAAAATTATCGGTTGTACAGCGATGAAACCTTAGCGCGATTGAAACGTATCGTAGAGATGAAGAAAGACAAATATTCGCTGGATGAAATCAAGGCAAGTCTGTCCGGTTGGGGCAAACTATCCTCAAAAGAGGAAGTCTCCGGCCAGCTGATCGAGCTGGAGATTCATCTGGGGCAGCTGCAGCGCGAGGTCATGGCGATCGAACCCGTCATCAGCCAATTGAAGCCGGGACAGGCGAAACAGGTATTCAAACGGCTTATTCCCCAGACGGCCGCTTGCGTCGAGGCGTTGATGCTGCTGCTGAACAAAGGCGGATTCATGTAGCATTTCATGAAAACGGAGGGAATCAGTCATGTTTTTTCATCCCATGGACTTTCTGATCATCATCGCCTTCATTTTGTCGGTTTGGGCGCAATTTCGCGTACGCGGCACGTTTAACCGGTGGGCGGAAGTGCCTACGACCAGCGGGCTGACGGGCTATCAAGCCGCTCGGATGATGCTGGACCGGAACGGCCTCCATGACATCCCGGTCGAGCCGGTTCCGGGCACGCTCTCCGACCACTACGACCCGATTCACCGCGTTGTGCGCTTATCGGAGCACGTGTACTACGAAAACTCGATTTCGGCCGTCTCCGTGGCTTGCCACGAGGTCGGGCACGCAATCCAGCACAAAGTACATTACCCGATGCTGGCGCTGCGTCACCGCATCTTTCCGGTCGTCAATTTCGCTTCCGGCTTCGCGCCCCTGCTTCTTATCGCGGGCTTCCTGTTCCACGCGACGGGGCTGATCGGGCTTGGCATCGTCTTCTTCTCCTGCGCGGTTGCCTTCCAGCTCGTCACGCTGCCGGTCGAATTCAACGCCAGCAACCGGGCGCGCGACATCATGGTCGCCGAAGGCTTCATCACCAACGAAGAAGAACGCGGCGTGGGGAAAGTCTTGAATGCGGCGGCGCTGACATACGTAGCCGCGGCGTTGATCTCGCTCCTCGAGCTGATCAAGTACATCATGATTTTCAATCAAGAACGCGAATAATGATCGCGAGCATGCATTAAAGGCGGGCAGCCAATGCCCGCCTTTTTGTCGTTCTTTGCGCCGCCCGCTCCTTGCCACAGATACAAAATAGGCCCGGCACCTCGTATCGGTGCCGGACCGGAATTGCTTCTCGCCGAGCCTTACGTCCGGAAGCGGCTCAACGTTTCTTTCAAGCCGGTCGAGACGGTTTCCAACTGTTCGGACAGCCGGACAAGCCCTTCGCTGATGTTCGTCTGCTCGCTGCTGAGCGAAGCGACTTCTTCGGAGGTCGCCGAAGACTCTTCGGCCACGGCGCTGACATTGCTCATCGCCTCGGACAGCACGACCTGCGAGCTTTCGAGCATGCCGATGGCATCCGTCACAGTGCCGAGCCTGCCGACGAAATCGCCCATCTGACCTTGAACAGTCAGGAAGATTTGGTTCGCCTCCTTGACCGCTTGGATTTGCTCCTGGAAGATAGGATACGCGTCCGAAAGCACGCTGACCGTCTCGTCGATCTCCCGCTGGATCGTCTCCGTGATCTGACCGACGACGTCGATCGATTGACGGGACTGGTCAGCCAGCTTGCGGATTTCGTCCGCGACGACCATGAAGCCTTTACCGGCGGTTCCCGCGCGAGCCGCTTCGATGGTCGCGTTCAAGGACAAAATATTCGTCTGCTTCGTCATGTTGTTCAAGACGTCCAAGATTTTGCGGATCGAACGCGTCGATTCCTTCAAGCGGTCGACCTTCTCCACCATGGAGCGCGTCATTTCTTCCGTCATGCCGGTTTTTTCGATCAGCGTGTTCATATATGCGGTGCCTTGACGGCTCGCCTTCTCGACTTCGGCCGCGGCCTCGCCCATCTCTTGGTTCGCTTCCGTAACCTTCGCCATCTGTCCGCCGATCTCGCTCGTCAAGTCGCTGCCCTTCTCCGCTTCGACGGCGAGGCTCGTCGCCCCGTTCGCGATTTCTTCCGTCGCGACGGCAATCTCCTTGGCGGAGATCGCGGTTTTCTTGGATGCGTCGGACAGCTCCCCCGCCGTCGCCAAGACGTCCTGCGCCGACTGGTTGGTCTGGTTTACCAGCACCGTAATCTGCGTCATCATTTGATTAAAGCTTTGCGCCAGCTGACCGATTTCGTCCTTCTTGCTGATCGTGGAGCGTACAGTCAGGTTGCCGCGCTCGCCTTCGTTCATCAAATTGCGCAAACTAACGAGCGGCATCGCGACGATTCGAATGACGAGGAGCCCGATCCCTATGGCGAGCAGCGCGGCGATGCCCGCGATGATATACGTCGCATTGCGGATCTGCTTCGCGTCCTTGAACAGCTCGGATACCGGTACCGTGCCGACGAGCTCCCAGCCCGTGCTCTCGAACTCGTTGTACATGGCCAGCACCTGATCGCCGTCGGAATCGGTCGTCGTCTTCGACCCTCCTTCCGCCTGTTTGCCTTCGGACGGCAACGTGACCGGGGAGGCCTGTTCGAGCTGCGCGTTATTGGCACTGTAGATGACCTTGCCATTACCGTCTTGGATCAGCACTTCACTGCCGTTGCCGAGTTTCAGGTCTTTCAACTGGTCTCCAACTTCCTTCAGACGGATCTCGATCAGCAGCACGAAGCTGCCTTCGTTGCTGATCGTATTCTTCATGACGCGGCCCATCGCGAACGTCGGGTCGGTCGCCGCGGAGGAGCCGTATCCCTTCACTTTGGTTGGCAGCCACACCAAGCGGCCCGCGCCGTCGGTAATGCTCTTCAACCATTCGGACTTCTGCGCGTCCGCCGTCGTCATGCTCGTGCCGCCCATCGTGACGGTGGACGAATCGCCGGAGATCGGAACGATCGCCGCGCCGATGATCGACTGATTGCCGAGAATGTACGATTGGACGGTATCGCTCAGTTTTTTCATCAGATCGAATTTATCGTAGTCGTCCGTCGTCCCCTTATACTGCGTCAAATAATCCTGAATGTTCTTGTCGAGCAGGATCTGCATGGACAGCGCCTCGTAGTTTTTGAACATCAGGTCCAGCTTGCCGTTCGACTGCGCGATCGCGACGGAGCTCGATTGCGCGACTTTCTCCTTGATGATCGATTTCGACGTGGAATAGGAGAAGAGCCCGACGACGAGTACGCATACCACGATCGCGCTGAAAATAATCAAGAACAACATCAGGCCGACGGATTTGATCGGATTCTGAAACTTGACGTTCTTCAGTCCGTTGACGGATGATGCATACAGCGACTTTACGCTGCCGTTCAACCCGTTATCAGCTGTTTCCTTCCCTTGTTTGCCCCTCTTCAATTTCCCCATTGCTTGACACCGCCTGGTCTAGTGATAGATTTTCCGATTCGGATGCGTTGCGGGCTTGCGTCGCCGGCAGGCCAATCTAGATCGAAACTCCCGTGCCGATTGGCAGAAACCGTTCTCGCAAGATGTTGCAATACCCAATTTATCGGTCCGGGGAAATCGTTTTGTTAGCCAAAATGGAAAATCGCACACAAAAAAACACCTTGCCGCAAGCGGCGAAGGTGTCGAATAGGTCTATAGGCATTTAGCGGACTCGCTTGCGCATCATGTCCATCGGCTTCACCGGCGAATCGGTGCGCATGACGATGTGCTGCAGCGGGTGTCTGGCGGCATCGAGCGGATGGCCTTCCGTATCCGCGATTTCGCCGACCGTTTGCTTGAAGAACGTCCCGTTCGGGCCGAAAAACTCCACTTCCTGACCCGGCTTGAAATGGTTGCGCTGCTGCACGACGGCCATTCCCGTCGCTTCATCGTACGAGACGACGACGCCGGCGAAATCGTAAGGCGCGGCTTTCTCTTCCGGCTCGTAGATATGATCCTCCGCGCCCGGCGTGTCGTAGAAAAAGCCGGTATTGAGCGGACGGTTCGCGGCTTTCCGGATATCGTCGAGCCATTCCTGCCTCAGCTCGTAATGCTCCGGATCGGCCATATACGAATCGATGGCTTGACGATAGGCATTGACGACGGTGGCGACGTAATGCAGGCTCTTCATCCGGCCTTCGATTTTGAAGCTGTCGACGCCTACGTCGATCAGGTCCGGAATATGCTCCAGCATGCAGAGGTCTTTGGAGCCCATCGTGAATTTGTCGGCGTCCATGCCGACCATCGGCAGATCGTCCTCGTAGATGTCGTACTTCCACCGGCACGACTGGCAGCAGCCGCCGCGATTGGAGTCGCGGTCCGTGAAATGGTTCGACAGCACGCAGCGGCCGGAATACGACGAGCACATAGCGCCGTGAATGAACGCTTCGATTTCAATGTCGACATGCGCTTTGATCTGCTCGATCTCCTCGAGACTCGCTTCCCGGGCCAGCACGACGCGCGGCAATCCTTCTTCCTTCCAGAACTGCACGGCCTGCCAGTTCATCGTCGACTGCTGCGTGCTCAGATGCACTTCGAGCTTCGGCGCCACGCGCTGCGCGGTCTCGACGATGACCGGATCCGCGACGATGATCGCCGCGATGCCTGCCCGCTCCAGCTCGCGCAAATAGTCTTCCAAGCCGGCGATATCTTCGTTATGCGCGTAGATATTCGTCGCGACGAATACTTTGGCGCCGTACTGCTTGGCGAACTCGACGCCTTCTTTCATTTCCTCGAAGCTGAAATTGTCCGCGTTGGAACGCAGCCCGTATTTTTGACCGCCGATATACACGGCATCCGCGCCGTAATGAACGGCGAATTTCAATTTCTCCAAATTGCCTGCCGGAGCGAGCAATTCCGGCTTTGCCAGCCGATTGCGTTTCCCCCGATAACGCCGAGGGGCTGTTTCCGTGGTCGTCACCGCATTCACCTCCACTACCTTCAAGGGTGACCTTGTCACTTTAATACACTTGCTCTTTATAGAAAAACCCGTAGGACAGCTCCCGGTCCGGATCCTGCTGTTTCACGATGGAATCGAGCCAAGCTTCGTCGAACGCATACCCGAGCGGGTCCGCGATGTACGCGTCAATCGCCGCGCGATAGGCACGCACGACGGTTTCGTTATACGTACTTGATTTTAACAGTCCTTCGATCCGAAAGCTATCGATATTCGCTTCCATCAGCTCATGCAGATTCTCAATCATACATATATCGTCGGAGCTCATGATATGGGTACCGTAGACGTCTTCATAGATCGGAAACCGCTCGTTCGGTCGTTCCGCCTCGATCAAGTAAAGGCCGTCCTCGCGCTTGCCGTGCACCGGCACGTTCTCGACGGATCCGTCCTTGCGCTGATGCTCGAAGTAATTGTGCACGAGCGGCCGCTTAGAATGATAAATGTTCGTCATGCCGTGCACCTGAACCTGAACGGCCATATCCGTGTTCCGCTTCACGTCCAGGACTTGATCCATATTCAGCTCGCGCGCGAGCACGACGCGGGACGCGCCCCGCCGTCCCCAATAATTCGCGGTCGCGTAGTTCGTCGACGTCATCTCGGCGTTCCAGTGCAGCTTCATCTCCGGCGCCGCCGCGCGCGCAGCCATCAGCACGGCGGGGTCGCCGAACACGACGGCGTCGATGTTTGCCGCCGCGAGTTCCCGGAGATATTCCGGCAGCGACGCCACCGTCGCGTTATCCATGACGTTGTTCAGCGACGCGTATACGGCCGCGCCGTGCCGATGGGCCAGCTTTGCGGCTTCGGCCATTGCAGCGGCGTCGAATTCGCCGGGGAGCCGCATACCGTACCGGGAATCGCCGATAACGAACGCATCGGCGCCCGCTTCGATCAGCCGCTCCATATCGGCAAGAGAAGCTGCGTCGATGAGCAGCTCCGGCTTTGTTGCCATTTTTCAAATCCTCCTAAAAGTTTTGTGAGCGAAGCCTGGCTCCAGTTTACCGGCAAAGAAACCAAAACTGCTTCGAATGCATTATCTATTGCTTCGCGGTCTGATTGCTCTTCGCGATGTTCTCGTTGTGCTGCTTTAGCGTCTCGGCAAACAAATGCTCGTGACTGCCGTCTTTCTTCGTGACGTAATAATAATAGTCCGTCTTCTTCGGATACAGCGCCGCTTCGATCGACTTGAGACTCGGCGACGAGATCGGACCGGGCGGCAAGCCTTTAACCTTGTACGTATTGTACGGGCTCTCCACCTGGAGATCGGACTGCATGAGCCGCTCCTTCTGCTTGTCGAGCAAATATTGCACGGTCGCGTCGATCTGCAGCGGCATGCCTTTTTTCAACCGGTTGTAAATAATCCCCGCCACGATCGGCCGTTCTTCGTCGACGACGACTTCCCGTTCGACGAGCGAGGCGATCGTCAGCATGCCGTGAATATCGACGCCGTTCGCGGCGAGCTGATCTTCCCAGGTTTCCGGCAGGCTGTCGAGCTTGCGGTCCAGCTCCTGAAGCATCCGGTCGATGATCGCCTCCGGTGTGCTGTCCTTCGGCAGCTCGTACGTCTCCGGGAACATGTACCCTTCCAGCCGGTGGCGGAGCTTCGCGTTCTTCGGAATGTTCTTGGACGCGTCGGTATCCGGCCAAGCTTGATCCTTGTCGGCCAGCGCGAGGAACGCGGATTTGTCGGCGATGCCGTCTTTCGCGAGCGTGTCCGCGATCTGCTCGACCGTGAAGCCCTCCGGGATCGTGAATCGGATCGTCGGCGCTTTGACCGTCTCGCCCGCGTTGAGCTTTGCGATGATCGCCTGCTTGTCCATGCCCGGCTTCAGCTCGTACGTGCCGGCTTGAAAGCGGGGACCCTCGTCTTTGTAACGCAGGTAGTATTTGAACAGAAACGCGTTCCGGATAATGCCGTTCTCTTCGAGCGTCTCGGCGAATTGAAACGGGGAAGCCCCCTTCTTCAGCTCTACCTGCACGGTATCGCCGGCGCTCGTCGGACGCAAGCAGTTCCAAATATACAGATACGTGCCGCCCACGACCAAGATCATAAGGCCTAAAATCACGGTAATGACCCAAAACGTAATGCGTGCTCTTCCCGGTCCCGGCGGACGCTCTTCCTCGTCCGTCCACTCGCGACCCGGCAGCTGCTCTGATCGACTCAAACCATGCTCCTCCGTTTCTCGACTATCGACGCGAATCCGCGCGGAAAGGGGCGGTCATCGCCGCCCCCGTTCCGTGCCGTATGTCTTTCCGGGCGCAACCGCCTTTAAGGACGTTCGTCGCCTTCGAACAATAAATCGTCGTACGCTTCCGCGACGGCTTCCCATTCCTCGTCGGCTTCGATAGACTCGAGCTCGGGTTCTTCCTCGCCGTCGATCAGAATCCGGAAGAAGGCGATCTCATCGTCCTTCCGCATGCTCTGCGACTGCAAGCCCGCATAAGCCCGATCGCCCAGCTGAAACTCGGCCAAAATACGATAAGGCTCCGTCTCACCTTGCTCGCCGATCAAATCGACTTCCGTACCGAAAACGGGCTTCAATATGGCAATGCGCTTCACTTCGGACACGTCCAAGCTCCCTTCGGCCCGCCAGGCAAACCGTTAGTCGTTATCGTCAATCTCGGCGAGAAGCGTGTTGAAGGTCTCTTCGACCATGTTCCACTCTTCCTCGTCCTCGATCGTATACAATTTCAAATCGTCGCCGTCTTCCTCGTAGCGGAACGCGTATACTTCGTCCGCTTCCTCGTCCTGCTCGTCTTCGGCGTCGGCGTTCAGCGGAACGACCATCATATATTTCTGATCGGAGCCGTCTACCTCGAATTTCATGACTACCTCGAACTCTTCTTCGTTGCCTTCTTCATCCGGAATATAGATGATTTCCGGCTCTTCGAACGGCATGCTGTCCTTTGTCATCGTTACCCTCACCTTTTCGTTTTAGAATCGAGATAATTTTGCAAAATGAGCGTCGCCGCCATTTTGTCCACCACTAACTTTCGCTTCTTACGGCTAACATCCGCCTCGAGAAGCGTCCGCTCCGCGGCGACGGTCGTCAACCGTTCGTCCCAAAGGTGTACGGGTACATTTAGCTTTTGCTGTAAATGTTGCGCGAATGCGATGCAAATTTCGCCACGCGGCCCGATGGTGCCGTTCATGTTCTTCGGTAATCCGACTACGATCTCAGATACTTCATGCTCCTGCACAAGCTTGGCGATCGCTTCATCTTCGCCGTTGTCGCGCCTTCGCTCCACGACGCCGATTCCTTGCGCGGTCCAGCCGAATGCATCGCTGACGGCAACGCCGATTCTGCGGTCGCCGTAATCCAATCCCATAAGACGCATGCGACGGGAGCCTCATTTCTGTTTCCGATTATTTGCTGTGCTGACTTAAGTATGAGCGTACCAGCTCTTCGATCAATTCGTCGCGCTCTTTCCTGCGGATCAAGCTCCGTGCATTGTTATGCCGCGGAATGTAGGCCGGATCTCCCGACAACAAATACCCGACAATCTGGTTGATCGGATTGTAATCCTTCTCAAGCAGAGCGTCGTAAACGGAAAGCATGATCTCTCTCGAGGAAGCTTCCCCTTCCGCCTTCACGTCGAACTTCATTGTCTTGTCCATTGAAGTCATCGCCAGCACCTCGCTTTCCAAGCCGCTTGACAGCCTTTTAATAGCTATATCATATCACATTTGACTGCGCAAGAACCAGTTCCTCGGCAATTTGGAGCGCCGCGGCCAGCTTCGACGGGTCTTTGCCCCCGGCCTGCGCCATATCGGGACGTCCACCTCCGCCTCCGCCGCACACCGCCGCAGCTTCCTTCACGATCTTGCCGGCGTTGAAGCCCTGCTTGACCAGATCCGGCGACACGGATGCGACCAGATTGACTTTGCCTTCCGCCGCGGCGCCGAGCACGATGACGGCGCTCGCCAGCTTCGCCTTCAGCTCGTCGGCGATGCCGCGCAGGGCATCCATCGACGGCGCGTTCACTTCGGCCGCCAGCAGCGTCACGCCGCCCACGGTCTTGGCCTGCGTCTCCAGCGAGCCCGCTTCGATACGGCTCAATTTGCTCTGCAGCGACTCGTTATCGCGGGTCAAATCCTTCACCTGCGCGTGCAGCGCTTCGATGCGCTTCGGCACGTCGTGCAGGTTCGACTTCAGCAGCGAAGCCGACTGCTTGAGCAGGTCGAGCTGGCCTTCCATGTGCAGGTACGCGTGGCGTCCCGTCACCGCTTCGATCCGGCGCACGCCGGAGCCGATGCCGCTCTCGCTCACGAGCTTGAACAGACCGATCTGCGATGTGTTCGCCACGTGGCAGCCGCCGCAAAGCTCGAGGCTGTAATCGCCGACGCGCACGACGCGCACGACGTCGCCGTATTTCTCGCCGAACAGCGCCATCGCGCCCATCGCCTTCGCTTCGGCAAGCGATTTGTAGTCAATGTCCAGCGTCGTGCCGAGCCAGATCTGCTCGTTGACGCGGCGCTCGATGTCCGCCAGCTCTTCCGGGCTGATGCTGCCGAAGTGCGAGAAGTCGAAGCGCAGCCGCTCCGGCTCGACCAAGGATCCCGCCTGGTTGACGTGCTCGCCGAGCACGTCCTTCAGCGCGCGGTGCAGCAGATGCGTCGCCGTGTGGTTCTTGATCGTATCCTCTCGCGTCTTGGAGGTAACTGCGGCTTGCACGGCATCGCCGACTTTCAGCGTGCCGTGTTCGACGACCGCGTGATGAAGCGGCTGCCCGTGCGGCGCCTTCGTCACGTTGTCGACGGAAAGCGCAAAGCCGCTGCCGGCGATCGCGCCGTTGTCGCCGACCTGGCCGCCGCTTTCGGCATAGAACGGCGTGCGGTCGAGCACGACCAGCACATGGCTGCCGGCTCCGGCTTCCTGCACGAGCGCGTCTCCTTGAACGATCGCGATGACCTTTGCGGCGTCCACCGTCAAGTCCTGATACCCCACGAACTCGGACTTCTCCGTGAAGTCCGCGAGCGGGCCGCCCTGCACGTTCATGCCGCCCGTCTCCTGGCGCGCCGCGCGGGCGCGGGTGCGCTGCTCTTCCATGGAAGCGTCGAAGCCTTCGCGGTCGACCGTCAAGCCTTGTTCGGCCGCGTAATCTTCCGTCAGGTCAAACGGGAACCCGTACGTGTCGTACAGCTTAAACGCGTCCGAACCGCCGATGTGCTTGCCGCCCGCCGCTTTGGCCGCTTTCACCAGCTCGCCGAGTAAGGACAGCCCGTCGGACAGCGTCTCGTGGAAGCGCTCCTCCTCCGTCTTGATGACCTTCTCGATGAACTCGCGCTTCTCGACGATTTCGGTGTAGTGCGTGCCCATGATGTCGCCGACGACCCCGACGAGCTCGAACAGGAACGGACGGTCGACGCCGATCGTCTTCCCGTAACGGACGGCGCGGCGAAGGAGGCGGCGGATGACGTAGCCGCGGCCTTCGTTCGACGGCATGACGCCGTCGCCGACGGCGAACGCCACGGTGCGGATATGGTCGGCGATGACCTTCAGCGCGACGTCGTGATCCGCGTTGACATGATACGAAACGCCGGCGATCTCGCACGTCCGGTCGATGATCGGACGGAACAGGTCGGTATCGAAGTTGGAGTCGACGTTTTGCAGGATCGACGTGAACCGCTCGAGACCAGCGCCGGTATCGATATTTTTGTTCGGCAGCGGCGTGTAGCTGCCGTCTTTATTATGATTATATTGCGAAAAGACGAGGTTCCATACTTCGAGGAACCGTTCGTTCTCGCCGCCCGGCCAGCATTCCGGGTCGTTCAAATCGCCGAACGCGTCGCCGCGGTCGTAGAAGATTTCCGTGCACGGGCCGCAAGGGCCTTCGCCGATGTCCCAGAAGTTTTCCTCCAGCTTGTAGATGCGCTCCGCCGGCAGGCCGATCTTCTCGTTCCAGAAGCGGTACGCCTCTTCGTCCTCCGGGTACACCGTGACGGACAGCCGCTCCGGATCGAAGCCGATCCACTTCGGGCTCGTCAGGAATTCCCATGCCCATGTGATGACTTCTTCCTTGAAGTAATCGCCGATCGAGAAGTTGCCCAGCATTTCGAACATCGTGTGGTGACGGCGGGTTTTGCCGACGTTCTCGATGTCGTTGGTGCGAATGCACTTCTGCGAGTTCGCGATGCGGGGGTTGTCCGGTATGACGCGGCCGTCAAAATACGGCTTCAGCGGCGCCATGCCTGCGTTGATCCACAGCAGGGACGGATCGTTATGCGGCACGAGCGAGGCGCTCGGCTCGATTTTGTGGCCTTTGCTTTCAAAAAACGCGAGCCATTTGGAACGGATTTCACTAGCTTTCATTCGGTTCAGCCTCCACATTGTCAAATGAAAATAAAAAAACGCCCCTAAAAGCAGGGACGAATCGTTCGCGGTACCACCCTGGTTATCGTCCGCCCGCACTCGCTATCCGCCGAAACGGCGCAGCATGCGGCCAAACAATCTCCTTCTCAGAACGGTAACGGGTTCATCCGGCGAAGTTCGTTCGCACTCCGGAACCAGCGTTCGGCCATCCTTCGCCCTTAGAATTTTTTCAGCCGACGCGCTTCCCTTGCGAAGCGCGAAGAAATTCTTTCTCTGGGTGGCGGTCTATGGCGTACTTCGGTTCCATCCACGTTTTCATATCATGCGTTTGACCTAGATAGATTTAGAATATCAGGAAACTGCATGCGCTGTCAAATCGTCTTTCTCCGGACATAATACGCGAATATATGCTGCACGATGACTTTGAGCGCGGCGAAGATCGGAACGGCTAAAATCATCCCCACGATGCCCGCGAGCTCCCCGCCGACCAGCAGCGCGAAGATGATCGCCAGCGGATGCATGTGCAGCGTCCGGCCGACTACCTGCGGCGACACGACGTTGCCCTCGAGAATTTGGCAGACGGTGTTGACGATGACGACCATCAGCATCATTTTCACCGAAACGGTCGAGGCCATGACGAGCGCAGGGGCCGCCCCGAAGAACGGGCCCAAGTACGGGATGATGTTCGTCACTGCGACGACGCTGGCGAGCAGCAGCGGATACGGCATTCCGATAATGAGATAGCCGACGTAAGCGAGCGTGCCGACGATGACGCAGACGAGGAATTGTCCGCGGATGTAACTCCCGAGCGCGCTGTCGATGTCTTTCAGCAGGCGGACTGCATGCTTGCGGTGGGGCTTGGGGACATAGGTCAGCAGCGTCCGCTCGAACACGTCGAAATCCTTCAGGATGTAGAAGGCGAGGAACGGAATGATGAACGCGATGAACACGACGTTCAGCATCGCCCCGATATTGTTGATGAAGGCGAAGATTGCTTCTGAGCCCTGCTTCTCCAGCTTGTACAGCGACTTATTGATCCCCGAGCGGATGCTCTCCGGCAGTAACGACGAATTGTTGAAATCGTCGACGATGTTCTGGGCTTTCATCGTCAAGTCCGGCATATGGCGGCTCAGCTCCTGCAGCTGCTCCAGAAACATCGGGATGGCATTCATCAGAATGACGGTAAGCGCCGCGCAGAACACGGCATAAATCAGCAGCACGGCCATCGTGCGCGGCACTTTGCGTTCATGAAGCATGCTGACGATCGGATTAAGCACGTACGAAATGATCATGGCGATCAGGAAAGGCGCCAGTACCGCCCGCAGAAACACATAGATATGGATGAAGATCGGCTTGAGCAGCAGCAGCAAATACAAGGCGGCCAGTCCCATGATGAGATAGACGAGCCATGTAAATATCCGGTTGTTCGTAAACCGTTCCACGGCCGTGTCCCTCCCTTGAATCGGCTTGCGCGTTCCGCGGCGTCTCGCGCGAGCCGCGTCGATATCCCTAGTACTACAGTATATGTACAAGTCGCCGCAATCATCCCGCACCGAAGAAAGCTCTTGCTCCCAAAGGCTGTCTTCGCGCCGAACCCCTCCATTCAACCTTGCGCCCGATTCTGTGCGCTATCCGAGCGTTCCCTTGCCGCCCGCACGTTCCCGGCAAACACAAAAAAGACGGCCTTCATCAAGGCCGTCCTTCGCCAGCGGCGGTTAAGCGCGTCAATTCGCGTGAACCTGCGGCATTTCGTCTTCGAAGAACAAGTCGTCGAGCGAGCTCAGCGTTCCGTCTTCTTCCACTTGATACACTGACATTTTCTCGCCGTTCACCGTCAATTCGATGAAGCAGCCCCAGCAATAATACTGATGGGATCCGATTTTACCGATATCTTTAGAACTGCAGTTTGGGCATTTCATAGCTCATTTCTCCCTATATCCGTCTCTGAACCCGCGACCGGCGAGAGGTTGTCCTCGCTTCCGGCCGGTACGATGATTACATCGTTGCCAAGCATGACTTCATCAGCTTGCAGCGGAGCGGGAAGCCACTTGCGGCCTTCCATGATATCCGCTATGAAACCGTCGGTCAACTCATAGCCTATTATTTGTGTACCCTGTAAGTCGTTAAAATAAACATCCGATACGCGGCCAAGTTGTTCGCCATGAGCGGTAATGACGGGTAAATCCTTCAACCGTACGATTCCGGTCAAAAAAGAACGCTGTACGTCCGCTTGTTTGGTCCGCTTCACGGATGCTTCGTCCATAATGATCACGGCGTCTTCCCCGCAGACCAGAACTTCGTTCCACCGCACGGCTTTCATCGAAGTGAGAAAGCGCCGTCCGGCGTCCAAAATGATGCCGCCGAGCTGCCAATGCTCGTCGAACCACGCATCCTTCACGTGCCCGACATGCTTGCCGGCGTTCATTTCGATGACAGGCAGTCCAATCAGGTGCTGTAGTCGCAGCAAGGTTTGGGAGCCTCCTAGGCATTAGTACGAACGCGGCTCATAAAGGTTTCAACTTTTTTTGCCGCCAGTTCGAGTTCATCCATAGTATTTCCCAATCCGAAGCTAAACCGAACGGCCGAATTGCGCCGTTCTTCCGAAATGCCCATCGCCTGGAGCACGTGCGAAGGCTCGAGCGCGCCCGCCGTGCAGGCCGAGCCGCTGGAAGCCGCGATGCCCGCCAAGTCCAAATTCATCAGCATCGTCTCCGAACCGATTCCGAGAAAGCTGAGGTTGACGATATGCGGCGCATGCAGTTCGGGATGGCCGTTCAACACGACCCGGTCTTCGCCAGCGATGGCTTTCATCCGTTCTATCCAAGTATAACGAAGCTGATCAAGCAAAGGTTTCCGTTCCGCGGCCGATTTCACACAACGTTCATACGCGGCCGCGAAACCGGCGATGCCGGCCACGTTTTCGGTGCCCGGCCTTCTCTTCCGTTCCTGGGAACCGCCGTGGAGGAGCGGTTCGAGCTGCGCGCCCTTGCGCGCGTACAGCGCGCCGACGCCTTGCGGCCCGTTAATCTTATGCGCCGAGAAGCTCATCAGATCTACGGGCAGTTCGCGGAGATCGATCGGCAGCACGCCAAGCGCCTGAACGGCATCGACATGGAAAACAGCGCCGCGAGACCGGACGATCGCGCCGATCTCCTCGATCGGCTGAATCGTTCCGGTCTCGTTGTTGACGTACATGACGCTCACGAGCGCGGTATCGTCCGTCATCGCCCGTTCCACGTCCGCGGCCGTGACAAGTCCCTGCTCGTCCACCGACAGCACGGTGAGGGCGAAGCCCTCCCGCTGCAGGAACTCGCAGGCATGCAGCACCGCGTGATGCTCCGCCGCGTTCGTGATGATATGGGATTTGCCGCGCTTGCGGGCGGCCCGGGCGGCGCCGACCAGCGCCAGGTTGTCGCTTTCGGTTCCGCCGCTCGTGAAGACGAGCTCCGGCGGCGCGCAGCCGATGCCCGCGGAGATCGCGTCCCGCGCCTGGTTCAGCACCGCCCGCGCCTCACGGCCGAAGCCATGCGTGCTCGATGCGTTGCCGGCAGCGCCGGAATAGACGTCCATCATCGCCGCGGCGGCATCCGGATGCACCGGAGACGTGGCCGCGTGATCGTAATAAATGCGTACCATTAGGCAATCATCCTTAAATATAGAACATATAGGAGTCCTGCTGAACCTCTTCCTTGTACGTGACGAGGTCCGCAAGCGTCGTCGAATCCAAAACTTCCGCGATGCTGTTGCGAATGCGCAGCCACAGGTTGCGCTTGGCCGGATCGTCTTCCTCCGTGAAATCGACCGGCGAAATCGGCCCTTCCAAAATGCGGATAACGTCTCCGGACGTTATCTGCGCCGGGTCCTTCGACAGAATATAGCCGCCGTATGCGCCGCGGATGCTCTTGACGAGCCCCGCGTTCCGCAGCGGTGCGATCAGCTGCTCCAAGTAATGCTCCGACAATTGGTTGCGCTCCGCGATGCTCTTTAGCGACGTCGGTCCTTCGCCGAATTTGCCCGCGAGCTCCATCATAATCGTTAAGCCGTAACGGCCCTTAGTTGATATTTTCATTTCGAACACCTCTTCTCCGACGGGACGATCGTTTATTTAAAGGTTGCGATTGTAAAATGTTTACAATTCATGGTATTCCCATAACACATCTATGTTAACATACTCGCGGCCGAATATGTTGAAAATTCGTTGACACTTTCATGAAAATCATTCAAGAAGTGTGCTACAATAAAAACTTAAGCCCTGCCATGCCTTCAAACACGGATTAGGGCAGAAATCTTGAAGGTGGTGGATATGTACCCATGAGCAATTCCAATACGCGCGTCGTCGTCGGGATGTCCGGCGGCGTCGATTCGTCTGTGACCGCGCTGCTGCTGAAGCAGCAAGGCTACGACGTCATCGGCATTTTCATGAAAAACTGGGACGATACCGACGAATTCGGCCATTGCACGGCCGAAGAGGACGCGGAAGATGTGCGCCGCGTCTGCGACCAGATCGGCATCCCTTATTATACGGTCAACTTCGAGAAGCAGTATTACGACAAAGTCTTCGCGTACTTTCTCGCCGAATACCGCAACGGCCGCACGCCGAATCCGGACGTGATGTGCAACCGGGAGATCAAATTCGGCGACTTTCTGCAAAAAGCCCTGGAGCTCGGCGCCGATTACTTGGCAACCGGTCATTACGCCCGCCTCGAACGGACGGCGGACGGGGAATCCAAACTGCTGCGCGGGGTCGATGCCGGCAAGGACCAAACGTACTTCCTGCACGCGCTGCGTCAGGACCAACTGGCGAAAGCGATGTTTCCGATCGGCCATTTGCCGAAGCCGGAAGTCCGCCGCATCGCCGCCGAGTTCGGTCTCGCGACCGCCAAGAAGAAGGACAGCACCGGCGTTTGCTTCATCGGCGAACGCAATTTCAAGCAGTTCCTGAGCGGGTACCTACCGGCGCAGCCCGGCCCGATGATCGACATCGCGACCGGCGAGACCAAAGGCCGGCACGACGGTCTCATGTATTACACCCTCGGCCAGCGCCAAGGACTCGGCATCGGGGGATCCGGCAGCGGCGAGCCTTGGTTCGTGGCCGACAAGGACTTGAAGGAAAACATTCTGTACGTCGTGCAAGGCGACGCGCATCCGAGCCTGTATTCGACGGGCTTGATCGCGACCGGCATCAATTGGATCTCGCCGGTCCGGACGGACGGCGAATTCGCCTGCACCGCGAAATTCCGGTACCGCCAGCCCGACCAAGGCGTCAAGCTGACGTTCCGTCCGGACGGCACGACGGCGGACGTCGTCTTCGACGAACGGCAGAAGGCCATCACGCCCGGACAGGCGGTCGTATTCTACGACGGCGACATCTGCATCGGCGGCGGTACGATCGACGCCGTGAACAAAAGCTGAAACCCGCAAGCCGCGACAAGATGAAAAAAGAGGCATTCGACAATGTCGAACGCCTCTTTTCGCGTTTAGGTTGATGCTTACGCGTCGTCGTTACGCTTCCGGCGTAACGCGGCTTTGCGGGTTCAGCCCGTCTCGGCCTGTATTTGTTCTTCCATCAGCAGTTCTTCCTCGACTTCCTCGACCGTCCGCTTGCGGATGTGAATCCGCGAGATGCGCAAATGGTCGGTCTCTTCGATAATGAACTCGAACCCGACCGGATAGACGATCCGTTGGCCCGCCGAAGGCGGATTCTCGATCTGGGCGTACATCCACCCGCCGATCGTATCGTAGTCGTCGCTTTCTATCTCGGTGCCGAAGTAGCTGTTCACTTCCTCGATCAGCATCATTCCGTTGATGGAATGCGTGCCGTCTTCCTTCGGCTCGATGTCGGGACGCTCTTCGTCGAATTCATCCTGGATCTCGCCGACGATTTCTTCCATAATGTCTTCCAGCGTAACCAAGCCCGACGTGCCGCCGTATTCGTCGATCAGGATGGCGATCTGCGTCTTCTTCTTCTGCATCAGCTTCAGCAGCGAGCTGATATGCATGGAGTCAGGCACGGTCGTCATCGGACGAGCGATCTGACGGATGTCGTGAATCGTTTGATTCGTCACCTTGAGCAGGTCTTTTATATGAATGAATCCGATAATGTTGTCTTTGTCCTTGTCGCAGACGGGATAACGGGTATGCATTTCCTTGAGCGCGATCGCCCGATTCTCTTCGAACGACAGGTTGGCATACAGACAAATCATTTCGGTACGTGGAATCATGATTTCTCGGGCATGGGTTTCGGCGAACTCGAAAATGTTGTCCACGAGCGTCAGTTCCGTATTGTCGATCAATCCGGACTTATGGCTCTCCTTCATGAGAATGCGGATTTCCTCTTCCGTGTGGGCCGATTCATGCTCGGCGGCAGGCTCGATGCCGATGGTCTTCAGCATAAGGTTCGCCATGCCGTTCAGCAGAAAAATAAACGGGTACATGATTTTGTAAAACGCGATCAGCGGGATCGCCGTCCAGAGGGTGACCGGTTCCGCCTTGCGGATCGCGTACGTCTTCGGCGCAAGCTCGCCGAGCACGATATGAAATACGGTAATGAGCGAAAAGGCGATGATAAACGATACCGTCGAAATGGCGACGGGACTGAAATGCAGCTTCTCTAACAGCGGCTCCAGCACATGCGCGATGGTAGGTTCCCCTACCCAGCCCAATCCGAGCGAAGCCAGCGTGATGCCCAATTGACAGGCCGACAGATACGCATCCAAATTGTTCGTGAGCGCGGACGCGAAACGTGCCCGGCGGTTGCCGTCTTGGACGAGCGTGTCGATCCGGCTGCTTCTCACTTTGACCATGGCGAACTCGGCGGCGACGAAGAAGCCATTCAAAAACACGAGCGCCAAAATTAAGAGAAAGCTCAACAATATGGGTAACGGGTCACTACTCAACGATTCCCTGTTCGCCGTCCGCGCCTTAAGCCGCGATCACGACCAACAGGTGCACCTCCTTCAGGGAATGAAATTATAAACTTCTTTTATAATCTTACATTAGACGATTAGGTCTCTTTGCGTCAAATGCCGCCATCCCACCTTCTGGCCCGAAAATCGGGTTTTACTCATGTTTATTCTGTAAAGGTCGCCTTTTATGCGCCGTTTTCGCGCTCCTGCTACCGTTTATAAAGGCAGCGAGGCGGATTTGCCTATTTTCGCCGCTCCTGGTTTTGTCGAATTTTATCTTCCATGCCCTGTCGAGTCGCGCTATAGAATTTTTTGTGGACGATCCGTTCCGGGAGATACGCCTGCTTCACGTAATGGCCGGGATAATCGTGCGGATACAGGTAACCCACGTGGCCGAGCTTCGCGGCGCCGCTGTAATGGGCGTCGCGCAAATGCAGCGGCACCTCGGCGTTGCCGATGTTCTCGATCGTCGACATGACGTTGCCGATGGCTGCGGCTGCGGCGTTGGACTTGGGGCTCTCCACCGCGAACAAAATTGCCTGGGCAATATTGTACTTGGCTTCCGGCCAGCCGATCTTATGGTAGGCGTCCATCGCCGTGACGGCCTGCACCATTGCCTGTGGGTTGGCCAGGCCGATATCCTCGCTGCACGCCACGATCAGCCGGCGCAGGAATGTCATCGGGTCCATGCCCAGCCGCTCGACGGCGTAGAGGAACCAAAACAGCGCGGCGTCGCTGGATCCCCTCACGCTCTTATGGAACGCCGACAGCACGTCGTACTGCGTCGATTCGTCGGCGCGGATCGTCGGCTTGCGAATGGACTCTTCCGCGACCTCGAGCGTGATCGCCACGGTGCCGTCCGGCTGCGACGGCGTTGTCACCGCAGCCAGCTCCAGCGCATTCAGCGCCCGGCGGATGTCGCCGCCCGCCATGGACGCGATATGCTGCAGCGCCTCTTCGTCCGCCTGCAGCTTCATGAAGCCTAGCCCCTTGACGGAATCGGCGAGCGCGCGGCGCATCGCTTCGAGCGCGTCCTCGCGTGTCAAGGCTTCAAGCTGGAACAGCGTCGAGCGGGACAGCAATGCCCCGTTGACGTAATGAAACGGATTCTCGGTCGTCGCGCCGATAAACACGATGATGCCCTGCTCGACGGCCGGCAGCAGCGCGTCCTGGCGGGAAGCGTTAAAGCGGTGCACCTCGTCGAGAAACAGGATCGTTTTGCGGCCGTACATCGACTTGGTCAGCTTGGCGCGTTCGATGACCTCCCGGACGTCTTTCACGGAAGCGTCGACCGCGTTAAGCTTCACGAATTCGCCCTGCGTCCTTTGGGAGATAATATGCGCGAGCGTCGTCTTCCCGCAGCCCGGCGGGCCATAGAGCAGAATCGAGGATACCTGGTCGCCTTCGATCGCCCGGCGCAGCAGCTTGCCGGGACCGACGACTTCGCGTTGACCGATATAATCGTCGATCGTCTGGGGACGCATCCGGTCCGCGAGCAGCTTAGCCTGCGGCTGGCGCTCTTCCTCATGATAGGTAAACAAATCCATCCGAATCACGTTCCTTTCCGGTCCATCATACCATACAAGCACACACGTTCGCCATGGCTGACCGCAGCGTGGCGATGTGCCGTCCATAAAAGCAGACTCTATGAGAAAAAGCCCTCCCCCTGCGGGGACGGCTTCTCGGAATCGGTTACGGGTCGTTATCCCGTAAACGTCTGGTACAACAAGTAAATGTTCAGAGCAGCGATGACGATCGCCACGAACCAGGCCAGGATTTTCATCCATAACGGATTCGCGAAGCTGCCCATCTTCGCCTTGTCGCTCGTGAATTTCACGAGCGGAATGACCGCGAAGGACAGCTGCAGCGACAGGATGACCTGGCTCAGAATGAGCAGATCCGCCGTACCGCTCGCGCCGTACAGCCAAGTGACGATGACGGCCGGCACGACGGCGATCATCCGGGTGATCAGGCGGCGCAGCCATGGCTTCAGCCGGATGTTGAGGAAGCCTTCCATGACGATCTGGCCGGCCAGCGTGCCCGTCAGCGTGGAGTTCTGGCCGGAGGCGAGGAGCGCCACGCCGAACAGGATGCTCGCCGCGGTCGTGCCGAGCATCGGCGACAACAGGTGGAACGCATCGCCGATCTCGGCGACGTCCGTGTGGCCCGTCGTATGGAACGTCGATGCCGCGATGATCAGAATCGCCGCGTTGATGAACAGGGCGAAGAACAGCGCGATCGAGGAATCCCACGTGGCGTATTTGATCGCCTGCCGTTTGCCGAGCTCGGTCTGTTCGTACTGCCGCGTTTGAACAATGGAAGAGTGCAAATACAAATTATGCGGCATGACCGTCGCGCCCAGAATGCCGATCGCGATGTAGAGCATGGCAGGATCCGAAACGATTTCCGTGCTCGGTATGAACCCTTTCATGACTTCGCCTACTTGCGGCTGAGACCAGAACATCTCGATCAGGAAGCAGCCGCCGATCGTCACGATCAGCACGATCACGAGCGACTCGATGAACCGGAAGCCTTTATTTTGGAGCAGGAGCACGAGGAGGACGTCGAGCACCGTCAGAATGACCCCCGCGATCAATGGAATGCCGAACAGCAGGTTGAGCGCGATCGCCGAACCGATGACCTCGGCCAGGTCGCAAGCGGCGATGGCGAGCTCGCACAGCACCCACAGCCCCATGGCGACCGGCTTGCTGTAATGGTCTCTGCATGCCTGCGCCAGGTCGCGTCCCGTCACGATGCCCAGCTTGCCGGCCAGCGCCTGAAGCAGGATCGCCATCAGGTTCGACAGCAGGATGACGGCGAGCAGCGTATAACCGAATTGAGAGCCGCCGGCGATGTCCGTTGCCCAGTTGCCGGGGTCCATGTACCCGACGGCGACCAGATAGCCGGGACCCGCGAAAGCCAAAAATTTACGAAACCATGAGCCGTGCTTCGGGATCTTCATCGAACGGTAGACTTCCGGAAGCGAGTTCTGGGCTCTCTTCTGTCTCCAGCCGGTTTCTTGCGCCAGCGGTGCCGATTGATTGGTGCTCATTTGTCATTCACCTCTTCGTGTTCGTCATGCCACTACGTTATACCTAGAAGTATGCTAGGGGGAAACCATTGTTTCCTATTTTCATTGTACACCACCAAAAAAGTTTCATCAAGGAAACTTTTATTGATTGGGACAAAATACATGGCCCAGATAAAAAAAAGCAGGATTACCGTTTTTCCGGTAATCCTGCTTTTGCGATTGCTTTCGCGGGCTTCTTGGAAGCTGCGCTTGGCGCGATTCCGCTACGCCTGCGGCTTGTCCGACGGGCGCTTCAGCTGCTGTGCCAGCTTCGCCGTCATCTCGCCGATGCGCCTCGCGCGGGTGACTTCCTGCTTCGCTTCGTTGATCCAGCGCACGTATTCCTTGCGGTGCGACGGCGCGAGTCCCGCGAAGAACGCTTCGGCTTCGGGATGCGCGGCAAGCGCAGCCTTGACGTCATCCGGCACGACGAGCTCCTTCGAAGCGCCCGTGCCCGCTTCGCGGACGGCGTCCGCCGCCCGCTTCGCCCGCGCGCTCGTCTGTACCGCGCCGACGGGACGGAACCGCATCGCCGACCACGTGTCGTCGACCGATACAAGCGAGACGGCTTCCCAGCCTTCGTCGCGGACCGCTTTCCAGCCGCGGTCGCGGTTGATGTCGGTTTTGATCCTCGACGTGCCCTTCGGATAACAGATCCACAGCAGACCGTCTTTCTTCACGGCTTTGAGCACCTTCGGCGCGTGCTCGTTCAAGCTTGCGATGTCTTTCGCGAACAGCATGACGAAATCGTATGTGCCGGCGTCCATCTCGCTGAACGGCTCGGCGTTCTCGGCGCCGAGCGCCTCCTTGTACGACGCGTCCGGCGCTTCCAGCAGCGCGACGCGCATGTCGAGCGACAGCCGCAGCTTGTTCATCAGTTCCACGTTCATTCGGCCTGTCCTCCCGCTTCGAGCAAATCTTTGACCACCGCGCTGACCATGATGAGGCCGGCCGTCGGCGGCACGAACGCGTTGCTCGCCGGCGGCTGCTTCGCCTTGCGGATTTCCGGCGCGTTCTCCGGCACGATGCGCTGCGTGACGTCCTCGCGCGGCTTGATCGGTTCCTCCGTCGAGAAGACGACCTTCACGCCGCGCTTGATGCCTTCCTTCCGCAGCTTCTGGCGGACGACGCGCGCCACGGGGTCCATCGACGTCTGCGAGATGTCCGCGACGCGAAACCGCGACGGATCCATCTTATTGGCAGCCCCCATGCTGGAGATGACCCGAATGTTCCGCTTCAGGCATTCCATAATGAGATGCACCTTGTAAATGATCGTATCGGACGCGTCGACGACGTAATCGAGCTTGTACGCGAACAATTGCTCGTACGTCTCCTCCGTGTAAAACATGCGCAGCGCGATGGCGTCGCAATCCGGATTGATCAGCTTGATGCGGTCGCGCATCAGCTCCGCCTTCGGCTGCCCGACCGTCGTCGTAAGCGCGTGAATCTGACGGTTGACGTTCGTGATGTCCACGACGTCCTTATCGATCAAAATGATCCGGCCGACGCCCGTGCGCGCCAGCGCTTCCGCCGCCATTGCGCCGACGCCGCCGATGCCGAGCACCGCGACGGTACTGCCTTTCATAATAGCCAATCCCTCCGGGCCGAATGCCAGCTCCGTCCGGGAAAATTGATGAAGCATCCTTCCTTGCACCTCCAAAGGCGATAGATAACGAATCCGGCTTTCGCCGCGCGGAGCGGTCGAAAGCCGGGAAAGAGCTTAATTTTGGGCTGTTGGCGCCGAAGCCGCCGCCGCGGCCTCTTGCTGCTTCAAAGGCTTCTGGATCGTACGGATGTGCAGCTGCTGCAGCTGGGCGATGTCGACTTCGGACGGCGCGTCGCTGAGCAGGTCGGTCGCGCTCGCCGTTTTCGGGAACGCGATCGTCTCGCGCAGGTTCGTGCGGCCCGCAAGCAGCATCACGAGACGGTCGAAGCCGAACGCGATCCCGCCGTGCGGAGGCGTGCCGTAGTCGAACGCGTCCAGCAGGAACCCGAACTTCTCGCGGGCTTCCTCCAGCGTAAAGCCGAGCGCCTTGAACATCATCTCCTGCACGTCGCGCTTGTAGATTCGCATGGAGCCGCCGCCGACTTCGTAGCCGTTCAGCACGAGGTCGTACGCCTGCGCGCGAATCTCGCCCGGGTTCGTCTCGAACAGATGCAGGTCGTCTGCGTTCGGGCGCGTGAACGGATGATGCTCCGCCACGTACCGCTTCGCTTCCTCGTCGTAGCCGAGCAGCGGGAAGTCGACGACCCATTCCAGCTTGAACTGGGATTCGTCGATCAGGCCTAGCTGCTTGCCGATCTTAAGGCGCAGGTTGCCGAGAACGTCCGCCACGACCTTCTTCTTGTCCGCCGAGAACAGCAGCAGGTCGCCTTCCTCGACGCCGAGCCGCTCCGTCAGGGCAGAGATTTCCTCCGGCTTGAAGAACTTCACGATCGGTCCGCGCCATTCGCCTTCCTTCACCGTGACCCATGCCAGGCCTTTGCCGCCATAGCGCGCCGCGAACGGCTGCAGGTCATCAAGCTCCTTGCGGCTCCAGCTCGCGCAGCCCTTGGCGTTCAGTGCCTTGACGACGCCGCCGCCAGCCGATACGGCCGCGAACACCTTCACATCGCTCGATGCCACGATATCCGTGATGTCTTCCATCTCCATCCCGAACCGAAGGTCCGGCTTGTCGGAACCGTATTTGTTCATCGCGTCCGCGTATGTGATGCGCTGGAACGGACGCGCGATGTCCACGTTGATCGTTTCCTTGAACAGCTTCGCGACGAGCTCTTCCATCATCTCCAGCAGTTGGTCCTGGGACAAGAAGGACGTCTCGATGTCGACCTGCGTGAACTCCGGCTGACGGTCCGCGCGAAGGTCTTCGTCGCGGAAGCAGCGCGCGATCTGGTAATATCGCTCGAGACCGCCGACCATCAGCAGCTGCTTGAAGATTTGCGGCGACTGCGGCAGCGCGAAAAATTCACCCGGGTGCACGCGGCTCGGCACGAGGTAATCGCGCGCGCCTTCCGGCGTGCTCTTCGTTAAAATCGGCGTTTCTACGTCGATGAAGCCTTGTCCGTCGAGGAAGTCGCGGAACACCTTCGCCGCCTTGGAACGAAGAAGCAGCGTCTTCTGCATTTCCGGACGGCGCAGGTCAAGGTAGCGGTATTTCAGGCGAAGCGACTCGTCAACTTCGACGCCGTCTTCGATTGGGAACGGAGGCGTCTTCGCCGCGTTCATGATTTCGATCTCGGTAATGCGCACTTCGATCTCGCCGGTCTCGAGGTTCGGGTTGACCGTCTCGGCATCGCGTTCAACAACTTGGCCGCGGACGGCCAGGACGTACTCGCTGCGCGCGCGGTCGGCGATCGCCAGCGCGTCGCCGGAGAAGGTCGGGTTGAAGACGATTTGCACGATGCCCGTGCGGTCGCGCAGGTCGATGAACAGCACCCCGCCGAGGTCGCGGCGGCGCTGCACCCAGCCGTTCAGCGTCACGGTCCGGCCGATGTCCGCCTTCGTCAATGTTCCGCAAGCATGCGTTTTAAGCATCTCCATGTTCATGTCTCCTTTATGATCGTGAATGAATGAAACTACCCCTTGACTCCTTGCAAAATCGCTTCCGCCAGGGCATCTAGCGCGATGAACGTCTGCTCGCCCGTCGCCATGTTTTTCAAGGCGATTTCGCCGCGATCCAGCTCGTCGTCGCCGAGAATCGCCGTGAAGCGCGCCTGCAGGCGGTCGGCCGATTTCAGCTGCGCCTTCATTTTGCGGCTCTGATAATCCCGCTCCGCCGCGATGCCGCGCAGGCGCAGGCCGTGCAGCAGCCGCGTCGTCTCGCGCTCCGCCGCTTCGCCGAGCCCGACCAGGTACACGTCGACCCGGTGCAGATGATCGAGCTGCACGCCCTGGCTCTCCAGCAGCAGCACCGTGCGCTCCAGGCCGATGCCGAGGCCGACGCCGGGCTGGTCCGGGCCGCCGATGTCGGCGACCAGGCCGTTATAGCGCCCGCCGCCGCCGATCGTATCGATCGCGCCGATGCCTCCCGCCTTGTACTCGAACGCGGTGTGCGTGTAGTAATCGAGGCCACGCACGAGTCGAGGATTGATGAGGTACGGAATGTTCATGTCCGTCAAGTGGAACTGCAGCGCCTCGAAGTGCGTCCGGCACTCCTCGTCCAAACTCTCCAGAATCGACGGCGCGCCGTCGAACCGGTGCTGGTCGGTCTTGCAATCGAGGACGCGGAGCGGATTGCGGTCCATGCGCGCCTGGCAGTCCTTGCAAAGCGACTCGCGCATCGGCTCCAGGAACGCGAGCAGCCGCGAGCGGTAAGCCGCGCGCACGGCCGGCGTGCCCACGGAGTTGATTTCCACCCGGACGTCCTTCAGGCCGACCTCCGCGTAGAACGTATAGCCGAGGGCGATCACTTCCGCGTCCAGCGCCGGGTCGACCGCGCCGAGCGCTTCCACGCCGAATTGGTGGAATTGCCGGTACCGGCCCGCCTGCTGGCGCTCGTAACGGAACATCGGACCAATGTAATACAGCTTCGATACGTCCGGTTCGCCGTACAGCTTGTTCTCCACGTAAGCGCGGACGGCCCCGGCCGTGCCCTCCGGACGAAGGGTCAGACTGCGGTCCCCGCGGTCAGTGAACGTGTACATTTCTTTCTCGACGATGTCCGTCGTCTCGCCGACGCCCCGTTTGTACAGCTCCGTCATTTCGAAGAGCGGGGTGCGAATCTCGCGGAAATTAAACCGCCGGCAAATATCGCGCGCCACGCGTTCGACGTACTGCCATTTCTCTACGGCGCCCGGCAAAAAATCCTGCGTGCCCGGAGGCTTCTGAAAAGCCATGCCCATTCCCTCCCAATTGATAATGGTCCTTGAACCTGCTCCCGGTAACCGGGGATTAAAAAAGCTCCCGTCCTCCGCCTATACAGGCCAAAGGGACGAGAGCTTGTCGAAAACGAAGCTGTCGTGGTACCACCCACATTCCGGAACGTCCGCCGTGATCGGCCTTCGTCCCGCTTTATCCGGTTAACGCCCGGCTACGCAATACGGCTACTGAACCGGCTTCAATGACCGGCAGGTTCGCCGCATGTCCTCCAGGATGTCCTCTCGCTCAAGCACGCCAAGGATTCTTCCAGCCATGGAACCCCTCTCTGTATCGGTGCGGGTAGAACGAAATCTTCCTATCGACGGATCAACACTTTATCTCATCAATAATAGCATTCCGGTTTTGAGGTGTCAATATACCTCGAAGACTCAGGCGAAAGTCACAAAACAAAGAAAAAAACCTACAAACGAGTTGTAGGTCCATCAAATATATTCAAAAAAGGGGGTCGACTATCATTATAGGCACGCGATGTTAGAGGAACATTGAAAACAGGTTACAGTTCCGTTACAAAAAATGAAGCGGTTACGCTTCGTATGCGTGCACATGCCTCCCCTGCCGTGCCGTTAACACGCAGCCTTGCACAGCGCCGTGCCGCGAATCCGTTCGCGCTCAAGGCATTCTGGGCGGAAGGACCGCGGCCCGGCCCAATTCGCCGCCCGCCTCGATGCCGGACTCTTCCCGGGCCAGCATGATCGCTTCCCGGCGATCGGCGAACAGCAGCCGTTTGGCCGTTCTCTCGATGCCTTGTTCTTTGCGTGATTGATGCATTCCGTTCACCCTCCGCTGATTCGCGCCTGTCGATGGCGCATGGTCAGCCTTAGTGTGCCCGCCATCTCCGTTTTCAACACACGCCCCGGTCCCCCGTCGGCACGAAATTCGCGTCCTCATGAAGGCGGCTGCTTCGAATCTTCCGGGAAGCAACGACAACAAAAAAACGGCATGCCGTATGCCGCTTGTTTCGCTTATCCTGCCGTCAGCGATCCTTATGCTTTGCTGTCGACGATCAGCGTGACCGGTCCCCAGTTGGTGAACGTCACGTCCATCATAGCGCCGAACCGGCCGGTCTCGACCTTCAGTCCGGACGCGCGAAGCGCATCGTTGAACGCCTCGTACTGCGCCTCCGCCTGCTCCGGTCTCGCCGCGGCCATGAAGTTCGGCCTCCGGCCCTTGCGGCAGTCCCCGTACAGCGTGAACTGCGAGACGGACAGGATTTCGCCGCCGACGTCCGACACGGATAGGTTCATTTTCCCGCTCTCGTCCTCGAAGATCCGCAATCCCGCGATCTTGTCGGCCATCCACCGAATGTCCGCATCCGTATCCTCGTGCGTGAGGCCCACGAGCAGCACGAGCCCTTTCGCGATGGCGCCTACCGTCACGCCGTCCACGACGACGGACGCTTCCTTGCTTCGCTGCACGACTACCTTCATTTGTCCGCTTGCTCCTCCGACGCTTTAAGAATGATTACTGCATGATCCGCTGCACGGAATAAATGTCCTTCACCCGTTTGATACGCTCGACGACCGATTGCAAATGCTCGATATTGCGGATCATCACCGTCATATGAATCATGGCCAGCTTGTTTTTGTCCGATCGGCCGGATACGGCCGAAATGTTGGTCTTGCTCTCCGAGACCGCCTGCAGCACTTCGTTCAACAGCCCGGGCCGGTCGTGCCCCGTAATCTCGATGTCGACGCTGTAATTCGCCTCGACCGAGTCTTCCCACTCCACTTCGATCATGCGCGCCGCTTCTTCCCCGTCGACGCTCGTCGTTAAGTTCGTGCAGTCCGCGCGATGCACGGACACGCCGCGGCCCCGCGTGATATAGCCGACGATGGCGTCTCCCGGCACGGGATTGCAGCAGCGGGCGAAGCGCACGAGCAGATTGTCCACGCCTTTGACGGATACGCCGTGCGTCGGCCGTGTCTTGCGCATCGCGGGGGACGACTTCATTTCCTTCATTTCGTTCGTGAGCTCGATCTGGCTCGCCTCTTCGGCTTCCTTGCGCATTTTCTCCGACAGCTTTGTGCAGATCTGGGCTGCGGTGATGCCGCCGAAGCCGACGGCCGACAGCATGTCGTCGATGTCGTTGAACGTGAATTTATACGCCGCTTCCTGCAGCTGCGCGTCGGACGTGAAGCTGGACGGTTCGAGGCCGAGCCGCTTCAGCTCTCGCTCGATGGCGTCGCGGCCCTTGATGACGTTCTCCTCGCGGCGCTCCTTCTTGAACCATTGCTTGATCTTGCTGCGCGCGTGCGACGACTGCGCGATCTTGATCCAATCCTGGCTCGGTCCGTATGAGTGCTTCGACGTGAGAATCTCGACGATATCGCCCGTCTTCAGCTTATAATCGAGTGGCACGATCCGGCCGTTGACCTTGGAGCCGATCGTCCGGTTGCCGACCTCCGTGTGAACCCGGTACGCGAAATCGAGCGGCACCGCGCCGGCGGGAAGCTCGAACACTTCGCCCTTCGGCGTGAACACGAAGACGAGATCGGAGAAGAAATCCATCTTCAGCGACTCGACGAATTCCGACGCGTCGCTCGCTTCGTGCTGCAGCTCGATGATCTCGCGGAACAACGTCATCTTGTCCTCGAACGAACCGCCCGGCACGACGCCGCCTTCCTTGTATGCCCAGTGGGCCGCGATGCCGAACTCGGAGGTGCGGTGCATCTCCCACGTGCGGATCTGCACTTCCGTCGGTTCGCCGGTGGGACCGATGACGGTCGTGTGCAGCGACTGGTACATATTCGCCTTCGGCATGGCGATGTAATCCTTGAATCGGCCCGGCATCGGCTTCCACAGCGTGTGGATGATGCCGAGCGTCGCGTAGCAGTCTTTGATATTATCAACGATGATGCGAATCGCGAGCAGGTCGTAGATTTCGTTGAACTGCTTGCTCCGCGCGGTCATCTTCTTATAGATGCTGTATATATGCTTCGGCCGTCCGGAAATGTCCCCGTCGATACCCATGTCCTCGAGCTTCTCGCCAATGCGGCCGATGACGTCGGCGATATATTGTTCGCGCTCCGCGCGTTTCTTCTTCATGAGATTGGCGATCCGGTAATACTGCTGCGGATTCAAATACCGGAGGGCGATGTCCTCCATCTCCCACTTGATCGCCGAAATGCCGAGCCGGTGCGCGATGGGACAGAAAATCTCCAGCGTCTCGTACGCGATCCGCCGCTGCGCCTCCTCGGATTGATACTTCAGCGTGCGCATGTTGTGCAGCCGGTCCGCCAGCTTGATCAGGATAACGCGCATGTCCTGGGCCATGGCCACGAACATTTTGCGGTAATTCTCGTTCTGCTGCTCCTCCTTGGAGCGGAATTGGATCTTCTCCAGCTTGGTCAGTCCGTCCACGACGGCCGCGCATGCCTCGCCGAACCGGGAGCGGACTTCTTCCAGCGGGACGGTCGTATCCTCAACCACGTCATGAAGGAGCGCCGCGATGATCGACAATACGTCCATTTGCATATTGACGAGAATTTCCGCGACGGCGACCGGATGCAGAATATACGGCTCGCCCGATTTGCGGACCTGCCCGTGATGGGCCTGATCGGCAAATTCGTAAGCTTCTTTGATCCGGTTCAAATCTTGTTCCTTCAAATAGGTGGATGCTTTATCAAGTAGCTGCTCTATGCCCATGAATGTCCCTTTCCGGAAAAGCGCGCGTCCGATTGGCGCCTGCTTTCCAAATCAATGAAAATCCTGCCAGGTCCAGCGTGACCGTTCAGCCCGAGTTTTCCTACTATTATGCCTGTTTTCAAGCCTTTCCGTCAACTCCGCGATTGCAGAACGCCGGACGACGGCTGCTTTCGCTTCCGTGTCCGGCGCTGGTTGAAGCTATCTTCTAGTATGAGACGAGCGAGAATATATCGATGCCGTCCAGCTTGCTGCGGCCGTCCAGATAACCCAGCTCGATCAGGAATGCCGCCCCGACCACTTCGCCGCCGAGCTGGCGGATCAAGTTGACCGTCGTGGCGATCGTACCGCCCGTTGCGAGCAGGTCATCGGCGATCAGCACCTTCTGGCCGGGCTTGATCGCATCCTTGTGGATCGTCAGCTTGTCCTTGCCGTATTCCAGGTCGTAACTCGCTTCGACGACTTCGCCGGGCAGCTTGCCGCTCTTGCGAATCGGCACGAAGCCGAGGCCCATGGACACGGCGAGCGGCGCGCCAATGATGAAGCCGCGCGCTTCCGGCCCCGCGATCAGGTCGATCTGCTTGTGCTGCACCGCTTGGCGGATGTCGTTGATGGCCGACGCGTACACGGCGCCGTTGTTGGTGAGCGTCGTAATGTCCTTGAACCGGATGCCCGGCTGCGGGAAATCGGGAATGACGCGAATATGTTCTTTATAGTTCATGAGATACCTACTCCTTCGTTTTCTTGTTCGATGGTTCGATTGTGGATCAGGCCTGCCTGCACCGTCAGCCAATCCGTCAGCTGCTTGACCGGCAGCGCGAGGATCGCGTTCGATTCCGCGCTTCGCTGGCCGTCGCGGTAATGCCGCGACAAGGACAGCTCCTTCTTGCCCGACACCGCGCTGAGCGTCAGGCTGCCTTCCGACTCCTCGACGAAACGCAGTTCCTTGAAGACGTCCAGCATGAACGCCACGCGGTCAGCCGGCTGCCGGAGCTTGGCGGCCAGTCCGGCTGCGGCGCCGGCTTCCGGCAGCGGGCATTCGCGCCGCAGCAGCTGATAGAGCTGCCCGAACTGCTCCCGCGTCGGAAACTCGCCCGATTCCCGGTCCGCGGCGTACAGCAGATGCACGGCTTCCAAGTCCGAGCAGGAAGCGATCGCCGCGGCCAGCTTCTCGGCCGACGGCGGCTTGCCGAAGACCGCCAATCTGCGGCACGGCACGCGCTGTCCGGCAAGGGCTTCGTACGTCAGGAGCCGGAAACGTTCCGGCAGCTTCAGCTGATCCGGCGCCGTCGCAGCTTCCAGCCAAGCCTCGTTCGGCACAAGCAGGACACCCTGGCTCTGCCGCATGACGTCCGTCGCGAGCAGCCGCTCCGCCGTCCGAAGCGATTCGCAATCGGGCTCGCTTCGCAGGTCGAACAGCTGGATATGCGGCACGCGGAGATCGCTTACCATGAACTGGGCTTTGCGCTGGCCGTTCCACTCGTTCACGGCCAGTTCGCCGACGACCTCGACGGCCGCGCCGTTCGACAGGCGCTCCGCCAGATGGCCGCTGCCGAAGCCGACGGCGTCCAGCAGCTTGCCCTGGCCGGCGAGCGCCAGCTTCAGGTGATTCTTCTCCTTGCCCATCGTCTTGCGCTCGGCGAGCGTCACGCCGGTAAGCAGCAGCTTCGGCGCGACGTTCCCTGCGCCGAACGGCTCCAGCTTGGCGAGCTGCTCGCGTACCTTCAAGGTGGCGTCCTCCATCTTGCACGTCAGATCGATCGTCAGCTTCGGGATCCAATCCTCTTCCGTCAGCCATTCGTCCGCGAGACGGCACAGCCGCTCCTCGAAAGGAGCGAGCTTGTCGCGGTGCAGCGTCATTCCGGCGGCGGCTTGGTGCCCTCCGTAATGATCGAGCCATTCCTCGCACACCGTCAGTGCCGCGTGCAAATCGTAGCCGTCGATCGAGCGGGCCGAGCCCTTGCACGCGCCCGTCTCCGGGTCGATGCCGAGAACGATCGTCGGCTTGTAATGGCGCTCGATCAGCTTGGAAGCGACGATGCCGACGACGCCGGCGTTCCAGCCTTCGCCCGCGACGACGATGACGGACGGACGGCGCGTGCCGGCCTTGTCCGCGGCCTCGCATTTCGCCGTCCACTGCGCCTCGGCTTCCCGCAGGATATCCTCGACGATGCCCTGGCGCTCCTTGTTCAGCTCGTCGAGCCGGAACGCGCCGGCCGCCGCGGTTTCCTCGTCGACGGCCGTCAGCAGCTCCACCGCTGCGTTGGCATGGTCGAGGCGGCCGGCGGCATTGATGCGCGGCGCCATGCCGAACGCGATATGCGTCGCCAGGAGCGACGGCAGTTCGATTCCGCACACGTCGGCGAGCGCCCGGAAACCGGGCTTGTCCGTCGCGCGCAGCTGTTCCAGCCCGAGGCGCACGAGCACGCGGTTCTCGTCCGTGAGCGGCATGAGGTCGGCGATCGTCCCGAGCGCCACGACGTCGGTCCACTCGACCGGTGGTTCCCCGAGCAGCGCCGTCGCCAGCTTGAACGCGACGCCGACGCCCGCCAGTCCCTTGAACGGATAGCCGCAATCCTCCTGCTTCGGATTGACAATCGCGTACGCGGCTGGCAGCTCTTGCAGCGGCTCGTGGTGGTCGGTCACGACGACGTCGATTCCAAGTCCGGACGCGTAAGCGATTTCCCGGGCGGCGCTGATGCCCGTATCGACGGTGACGATCAGCGTGACGCCGGCCGCCGACGCCGCGTCGAGCGCTGCAATATTCAACCCGTAGCCCTCACGCGTGCGGTGAGGTATGTAATGGTCGAAGTCAAGCGCAAGCCGCTTGAATAAGTACGTCATCAAGGTCGTCGACGACACGCCGTCCGCGTCATAATCGCCGTAGATCCGGACGCGCTCGCCGCGCTCGCGGGCCAGCGCGATCCGGTCCGCGGCTTCCTTCATCCCTTTCAGCAGGAAAGGGTCGTGCAGACATTCGAGGCCGCCGGTCAAAAATTGCCTGGCCGCTTCGATGCGGTCGTAGCCGCGCTGTACGAGCAGCCGGGCGACGAGCGGCGGGAGCGACAACGCCCGCGCCAGCGCGGCCGCGCGCGCTTCCCCTTCGACGTCCAGCGCGGCGAGGCGCCAGCGTGTTTTCGATTGCAGCAACCCGTCACCTCTCTTCTCAAAAAAATGAACGCTGCTGCTATTGCAGTAGCGTTGTCACGTGTTCCGGATTGGACTCATGATTGGTTTTGTACGGATAACCGGGATCGTAAGGTTCGACGTGAACCGTAACCTCCGTCATGTGGTTGAACCGCTTCATTATGAATTCTCGGACCCGCTTGGCGATCTCGTTGCCTTCCAGCACCGAGATGCGCGGGTTGACGCTGATGACGACTTCCGCGACGGCGTAATGGCCATGCTCTCTCGCGCGCAGCAGCTCGACGCTGATGACGCCTTCCATGCGCAGGACGACGGCCTTCAGCTCCGATAGGTCCGCGGGCTCTACTTCCAGGAAACGGCTCCGCATCACGGATGCCGAAGCGACGCGATACCCGCTCGTGAACACAATGACGACGATAATGAGCGACGCCGCGGGATCCAAGTAATAGAGCAAGTGCAGGTTCAGCGGCCTGCCGAGCATCGAGCCGCCGGTTCCGACAAGCGCAGCGAGCGACGCGTAGAAGTCGGCGCCCCGCTCCTTGTTCGAGAAGCCCGCTTCCTTCAGAAGGAAGGCGGCCAGCACGACCGCGGCCGCCGGCCAGCTCGGACTGTCGTCGACGCCGTCCGCGATCGACTTGATCGCGGCGATGCCGATCTCGAGGCCGGCGATCATCAGCAGAATGGACGCCAGCACGCCCGTCGCGGCTTCCGAGCGCCCCCGGGCCGCCGGCACCGGCGCGTACGGCGAACCGAGCTGCCGGCACCGGCGGATGCCGGTCAGCGAAACGAACGAGGCGGCCGCTTCGGAGGCCGAACGGCAGGCATCGGCCAGCAGCGACTTGCTGCCCGTCATGACGCCGACGCCGCCTTTAACCGCTGCGATACAGACATTGCCGATAAGCCCGGTCCATGCTGCAGACTCCGCTCTGGCGTAACGATGGTTCGCTGTCATGGATGCCTCCTGTTATAGCGTTGTACTCCCTATCTTACTACGATGCGGGCGAAGAATTGACATTCGTCTTCGGTTTTTGTTTGCTCTTCAGCAGCAGCCACAGCGGGCTCGCGATGAAGATCGACGAATACGCGCCGCTGATTAGGCCGAATAAAATCGCGATCGAGAACAAGCGGATCGATTCGCTGCCGAAGATGAGCAGACAGACCGTCGCGAACAATACCGTCATGACCGTGTTGATGGAACGGGACATCGTCTGCCAAATGCTGTCGTTGACGACTTTGGCGATGTCCGTGATCGACTTGAGCTTCGCGAACCGGAGATTCTCGCGGATCCGGTCGAAAATAACGATCGTATCGTTTATGGAATAACCGATGATCGTCAATACCGCCACGATAAACGGCAGATTGACCTCGAGCCTGAATATCGAGAACAAGCTGATAACAATAAACGCGTCATGCAGCAGCGCGATGATCGCCGCCACGGCGAACCGCCATTCGAACCGGATGCTGACGTAGATCACGATACCGATGCTGGCGATCAGCACCGCCTTGATGGCGTTGCCCTGCAGCTCTTTCGCGATTTCGACGTCGACCGTGTTTACTTCCATCGAAGCGCCTTTGTCGAACTTGTCGGCGATCCCCGTTTTCAGCGCTTTTTCCTTCGCATCGGACAGGACATCGTCGAAGCGGAGCGTGACGCGCTTCGCGCCGAACGTCATGCCCGGCGTGCCGAAATCATTGTCCTTCAAGTACTGCTCGAACTCGGCCTTCTTGCTGCTGATATCCTGCTTAAACGTAATGTCGACGCTTGAGCCCGCTTTGAAATCGACGCCGTAATTCAACCCGAAAATGCTAAGCGTCAGAATCCCGACGAGCGTAATCACAATCGATAATATAAAGAAGTAACGGGCCGTCTTGACGAAGCTGAATTTCTTCTCGTCCACGTTGTCGAATGCCTTATAGTGCACGTACTTCACTCTCCTTCACACCGAAGTTGGTTTTCTTCTTGACCACACCGCTGCGGACGAGAAGCGAGAGGAGCAGACGCGAGAAGAATACGTTCGTAATGACGCTCATGACGATACTTAGCAATAGAATGACGGCAAAGCCTTTAACCGACCCCACGCCGATGAAGAACAGCACGAGCGCGGCGATAGCCGTCGTGACGTGCGAGTCGACGATCGTGCGGAAGGAGTGGCGCGAGCCGGCCTTCTGCGACGACATGATGCTCTTGCCGCTGCGGAGCTCTTCGCGGATCCGTTCCGCCATGATAATATTGGCGTCGACTGCGATCCCGATGCCGAGAATGAACGCGGCGATGCCCGGAAGCGTCAGCGTGGCGTGAATGAGATTGAACCCGAGCAGCAGCAGCCAGACGTACACGATGATGGAAATGCTCGCGATGACGCCCGGAAGCCGGTAGAAAATCATCATGAACAACAGGATGACGATCGTGGCGATGACGCCTGCTTCTACGGTTTCGTCCAGGGACTTCTTGCCGAGCGTCGCGCCGACGCTCTGCGTGTACTTCTCCGTCAGTTTCAGCGGCAGGGCGCCGAGGTTGATCGTGTTTTTGAGATCGTACGCTTCCGCGCGCGTGAAGCTGCCCGTGATGGAGGCGTCCGTGCTGTTGATTTCGCCCGATACGTTCGGAGCGGACAGCATTTTATCGTCCAGGTAAATGGCCAGCTGGTTGTTCGGGCTCAGCTTGGCCACTTCGCGGGTAATCTCGGCGAATTTGCTGGCGCTCTTCATCTTGATCGTGATTTCGTACTCGTTCAGCTGCGTTTGGCGAACGTCGGCGCCGTTCTGCTTAAAATCGCTGCCGTGCAGTTCGATCTTACAGTAGCCTTTGTCGGCCGCGCAGCCGCGAGCGCTGCGGAACGTCAGCTCGGCGGGCTTCTTCAGGATGTCCCGCACTTTGGCTTCGTCCGTTACGCCGGCGATTTTGACGCGGATGCGGTTGGTTCCCTCCGTCGTCACTTCCGGTTCGGCCACGCCTGTGGCATTGGCGCGGGCTTCGAGGCTCTTCGCCGTTTCCGTCAGGGACTCCTTCGTCACCTTGCCTCCGGCTTCGATCGGCTCGGCTTCGTACAGGATTTCGAAGCCGCCCTTCAGGTCCAGTCCAAGTTTGACGTCATCCACCACCCACTTGAACAAGCCTCCTACAACGCCGAACGATACGACGACGATGAGGATAAACGCTAACAGTCGACGATTCATGATTCCTACAGTTCCCCCTTAAGTGCAATGCTCAATAGTCCTATTATAACGATGGCTTAAAATCGAGTCAAAAAAAAGAGCCCATCCGTTAAAAATGGGTTCCTTTAAACGCGCTGAGCGTCATAAAGTTCATGAACTTCGTCACTTTTAACGATAATATGTCGTTGACGACCTGATGCCGCTGCGGCTGCCCCGTCTTGGCGTATTTCTCGCTGACGCACAGCCATATCTCTTCTCCCGTCACGTGCTCGTAGCCGAACAGGTGAAACTCCTCCGCTTTACTGTTGCACAAGTATTCGATGGTCGCGACCCACTCTTCCTCCGTCATCGGCTTGTCTTCCGTCTCCATTCCACGACCTCCTCGCCTGGCTGTTTGCTGTACTCATTCGCCGTCCCCTTCCGTCATTCCTGCAATTCCTGCAAAAACACCCGCTCGGCAAAAATTGACTGCATGGAAGCGGACATGCCGCGCATAAGCATGGAGATAGGACATGTTCACGGTAGAGGGAGAGGAACGCATTGACCAAGCAAACGTTCATTAAGGGCGCCTTGATTCTGCTTGCCGCCGGCATCGTTAACCGGATCCTCGCCTTCGTGCCGCGCATCGCGCTGCCCCGCATTATCGGACCCGAGGGCGTAGGCATCTACCAGCTCGGCTATCCGTTTCTGATCGTGCTGCTGACGCTAATTACGGGCGGCATCCCGCTCGCGGTTGCCAAATGGATCGCCGAGGCGGAATCCCAGGGCGATGCCAAGCGCGTGAAGCATATCTTCCGCTCGGCCATGGCGCTTACATTGATGCTCGCGGCCGCGCTGACCGCGCTGTTCGTCTGGCTGACGCCGTGGATCACGGTCCACCTGATGACCGACCCGCGCGTGCTTCAGACGTTCCGGATGATGAGCCCGCTGCTCTTGATCATCGGCGTTTCCGCCGTCTACCGCGGCTACTTCCAAGGCAAGCAGAACATGATTCCGACCGCGCTGTCGCAAACGGTGGAAACGGTCATCCGGATCATTTTCGCGCTGCTGTTCGCGAAATGGCTCCTGCCGCTCGGCCTCGCATGGGGCGCGGCGGGCGCGATGCTCGGCGTCGTCGCGGGCGAAGTAGCCGGCTTCGCGGTGCTGCTGCTCCAGTACGCCAGGGAGCGGAGAAGGCGGTCAGCGGCGTCTTCCGCGCCTGCGGACGAGCAGGCCTCCGATCAAGCGGCCCGCGTGCCCGCTTACGGCGGACAGGCGCCCACGGAACGCATCCCCGTCATGCGGCGTCTCGTCAGCCTGTCCGTTCCGGTGACGGCCAGCCGCATGATCGGTTCGTTTTCCTACTTGCTGGAATCCATCTTCACCGCCCGCGCGCTCTTGATGGCCGGCATCGCCACGGGCGCCGCGACGGCGCAATACGGCGCGCTGCAGGGGATGATCATTCCGATTCTGCTCCTGCCGACGGCGCTTACCTATTCCCTGGCCGTCTCCCTCGTGCCGTCGCTGTCGGAAGCCGCGGCCAAAGGGGACAAAAAAACGATCCACATCCGGCTGCACCAATCGATGCGGCTCTCGCTCGTGACCGGCGCCCCCTTCGTTGTGGTCATGCTCCTGTTCGCCGAGCCGATCTGCCGCGTGCTGTACGATCATGCCGAGATCGCGCCCATGCTGAAGTGGATCGCCCCGGTCGGGCTCTTCATCTATTTGCAGGCTCCGCTGCAAGCGGCGCTGCAAGCGCTCGACAAACCGGCGACCGCACTCACGAACACGTTCATCGGCGCCGTCGTCAAGCTCGTGCTGATCTTGAAGCTCGCCTCGATGCCGTCGCTCGGCATCTACGGCGCCTTGATCGCGATCAACATTAACATCGTGCTCGTTACCGTGCTTCACTGGATCAGCGTAATGCGCTTCGTCGGCTTCCGCATGCAGTGGCTCGATTTCGCGAAGGTCGGGGCAGCGATGATGATCATGGGCGCCGCGGCGCTCTGGGTCATGAATCTCCGGTCTCTCCCCGCCCTGTGGCTGAACCTCGCCGCCGCCTGCGCCGCCGGCGTCGTCGTCTATCTGATCCTGATGGTCGCGCTGCGCATCATCGACCGGTCCGACGCCGCGAGGCTGCCGGTCATCGGACGCTGGTTCCGGACATGACGACAGCACCGGCTCGCGCGCCGGTGCTGTCGCTCTTATTCGGATACGGGCTGAATTACGGCGTTGGTTTGCCGCGATGCTTCAGATCGATGAACAGCTTGCCCCGATGGTCGATCGTGCACAGAAACACCTGCTTCGAATCGACGATGCCGCGCTGCCGCAGCTGGTTGTTGAGCCAGAAGCGGTCTTTCTCGAGCATTTCCAGATTATGCTTCTGAATTTCGCCGTCCATGATCAACGGAACGGGCAAATTCTCGAACCGATAGTTGCGGGGAAACATCTTGGGCAGCGGCTCTTCCCGATTCCCCGTTTCCTCCTCTATGGCCGATGACGGATCCATCGCTTTGTCTTTCTGAATGATGGACAGCTTGCCCGTGGACTCGAGAATCGCAAATTCGACGTCGGCGATATTCGTTTTATTCTCCCGGAATTGCAGCAGCAGGTCGTCCAAATTGTACCGCTGCTTACGCATGGCCTCGCGATTCAGCTTGCCCCGCTCGACGATAATCGTCGGTTCGCCGTCGATCAAGGTGCGCATCCGGCGGAATTTGAGCGAGACGAGCGCGATTCCGATTTGGATCACGAGCAGGATCGCCATAGGAAAGACGCCGTCCATAATGGGCCGATTCGTATCCTCGATCACGAAAACGGCGATTTCCGCGATCATGACGGAGATGACCAGATCGAACACCGACAGCTTGCCGATTTCCCGCTTTCCCATCAGCCGCATGATGACGAACACGACCAAATAAATGAGAAGCGTACGGAACAACAGACTCCAGTATTCCATAAGGACTGCCCTCCCAGCGTAAGGTACAACTATTGTCACCGGATGGTCATCCCAACATACGAAGGGGACGATTCGAAATTATGGAATCCGCCGGCGCCGCCAATCGGTCCGAAAACGGCCCGTTCGCCTGTACTAATCCCGCCGGCTTGGCCATATGTTGTAGTAATTGGACAAGAAGCGAAGATGAAGGGAGATTACGGATGAAACCGATGAACGCGATGAAGAACGTTCCGAAAGTGCACATGTCCTCGCCGCTGCTGTCCGGCATCCTGTACGCGGCAATGTGGCTGGCCGCGGGGGCGCTGCTGCTGTCGATGATGCTGCGGTGGGGCAGCATGCAGGAGAGCGACCTGCCGACGTACAGCCTGTTCGTGCACGGCTGCTCCGCCTTGGCCGGCGGGTTCGTCTCGGGCCGGCGCTCCAGGCAGCGGGGCTGGTACTACGGCGGGGCGCTGGGCTTGGTCTACGGCCTCCTTATTTTGCTGATCGGCTTTCTGGCCAGCAATACCGGCTTCGGCGGCAAGACGCTCACGATGATGCTTGAAACGCTGCTGTGCGGCTCTTTCGGCGGCATGATCGGCGTCAATACGAAACGTTCCTGAGAGCCGCGCGCCTATCGCTTACGGTCCGCATCCCCGGTATATCGCAATTGTAATCATCCCTGCGAAATGTGTTATACTAGATCGGACCGAAACGACGCAACGCCTTAGGGGGATTATTCGAATCATGATCTTGTTCAACAATATGACGACGGTCGCCGTCTACACGGCGCTGACCGTCGTCGTTCTTATCTGGTATGGAGCCGCGGCCAATCCATTCAAAGTCGCCGGACTGTTCCTGAAAGAAAATCTCTTCAACCGTAAATATAACGCGCATTTCGTGCTTCTGATTCTCATCCTGTTCTGCAACAAGTTCGAGCTTCGCATCGAGAAAGGCATGTCGAACACGCATGATTTCGCCGGCTTCTTCCAATCCATCGAAGGCAGCTTCGTCGCGAACTTCCAGCATACGTTCCAGAGCGACTGGCTGACGCCGTTCCTCGCGTTCATGTACGTCGTCGTCTTCCAAGCGCTGCTGATCGCCTCCGTCGGCATCTATACCTTGCGGAGCCCGAACAAAACGATGTTCTACGCGACCTGCTACGCGATCATGATCAACTACGCGGTCGCGATTCCGTTCTACCTGTTCTTCCCGGTCAGCGAGGTCTGGTACCACGATCCGAACGTCAGCTTCCTGATGCTGCAGGCGTTCCCGAACTTCGAGCACCAATACCGCGCCTTATCGGGCTTGAACAATTGCTTCCCGAGCCTGCACACATCGATCTCCGTGACGCTTGCGATTCTAGCCGCGAAGTCCGGGATCAAGCGCTGGGCTTGGTTTTGCGGCATCTGCGCCGCGATCGTCATCTTCGCGATCTTCTATCTCGGCATCCACTGGCTCATCGACATGTGCGGCGGCCTCGCGCTCGCGACCTTCGCTTCGCTCATGGGCATCCGGCTCAGCAAGGCAACCTGGCCGCTGCGCGGACGCCGGGGCACGGTCGTCCCGCCAGCGCCAGCAGGTTATCTGCAGGAGGACGCCAAGTAAGCGAAGGGGCGGCAAAAGAAATCGGCCTCCATCTATTCAACCGATTCGACTGTTCGCCTCCGCGACAAAAGACCGCTGCGGCGGGGCTCACGCCCCGGGCAGCGGTCTTTTTTCGTGCGCGTCGGTCATTGATAAATGAGCGGCCGCACGTCGTCGATCAGCTTCTGCAGCTGTTTCGCGCATGCCGCGTACTGCACTTTCTCGCGCTCGTCCCCCGACAGCAGGCCGTACATCTCCATGTCGGCTTCGCATTTCTTGAGCGCCGCGAGCAGACCGGCTTGGCCGTTCGGATTTTTCGGCAGCTTCGCCTTGTCGTCGAAGAGATCGACGTACAGCGAGCCGTTGTCGTCGATCTGCGCCAGGAAGACGTCTTCGATTGAGACGTCCGACTTTTTCAATTCCTTCTTCAGCCAGTTCTCGTTGTAGCCGGTAGACCGGAGCGGATCCGGCAGAATCTTGCCGTCCATGATGACGACTTGCGGCTCATGCTCCGGCTGCACCCGAAGCCCGAGCGACTTCGGCGTGATCGGCTGGTTCTCCGCCTTCAGCATGACATTGATGGCGCCGCTCACTTCCATGACGGCAAATTCGACGTCGGCCGCCTTGAACACGTCCTTTCGGCGCAGGCTTTCCATCAGCTCGTCCGTCGTGACGCGTTCCTTCTTCAGGTTGCCCTCCAGGATTTTGCCGTTCTGGATCAGCACCGTCGGCTGGCCATCGATCCAATCGCGCGCTTTTTTGCTCTTCATTTGCAGCAATTCGATGGAGAGCGACACCGCTGCCCAGACCGCCAGCGAAATCATGCCCAAATACCACGTATTTTCCGCTTCCAAAGACACGTAGCCCGCGAGGTTACCGATCGTAATGCCGGTAATGTATTCGAAGACGGACAGCTCCGTCACCTGCCGTTTGCCGAGCACCTTCGTCAGCAGCAGCAGGAACACGACCGCGGACAGCGTGCGCAGGATGATCTCCACCCATAAGTACATGGATTACTTCACACCTCGATCCCGTTATCGTCGCTATAGTATTCGCCCGCTGGCTGGAAACTATGAGTTTCGGGACGGGACCGGCGCGCAACAAAAAAAGCGGCACTCGAAAGCGCCGCCCAGTCCTGCGTTCTAGCCTTTGATGTCTTCCGGCTTCTCTTCCTTCACCATCGCCGGTGCCGTCGCCGGCGCGGCGGTCACAGCCGCGCTGGAGGAGACGACCGTGTTGATCGCGCTGCGATCGAACGTAATCTTCGTGGCATCGTTCACACGAAGCACGACCGTGTCGTCGGTCAGCTCCACGATCGTGCCGTGCATGCCGCCGATCGTGACGATTTTATCGCCCTTTTTGATCCCGCCTAGCATGAGGTTCCGCTGCTTCGACTTGCGCTGTTGCGGACGAATCAGCAGGAAGTAGAACACCGCGAACATCAGAATAAACGGAATTAAGGATGCAGCTCCTGACATTTCATTTCACCCCTTTCGTTAAAATCCTTTGTCGTTCTCGTTCAAGCCGTATTTGTCGAAGAACGCGTTCCGGAAATCGAGCAGCCGGTCCTCCATGATCGCTTGGCGAACGCCCCGCATGAGTTCCAGCAGGAAATGCAGGTTGTGGATCGTCGTCAGGCGAATGCCGAACGTTTCGTCCGCCTTGATGAGGTGGCGCAGATAGGCGCGCGAGTAGTTCGTGCACGTGTAGCAGCTGCACTCGGGGTCGAGCGGACCGAAGTCTTCCGCGAACTTGGCGTTGCGGATCACGAGCCGGCCGGAGCTGGTCATCGTCGTGCCGTTGCGCGCGATGCGGGTCGGCAGCACGCAGTCGAACATGTCCACGCCGCGGATCGCGCCGTCCAGCAGCGCATCCGGCGATCCGACGCCCATCAAATAACGGGGCTTGTTCGCCGGCAGCAGCGGAACCGTGCATTCCAGCATGCGATACATCAAATCCTTCGGTTCGCCGACGCTCAGGCCTCCAATAGCATACCCCGGAAAATCCAGGGAAGTCAATTCGGTCGCGCTCTGGCGGCGCAAATCCTCGTACATGCCGCCCTGCACGATCGCGAACAGCGCCTGGTCGTGCGGCCGCGCGTGGGAGGCCAGACAGCGCTCCGCCCAGCGGGTCGTCCGTTCCATCGATTGCTTGACGTAATCGTACTCGGCCGGATAAGGCGCGCATTCGTCGAACGCCATCATGATGTCGGGACCGAGCGCGTTTTGGATTTCCATTGCTTTCTCGGGCGAGATGAACATTTTATCCCCGTTCAGATGGTTGCGGAATTCCACGCCTTCTTCCTTGATCTTGCGCATCTCGCTCAAGCTGAACACCTGAAAGCCGCCGCTGTCCGTCAGTATCGGGCGGTCCCAGTTCATGAACTTGTGGAGCCCGCCGGCTTTGCGGACGATCTCGTGTCCGGGCCGGACGAACAGGTGGTACGTGTTGCTGAGAATGATTTGGGCGTCGAGCGTCTTCAGCTCTTCCGGGCTGACCGTCTTGACGGTCGCCTGCGTGCCGACCGGCATGAACGTCGGCGTCTCGATGACGCCGTGCGGCGTATGGACGCGGCCGAGCCGGGCGCCTGTTTGCTTGCACGTCTTCAATAATTCGTAAGTAATTGCCACTATGTCTGCCTCTTTCCGCTAGTGCTAGTAAATAAACATGGCGTCGCCGAAGCTGAAGAACCGGTATTCCCGGTCGACCGCTTCCTTGTACGCCCGCTTGATCGCCGAACGTCCGGCCAAGGCGCTGACGAGCATCACGAGCGTCGACTTCGGCAGGTGGAAATTCGTCAGCAGCGCGTCCACGAGTTTGAATTCGTAGCCCGGAAAAATGAAGATATCGGTCCAGCCGCTGCAAGCCCGTAACTCTTCATACGCATATCGGGCTGCAACGGTTTCAAGCGTTCGCGCCGAAGTCGTGCCGACCGCGACGATACGCCCGCCGCCGGCTTTCGCTTCGCGCAGCAGCGCCGCCGTCTCTTCGCTCAGCTCGTAATATTCGGCATGCATCGTATGCTCCTCGACCGTATCGACCGACATCGGCCGGAACGTGCCGAGCCCGACGTGCAGCGTGATATAGCCGATCCGCACGCCTTTGCGCGCCAGCTCGTCCAGGAAATCCTTCGTGAAATGCAGGCCTGCGGTCGGCGCGGCGGCGGAGCCTTCGTGCTTCGCGTAAACCGTCTGGTAGCGCTCACGGTCGTCCAGCCGTTCCTTGATGTACGGCGGCAGCGGCATCTCCCCGAGCCGGTCGAGCAGCTCGTTAAAGATGCCCGCGTACCGGAATTCCACGATTCGCGCGCCCTGCTCGCCTTCGGCTACGATCTCGGCTTCCAACAGCGGCCGCCCCTCGCCGTCGTCCCCGAAGTTCAGCTTGGCGCCGGCTCTCAGCCGCTTGCCGGGCTTCGCCAGCGTCTCCCAGCGGTCGCCTTCGAGCTGCTTCAGGAGAAGCAGCTCGACCTTCGCGCCGGTGTCGGCCTTGACGCCGAGCAGCCGGGCCGGCATGACGCGGGTATCGTTCAAGATCAGCGTATCGCCGGCATTCAACAGCTCGGCCAGCTGGGTGAAGCGCTCGTGCCCGATATCGCCGGTCGCCTTGTTCAGCATCAGCAGCCGGGACGACGTGCGGTCGGCCAGCGGCGTTTGTGCGATCAGGCGTTCCGGCAGGTCGAAATCAAATTCGTTCACATTCATGGCGTTCTTGTCATTCCTTCACGATCTTCGCGTCTTTATAGTAGTATTGCATAATATATTTGTAGTCATACCCAAGTTCTGCCAATCCGCGGGCGCCGTACTGCGAAAGCCCGACGCCATGGCCGTTGCCGGAGCCGACGAACCGGAAGGACGGGTCCTTCGTCGCGGCCCGAACCGTGCCGGTGCCGTTCAGGATGAAGAAGTTGGCGGCCTTGAGCTCCTGCGTCCGACCGTCGGCGCCGACCGCGTAGATCGCGCCGCTGTCCGCGGGGCGTTCGCGGGTGGCGCCGCCGGCACCGGCGATCGTCATCCGCGCGGTCTCGTCGATCGTGAACAGCGTGCTCGGCAGCCCGCCGAAGGCGGAACGGAACGCGTCCGGCGTCTTGACGGAGACGGCTTGACCGTTGGCCAATATTTCGGTCGGGCGTCCGGACGGGCCTGCTTTGCTGATTTCCAGCGTCCGGATCGGGCCGCTGATTGGCTTGCTCAGCTTGCCTTGCGTCAGCTTGAGCAGCTCGGCCGCGGAATACGAGCCGCGCACCCACGACATCTCGTTGGACTGGGTCACCTTCTCCAGCTGAACGACGAGCGTGCCGCGGTTCACCGTGTCCACGACCGCCACGTTGTCTTGCACAAGCGGAATCGGGCGGACTTTCGTACCGTCGCCCTTCACGCGCAGCACGGCTTGTCCAGCCGCGGATTGTTGGCCCGTGTCCTCGAGCAGATCCTCGCGGATATAGCCGACGAGGCTGTTCGGCAGGACGACGCGGTACCATTTATACAAGCCCTTCTCCGAGGAGGCGTCCGGGCTCTCGACGCTCTTCAAATAATCGACGCCGCTGCCCCAAATCTCCTGCGCGTCCGCCGTGAAGCCGCCCGCGCTGGACGAGAAGACGGCATTGATCACATTGCCGTCGTACGTGGCCACCTCGCCCTTGGTCGCGTCGACGGCCGCGATCGTCGTCGGCTTCTCCGCGCCGATGCCGCCGTAGGCCTGGCTGAGCGTCGTATCCACGACGTGGGCGATTTGGAAGCCGAAGCCCTGGTACAGGGCGTATGTACGCGCGGCGACCGCTTGGGCTTTGAGCGCCTCCGCCGGCCAAGACGCCGGCATCTCGCCGCCGACGACGGAATAGATGTACTGCTCGAACGGCAGCTCGTTGATCACGGTCAGCTTGCCGCCTTGCCCGCTGACCTCGAACGACCCGCGATAGCTGCGGTTGTACCGCTCCGTCAGCTTAATGCCGCCCGCAGCCGAAGTATCCAGCCACAGCTTCGCGCCGGTCGCCGGCACGCCGATCAGCGGCACGGCCGGCTTGGAGGCCGATTCCGCCGTCGTGTAGTCGTCGCGGATGATGAAATACGATGACTTGGCATCCGTCGGGCCTAGCGTTCCCCCTGCGCCGGCTAGCAGTGCTTGCGCTTTAACCGCGGCCAGGGCGGTCTGGTCGGCCGCAGCGCCGACCAGCACAGTGTAGAAGCCGGCGGCGGTTCCCGTCTGCTTCAGCGCCGCATACGCGTCGACGCCCGCTTCGCTTAGCTTCTGCGCGGCCGCGGCCGCATCGCTCCGGGACGCGTACTTCGCCCCCGTGTCCAGATGCAGCGGACCGGTCAGCCCCAGTTTCTTGGACGTACCGGCGTAACCAGCGATCGCCCCGTCCTTCATCCACTTGTCGCCCGCGGCGCTGGCCAGCTCGGCCGTCGCGTAGGAGCCCTCCAGGATGCGGTACAGCTTGCCGCCGGGACCGGCCGCCGCCGTCATGAAGCCGGACGCGCCGAGTGCCTTGAGCCGTTTCATGACGTTCAGCGCCATCAGGTAATCTGTCGTTTCCAGCAGCAGCGGCTTATAATCGTCCAGCGTGAACCGGACGGATTCGCCGCTGCCCGTCTGGAACAGCGGCACGACGTCGGACGGGGTCCGAACGCCGACAGCGAGCGAACCGGCCGCGTCAAACGTGGCTGCGGCCGTGCTGAGGCTGTATTTGCTCGTATTGAGGAATATGCCGACTCGGATCGTATCCAGCGCCGGTACGGCAGCGCCTTGGGACGGGTGCGAAGTCCACACGGACAGCGCGATCGCGCCGGCCGCGATGACCGCCAGCGTCCGCTTCGCCCGCGGCATCGCCGTCAGCCTTCGTTTCCCGCTTCGCTTCCCGTCGTGTTGCACGTGTTCGCCTCTCATCGGCTTTCTATGTCCTCCTTATGGCTTAATCCCGCTTGGGCAGCGCGCAGAGGCCGTCATGGCAGCTCTCGTCGGACCTGCCAAACCACTCGTAGCGCCTGCCCGCGATGACCCGGTAAAGCAAATCGGCTACCCCGCGCAGCCCCGGTACCCGGTAGAGCGGCGCGAGCCATCTCCAGCCGCGCACCGTCCGCAGAATGCGTACGACGCCGGCCGCCCCGGCATGCACGGTGCCGTTCATTTCCACGACATGCATTTTCGTCAAAAGCTGTTCCTCGGTTACAGTTGAAAGCTCGGGAATCGTTTCATACGTGTCCTCGAGCGATTGGACCGGAATGAACCGCAAAATCGCGGTCGATTGAAGCTCCTTCAAACGGCGGACGCTGGCCAAGCACAGCTTGCACGTTCCGTCGTAGAGGACGATCAGCTTCTCCCGCCTCTCTTCTTCAGCCTGTTTCCTTCTAGAGCCCATTAGACGAAGCCGCCTCCTTCTTCCTCCGCTTCCGCCGCATCGCTTGGTACGGCGTTTTCCTGAGGGACCGGCAAGCCCAGATGGCGGTAAGCGGCCGGCGTCACCATCCGGCCGCGCGGCGTCCGCTGCAGGAATCCGATCTGCATCAAATACGGCTCGTAGACGTCCTCGATCGTCTGGCCCTCCTCGCCGATCGTCGCCGCGATCGTATCGAGCCCGACGGGGCCGCCCCGATAAATCGAGATCATCGCCCGCAGCATCTTATGGTCGATGCTGTCGAGACCGAGCGGATCCACTTGAATCAGTCCCATCGCGATGCGCGCCAGCTCATGCGTGACGATGCCGTCGCCGCGGACCTGGGCGAAATCCCGCACCCGCTTCAGCAGCCGGTTCGCGATACGCGGCGTTCCGCGGGAACGCATCGCGATCTCCTGGGCCGCCTCTCCGATGACGCGAACGCCGAGAATTTCCGACGCGCGCGACACGATGTACGCCAGCTCGTCGGTCGTATAGAACTCCAGCCGGCTGACGACGCCGAAGCGATCCCGCAGCGGCGCGGACAAGAGGCCCGCGCGCGTCGTCGCGCCAATCAGCGTGAACGGCGGCAGCTCCAGCCGTACGGACCGGGCGCTCGGCCCTTTGCCGATCATGATGTCGAGGGCGAAGTCCTCCATCGCGGGATACAGCACTTCCTCCACCGAGCGGTGAAGCCGGTGAATCTCGTCGATGAACAGCACGTCGCCTTCCTGCAGGTTCGTCAGCAGGGCGGCCAAATCGCCCGGCCGCTCAATCGCGGGGCCGCTCGTGGTGCGCAGGTTGACGCCGAGCTCGTTCGCGATGATGTTCGACAGCGTCGTCTTGCCAAGGCCCGGAGGACCGTACAGCAGCACGTGGTCGAGCGCCTCTTTGCGGAACTTCGCCGCCTCGATGAAAACTTTCAAATTGTCCTTCACTTGGGACTGACCGATATATTCGGACAAGTAGCGGGGACGCAAACTAAGCTCCACCGCTTGGTCATCCATCATGAGGTTGGCGGAAATAATCCTCTCGTCCATTCGCCTCGCCCCTCCTCCTAGCCCTTAAACAATTGCTGCAGCGCCCGTTTCATCAGCGCGTCGACCGATTCGTCCGGCGCGGCCGAGGACTGCATCGCCTGCCAGGCGCGGTCGAGCTCCGCCGCCGTATAGCCGAGCGTCATCAGCGCCTCGCGCGCTTCGCGCCAATTCTTGCCGCCCTGCGCCTCGGCTGGGCCGCTTCCGCCATCGTCGAGTGCGATGCCCGCCGCCGCGAAGCTGAAGCCGCCCGGAATCGCGTCCAGCTTATCCTTCAAATCCAGCACCATGCGCTGCGCGGTCTTCCGGCCGATGCCCGGCAGCTTCGTCAGGAAGGTCAAGTTCTCCTGCTGGATCGCCGCCGCGATCGTCTCCGGCTTCCCGCCGGCCAGGATGCCGAGCGCCACGCGCGGGCCGATGCCGGACACGTCCAGCAGCTTGCGGAACATCGCCTGCTCGTCGCGGGTCGCGAAACCGAACAACAGCGCCGCGTCCTCGCGGACGTGATGATGCGTATAAATCGTGATCGGCTCGTCGCTCTTCGCGAACGCGTACGGATTCGGCGTGAACACGCGATAGCCGATATCCCGCACGTCCACCACCACGAATTCCGTGTCCAAATGGACGACCCGCCCTTTAACGTAATCGATCATGAGCGGTTCACCTCGTTGATTTTGTTGACCAGAACCGCCGAATGCGCATGGCAAATGGCTACCGCCAGCGCGTCCGCGACGTCGTCCGGCTTCGGGATGGCGCTCAGCTTCAGAAACATCCGCACCATCTCCTGCACCTGCCGCTTCTCCGCTTTGCCGTAGCCGACGATGGCCTGCTTCACTTGCAGCGGCGTATATTCCGCCACCGGAAGGCCGCGCTGCGCCGCCGCCAAAATAATGACGCCCCTCGCCTGGCCGACCGAAAACGCCGTCGTGACGTTGCGGTTGAAGAACAGCTTCTCCACCGCGACGGTGTCCGGCTTGTAGCGGTCCATTAGCGCGCAGGCGGACTCGTACACCTGTTTCAGGCGCTCTTCCTGCGGCGTCTTCGCTTCCGTCGTAATGCAGCCGTATTGCACGGGAACGAGCCTGCTCCCGATTTTGTCGATGAATCCGAAGCCCACGATGGCGATTCCCGGATCAATGCCTAGCACCCGCAAAGGTTCTTCTCTCCCCGAGCCACCCGATATGATTGCCGCTAGTAGCGAATAATGGCTTCCTCTCATTATATCAAATCACGGGTCGAATGAGAACACGCGTTTTGTCCCGCCTGCGTTCGGCGGGCAAAACGAAAGACGGCCGCCCGGGGCGGCCGTCCTTCGATGTCGTGCGAGCGCCTGCGACGGCGCTAAAACGTGCGCTTCATGACTTTCTCGGTTCGCTCCACCGCATAGTCGCTGAAGGTCGACAGGACGCTGTTGAAGTCGTCCTTGTCCGTCACGCGGATGCCTTTGACCAGCTCGTCGATCCGCTCGCGCGGCAGGCTGCTCTCCATGTAGTTGACGTCCAGCTGGAAGAAGGTCCGCATCACCTTCTCCTTCTTCGGCTCGCCTTCGAACAGCGACAAGCGGCCCAGCTTGTCCAAGCCGAAATAAGCGCTGCGCTTGCATGCCTCCGACAGGTCGTCGATGCGCTGCTCCATCACGACGGCGCCCTGCTCGTCCAGCATTGCCGTCCATTCCGGATGCTCCTTCATCATGCGCAGCGCGTCGGCGGAGCTCAGGCTGCCGATCGTCTCCGATTCTTCGCCGCAAATGTACACGCGGCGAAGCTTGACCATGACCGTCGCCCGCATGTCGGACAGCGCCCCGATAACGCTTCGGCTGCCGTCGTCCGGTTCGCGGGACGGCCCGGCCGCCGCCGCGGAAGCGCCCGGACCCGCGGCCGCCGAACCGGCATGCGTACCGGACAGCGCGAACAGGCCGACCGCGAGCCAGAAGCAGGCCAACTGCCACATCGGCCGCCGGCCGCGCCGCAGCCTCTGTTTCACTTTGCGCCAAACGTTGAATGTCATCATATGGGTTCCCCCCATTTGCCTTTTTTGTTAGTTTGGCTCGCAGATTGGCGAAATATGCATGTACACCGGGCGCATAAGAAAAACCCCGCCCGGCATCGGCCATCGATGCGGACGGGGCGCGTCCCTCCGGTGTTACCGGTTAATCCAAGGCAGGCTGTCGCGGCGCTTCGGCTTCACCGCATTTCTCTGGCGGACGGCGGGTTTTTTGGAGGGTTTCCGGGCCGGCGCCTTGCTGACTTTGGCGTTCGCGGACTCGAACGGCTCATCCAGCGCTTCGATTCCGTCTTCGTCCCGCTTGTCGTGGCAGCCGCAGCTGCCCGTTTTATGGCCGCCCATGCTGACCGGCGATACCTGGCCGCCGCCCATGTAGCCGTAGCTGTACGGCGCCACGCCGGCAGGAGATACCATGGACGGATGGAAGGAACTGTAACCGGCCATCGGACCCATGCCGGCCGGCGAGACGACCGACGGATTAAAGCCGTAACTGCCCATCGGGCCCATGCTCTCCGGCGAGACCATCGACGGGCTCATGCCGTAGCCGCCCATCGGACCCATGCTCTCCGGCGAGAACATCGATGGGCTCATGCCGTAACCGCCCATCGGACCCATGCTCTCCGGCGAAACCATGTTCATACCGTAGTCCTGCGTGCTGGCCGGGCTGACCATCGGCGAACCCCAGTCATAGCTCGGCGCTCCCCAAGGCAAGCTGGATTCCGGCGACGTTTCCGCGGGGCTCACCGCCGTCGGCATGTAACCGCCCGTCGATGCCGGCGATACTGCCGTCGGCATGTAACCGCCCGTCGATGCCGGCGATACCGCCGTCGGCATGTAGCCGCCCGTCGATGCCGGCGATACCGCCGTCGGCATGTAGCCGCCCGTCGATGCCGGCGATACCGCCGTCGGCATGTAGCCGCCCGTCGATGCCGGCGATACCGCCGTCGGCATGCCGTAGCCACCCGTCATTGCCGGCGACACCGCCGTCGGCATGCCGTAACCGCCCGTCATTGCCGGCGACACCGCCGTCGGCATGGCGTAACCGCCCGTCATTGCCGGCGACACCGCCGTCGGCATGCCGTAACCGCCCGTCATCGCCGGCGACACCGCCATCGGCATGCCGTAGCCGCCCGTCATCGCCGGCGATACCGCCGTCGGCTGGCTGTAGCCGTAGCCGCTGTGTACCGGAGCGGCCGGCAGGTCGTGCAGCGAGATGACTTCGGTCGCGGGAATGCCGTATTGCTTGAACAGATCGACGTTATGTTCGTAAGTCGGATACGTCGGGTATTTTTTCTCTGCGACCGGAAGCTGCGTAGGTATCGGCATCGGCGCCGGCGTCGGTTCCGGCATTGGCACCGGTGTCGGCACGGGCGCCGTGATCGGCTTCTGACCGGTCGGTTTTTTGCCCGTCGGGATCTTTCCGGTCGGGATTTTGCCCATAAGTCCTTGCACGCCATGCATGACGGAAGACGGATGGAGCGGATGATGGCCCGTTCCCGACTTGTGGCCGTGATGGTGATGCCCCCCGTGCGTTTCCGGCATCGCGCCGGACATGCCCGGCTTCGGAATATTCACGACTTCACCCGTCAGCAGCACGTTCGGGTTCTTCAGCTGCGGATTCGCCTTGATCATATCGCCGAGCGGCACGCCCCATGCCTTGGACAGTTTCCACAGCGTATCGCCCTGCTGCACGACGTGCTGGTGCATGATGTCCATGTCGCCGCCCGTGCTCGCGGGAACTTTGATCTTCATGCCGACGTCGATTTCGTCCGGATTCGTAATCGAGGGGTTCAGCTTTAAAATCTCTTCAAGCGACACGTTGTACTTTTGCGCGATCATGTACAGCGAGTCGCCTTTTTTTACAATATGAATTTTCACCCGCCAAAAACCTCCTGTCACGTTTTTACGTCTGGGGCAGACGCGGCAAACGCCCGTTATCAATCCCTACATCCTATGCAGGAGATGGGCGAGTGTCACCCATGTTCACAAAAAAAAATTGAAGCTTCCCGCGGGCGGACGCCCTTGGAAAGCTTCAATAGATTCGGGTCGAAACGGCTTAGTCGTAGACTTTCACGCCGTCGATTTCGACCGTCTTGCGGAACTCCGCCAGCAGCTGCGACGTGATTGGACCCGCCTTCCCTTCGCCGATCGTGCGGCCGTCCACCTCGCGCACCGCGATGACTTCCGCCGCCGTACCCGTGAAGAACACCTCGTCCGCCACGTATACGTCGTGGAGCGTGAACGGTTCTTCTTTCAGCGCGTAGCCCAGCTTCGCGCACAGCTCGATGATCGTCGCGCGCGTGATGCCTTCCAAGGCGCCGACGTAGCAAGGCGGCGTGTAGACGACTCCGCGCTTGACGATGAAGATGTTGTCGCTGGAGCCCTCGGCGACGTAGCCTTGGGCGTTCAGCATGATCGCTTCGCCCACGCCGGCCAGGTTCGCCTGGATTTTCACCAGAACGTTGTTCAAGTAATTCAGCGATTTGATCTTCGGATTGAGGGCGTCCGGCAGGTTGCGGCGCTGCGAGACCGATACGGACACGAGGCCGTTACGGTACGCTTCCTCGGAGTAGATCGCCAGCTGCTCGACGATGATGATGACCCAGGCCGCCGGACAGCGCGTCGGATCCAGGCCGAGGTTGCCGGGACCGCGCGAGACGACGAGCCGGATGTAGCCGTCGCGCAGCTCGTTGCGGCGAATCGTCTCGACGAGCGCCGCTTCCATCTCCCCGTAGGAGAGCGGGATGTCCAGCATGATCGACTTCGCGGAATCGTACAGCCGGTCAAGATGCTCCTTGCATTTGAAAATATTGCCGTTGTAGATTCGGATGCCTTCGAATATGCCGTCGCCGTAAAGGAAGCCGTGATCGAACACCGACACCTTCGCATCCTCTTTGCTCACGTAGTTTCCATTGAGATAAATCACTTGTTCCGCCATGATGGTACGGTCACCTCCGAATATAGGTTCGTATTCATCGCCGCAAAGCTTCGAACGAAAAGCTGGGATAGCTGCCGAGCACGCGCACTTGGCATCCGATCGCTTCGATTTCGGCGATGGCGGACGGCAGCAGCACTGTGTCGGTCGACATTTCGATATCGATCAGAAAATAATAATTGCCAAGCTTCTTCTTGGTCGGCCGCGATTCGATGCGGGATAGGTTGATGCGGCGCCACGAGAATGCGGACAGCACCTGATGCAGCGCGCCCGGGTAGTCTTCTGGCAGCGTCACCAGAATGGTCGTCTTATGCTTCTCCGACGTGCGCAGCTCGAACGGCTTCGGGCCGACCAGCAGGAACCGCGTGTAATTGTTGTCATGGTCGGTGACGGCCGATTCCAGCACCTCGAGGCCGTTGTCGGCCGCGGCGGACACTTGGCCGATCGCCGCCCAGCCGCGTCCTGGGTTGTCGCGGACGATGCGGACCGCCTCCGAGGTGCTCCCGACATGCTCCAGCTCGGCATGCGGCAGATGGCGCTTCAAGTACTGCGTGCACTGGGCCATAGCCACCGGATGGCTCATGACCTTCACGATGCGCCCGTACGCCAGGCTGCCGTCTGCCTCGGTCAATTCGGCGGAGGCTCCGATCAAGTTCTGAATGGATGGATATACCCATTCGGCCTGAATCGGGAGGTTCACTTCGTCCACGAGCCAGTCGGTATGTAGACTGACGGAGCCGTCAATCGTATTCTCGATCGGAATGACGGCATAATCCGTCCGGCCTTCCGCCGTGGACAGGAAGACGTCCGCGATCATGCGGTGGTACTCGTACCGGATGTCGGCGCCGAGGCCGCTTAGCATCAGCCGCGCGGCTTCGTCCGAGGTCGATCCTTTGGTCAAACACGATGCGCTTATCATGCCCTGACTTCTCCTTTGATCCGTTCCATGAAGGAACCTTGGTTGGCGGCCGTTCCGACGGTCAGCTCTGGTCCGTTCGCGTCGGGCGTCAGCCACTTCGTCTCCGATTCGATGCCGTGCGCGCGCAACGTATCGACCAGGAACGCTTCGAGCTCCGCCTTCCGCGTGCTCTTGCGGTCGACGAGCGCGAGCAGCGTCGGACCCGCGCCGCTTAGGGCAGCCCCGAGCGCGCCGTGCTCCGTCGCCCGCTCCAGAATGACCGACATGCCCGGCACAAGCGGCGCGCGGTACGGCTGATGCAGCTTGTCCCGCATCGCGAACGGAATGAGGTCCAGCCGGCCGCTCGCGAACGCCGCCACGAGCAGCGAGCTGTTCGCGACGTTGTAGACCGCGTCCTTCAGATCCAGCTTCGCGGGCAGCGCGTGCCGCGCCTTCTCCGTCGGCAGCTGGAACGCTGGAATCGCGACCAGCACCTCCAGGTCGTCGTGCGGCGCGAAACGCACCTTTTCGGCGCGTTCGCCGTCCCAGGCGGAGACGACGATGCCCCCGAACAGGGACGCGCCGACGTTGTCCGGATGGCCTTCCAGCCGCGAGGCGATCTGGAACAGCGCGTCCTCGCTCAGCTTGCCGCCGGCCAGCGCGTTCGCCGCCACGAGCGCCCCGACGATTGCCGTGGCGCTGCTGCCGAGCCCGCGCGTCAGCGGGATGTCGCTGTACATCGCGATCCGCAGCTCCGGCATGTCGACGCCGGCTTCCGCGAAAACCATCTGCGCGACCTTGTAAATCAAATTCGTCTTGTCCGTCGGAATGCCGTCCAAATCGTCGCCGTACAGCTCGACGACGGTAACGCCTTCGACCGGCTCCATCTCGATCCACGAGTACAACGACAAGGCCATGCCAAGCGTGTCGAAGCCCGGGCCGAGATTCGCCGTGCTGGCCGGAACCTTCACCAAAACCTGGCCGTTTCTCATTACAGCACCCTCCATATTGACGGATGGCGTCCTTAACGCTGCTGCCCTGTCAGGTCTGTTCATCCGCTGCGTATTGTCCTGCTTGCGCGTGCAAGCCTCGCCGGTTAGCGAAGCCGCATTATCCTTCCACGCGGTACACGCTCTTCACCGTCTTCACGACGTCCATCCGTTCGAGCGACTTCAGCACGCGGTTTGCGGCCGCTTTGCTCGCGTCATGCGTGATGATGATGATTTCCGCCTCCGGAATGGTCGGATTCGGCTGCTGCACCACGGATTCCAGGCTGACTTCGTATTCCGCGAACGCCTGCGTGATCTGGGCGAGCACCCCCGCGCGGTCGGCGACATGCAGCAGGATGAAGTACTTCGAAGCGATCTGCTCGTCGGTTTTGAGCTTCTTTTCTTTATAAGCGAGCTGCTCCTGCTTGCCGTTCACGCCGAGCTTGAGGTTCTTGACTACCGCCACCAGGTCCGCCACGACGGACGTGGCCGTCGGCAGCTCCCCGGCGCCCGGACCGTAAAACATCGTCTCGCCCACGGCTTCGCCGTAGACGTATACCGCGTTGTACACGCCGTTCACCGAAGCGATCGGGTGCGACGTTTTTACCATCGTCGGCTGCACGCTAACGCTGATGTAATCGTCCTGGCGTTCCGCGATGCCAAGCAGCTTCACTTCGTAGCCGAGACGCTTCGCGTACAGGATATCTTCTCGGCTGATCGCCGAGATTCCTTTGACATCCACATCCTCCAGCGCCACGTTCGCGCGGAAGCCGAGCGTCGCCAGAATCGTCATTTTGCGCGCCGCGTCCAAGCCTTCCACGTCGGAGGTAGGATCGGCTTCGGCATAGCCGAGCTCCTGGGCTTCCTTCAGCACGTCGGCATACGCCGCGCCCTCCTGGCTCATCTTCGTCAAAATATAGTTCGTCGTCCCGTTCACGATGCCCATGATCTTCATGATCCGGTCGGACGAGAAGCCCTCGATCAGCGTGCGAATGATCGGTATGCCGCCGGCCACGCTCGCTTCGTACAGCACGTCGCAGCGGTTCTCCTGCGCGGCGGCCAGAATTTCCGGGCCGTGCAGCGCCATCAGGTCCTTGTTCGCCGTCACGACGTGCTTGCCGCGGGCCAGCGCTTCGAGAATGTACGTCCGGGTTATTTCGATCCCGCCCATGACTTCGACGATGACGTCGATGTCGGGATGATGAATGACGTCCCAGGCGTCATCGGTCAATTTCGCGGGATCAATGCTGACGGATCTCGCCTTGCTTTTGTTTTGCACGAGTACCTTCTCGATGATGATCGGGGAGCCGACCTGGCTTTGCAGGTCCGTCTGATGGCCCTCCACAATGCGCACGACGCCCGTTCCCACGGTGCCGAGTCCAAGCAATCCTACTTTAATCGGTTTCATTCCGTTACCCTCCAACGTTAAAATCTATCCTTGGCCGATGATGGACGCCTTGCGGACGCCGTCCTGCCTGCGGAGCGACTCCAGAACATCGGACAGCGCGCCGCGCATGAGCGAGGTATCAACGGAAATGATGACGGTAGCCAGTCCCTGAAGCGGGATCGTTTGATGGATCGTCAGGACGTTACCTTCGGAGCCGGCCACGAAGCCGAGCACTTTGGAGAGGACGCCCGAGCGATGGTCCAGATCCATCGAGATCGTGACAATCGTCTCGCGCGCGAGCTGGTTCTGCGCATAGACGCCGTCCTTGTACTTATAGAAGGCGCTTCGGCTGAGGCCGACCCGTTCGGCGGCTTCGTGAACGGTGGCTGCCTCGCCCCGGCGAAGCATTTCTTTGACCTGCATGGTCTTTACGATCGCTTCCGGCAGCATATCCTCGCGAACGACGAAATATCGCTCCTCCACTGGCCGTCCTCCCATCAGAGACATCTGTTCTTCCATAGAGGACATTATACGCAATAAACGGAGACGCGGCAATAGTCAGTTCTACACCATTACTTCCGTTCTCCGCGTTTATGCGAAAGGTTATGTAAAACCTTGATGTTGCGTTCAGGTAAAAAGATAACCGCCTCCTGAGGAGGACCGTTAATTGAGCCAACGTTCGATAGTTGCGACCACACCGGCTTACTATTGAGCCAATTTCAGGATAAACTCTTCCACTTCCTCGGCTCGTGAATTGGCGTACCCCTTGTCTTCCCCTTCTATCTCAAAGCCGCACTTTTCTAATACGCGAATGGAAGCAATGTTATCCTTCGCCGCACGAGCATAAAGAGGGCGAATAGGTATCCCCCTCAGAAACTGAGAGAGTGCTTCAGTCGCGACACCCTTCCCCCAGTATTCGCGTCCGATCCAATAGCTGACTTCCCGTTCACCGAACTGTTCGAAGCTCGAGACATGTCCCGCCACCTTTCCATGATATATGATGGTCTTTTTTATTATCGTCTCATTGTTTAAAATCTTTGCCCAATGCGCCTTAAAAGCGGCTTTATCCGACGGGTCCTTCGCAGTAAAGGCAGCCATGAAATTGGCAGTCGCGTCCAACTGCTGTTCAAAGAAAATCGATAGGTCGTCTTCGATTACGTCACGCAGCGTCAGCACTTCCATATTACACCTCATTCAGGTGAAAATTATAGCATCCGCTATTCCTTCTATTATAGAACATATGTTCGAAATAATCAAAACCGCACGAAAAAAGCCGCCGCGAGCCGCGCCTGCAGCAGGCAGACACGGCTCCGGCAGCCGGGCTCCGGACGCTATTCGTGGTAATAGAAGTCGCTTCCCTCGAAAAATTCGAACGAATAATCCCCGATGCGGACGATATCGCCGTCCTTCGCGCCGATCTTGCGAAGCGCCGCGTCGACGCCCATCATCCGCAGCGTCCGCGCGAAGCGCATGATAGCGTCGTACGAATTGTTCAGGTTGACGCGCTTCATGAACTTCTCGATGTAGAGGCTCTCCACGTAGAAGCCTTCATTCTCTTTGCCGACCTTGAAGGATCGGTCTTCTTCCCGGTCCAGCCGGAACACCTTGCGTTCGGCCACGTCCCGCACTTCCTCGATTTGACGGGTCTCCGGCACGGTCTCGAGCAGGTCCGCCGCCTTGTACAGCAGCTCCTGCACGCCTTGCTTCGTCAGCGAAGACATCGCCACGATCTGATGCTCGGTCTCGTCGCCGCGCGCCGCCAGCTGTTCGCGGAACCGAGCGAGCTGCTCCTCCGCTTCCGGCATGTCCATCTTGTTCGCGACGATGATCTGGGGCCGCGTAGCCAGCGCGGCGTTGTACAGCTCCAGCTCCTGGTTGATTGTGATCCAATCCTGATACGGATCGCGCCCCTCGGAGCCCGACATGTCCAGCACGTGCAGGATGATCCGCGTCCGCTCAACGTGGCGCAGAAAATCGTGGCCGAGGCCGACGCCTTCGTGCGCGCCCTCGATCAAACCCGGCAGGTCCGCCATGACGAAGCTGCGTCCGTCGCCGACGTCGACGACGCCGAGATTCGGCGAGATCGTCGTGAAGTGATAGGCGCCGATCTTCGGCTGCGCCGCCGAGACGATCGACAGCAGCGTCGACTTGCCCACGCTCGGAAACCCGACCAGCCCGACGTCGGCCATGACCTTCAGCTCCAGGATGATCCAGCGCTCTTCGCCTTCCTCGCCGTTCTCTGCGAAATCCGGCGCCGGGTTGCTCGCCGTCGCGAACCGCGTGTTGCCGCGTCCGCCGCGTCCGCCGCGGGCTACGACGAGTTCGGAGCCGTGCGTCGTCATGTCCGCGAGAATCTCGCCGGAATCGTCGTCGATAATGACCGTGCCCGGCGGAATCCGGACGACCATGTCCTCCGCGTTCGACCCATGCATCGTCTTCACTTTCCCGCGCTCGCCCCGCTCGCCCTTGAAATGCTTCTGGTAGCGGAAGTCCATCAACGTCCTAAGTCCGCTGTCCACGCGGAAGATGACGTCGCCGCCTTTGCCGCCGTCGCCGCCGGCCGGACCGCCCTGCGGCACGTATTTTTCCCGGCGGTACGAGACGATTCCGTTCCCGCCGTCGCCGCCTTTTACGAATATTTTCGCCTTATCGACAAACATGTCTTTGCTTCCTCCGTTTACTTCCCAAGCTGCGCCTCAAGCATGAGCGTCCCTTTGTCCGGGTCCCATTCCGTCGCCTTCAGCGGGGCACCCTTAAGCGCCAGCTCGCAATTCTTCTTCCATGCCTCGCCGGACTCCAGCTCGCCGTCGAAGTAAAACGCCAGCGTCAGAAGCTCTTCGTCCGCGGACAGATCCACCAGCAGCCTAGCCGGTTCTCCGCCGTTCGATACCGCAGCTTCCCGATAAGCCCGGATCAGTTCTATGACCGCCTGCGCCGCCCGTTCGCCTTCCGGGCCCATTTCGGCCAGGTTCACTTCGCCGTCGATGTCCATATCGATGACCATGGCACTGGTCGTCGTGCGGAACGATTGCAAGAACAGAACCAGCGCGGGAACCCCGAGCTTGGCGATTTTGCTTTCCGTCTGCATCCGTTCCCTTATCTGTTCCACGCACTGGATCGTCTTATCCGTCTTGCCCATCCGAATGTAGCCGTAGACGATCTGCAGGTCGTTCATCCAATCATGCCGGTGGTGATTGAGCGTCGCGATCGCGGTCCGCTGCATCGCGCGCTCCATATCCTTGCGCCGCTCTGCTTGCTCGGCCGAGAGAGAGCGGTTCCACATGACCGCCGCGCCCGCCGTCCACGCCAAAAAGATTGCCAAAAGCCATCGCTGCATGGGCCAAACCAGAACCGCAGCCGCCGGCAGAAGGACGGAAGCGGCCGCGTAATATCGGATGCGATTCATGACGACCGAGCCTACTTTCCTATTCTTTCCTAACCTTAACAGTATAGCATACCGCTACACGGCTGTCGCCGTTTAGCGGTGCCGGCTCTCCCGCAAAAATAAAGAAAACCCCGGCCTGCGAGCAGACCGGGGAGTGTTGCTTATTCCGCCGCAGCGATCGCTGCCGCTGCAACCGGGTAAACGCTGACTTTCTTACGGTCGCGTCCCCAACGTTCGTATTTCACGACGCCTTCCACTTTCGCGAAGAGCGTATCGTCTTTACCGATACCAACGTTGTTGCCCGGATGAACTTTCGTTCCGCGTTGACGAACAAGAATGCTTCCCGCCGTTACCGTCTGGCCGTCGGCACGCTTGGCGCCGAGACGCTTCGATTGGCTGTCGCGTCCGTTCTTCGTCGAACCTACGCCTTTCTTCGAAGCGAAGAGCTGAAGATTCAGTTTCAACATGGATGTTCCCTCCTTCATTGACGAAATTGTTGATGGATGACGACAAACTTGCCGTACGAGGCCGCGATGGATTCGAGCATCACGATCATGCCCTCCAGCAGCAGCTGCATCTTCGCGTCGGAATCCGCATCCGCTATGGCGGGAATTTCAGATCGAAGCCAGCCGCTCTTCATCGAAGCCGGGAGCTCGACGCCCGCCAGTTCTTCGATCGCGTTCACCGTGCCGACCGATACGGCCGACACCCCGGCACAAACGATGTCTTTGCCCGGATTGGCGAACTTGGCATGTCCCTCTATCGCGAACGATACGATCCGTCGATCGGCGGCGGACTGCCGCGCAATGGTGACCGTAATCATCGTGCTGCCTCTTACGCTTCGATCTTGCCAATCGTTACTTTGGAGTACGGTTGACGGTGACCTTGCTTACGACGGTAGTTTTTCTTCGCCTTGTATTTATAAACAACGATTTTTTGGCCTCTGCCGTGCTTCTCGACCGTTGCCGTTACTTTCGCACCGGAAACGACCGGCGTGCCCGTAACGAACTCTTCGCCTTTGGAAACAGCCAGTACGCGGTCGAACGTGACGCTCGTACCTTCTGCGGCATCCAGTTTCTCGATGTACAGTACGTCGCCCTCTTGTACTTTGTATTGCTTTCCGCCCGTTTCAATGATTGCAAACATGTGTTGCACCTCCTTATATCGAAGACTCGCCTGATTCAGGTGCCGCGTAAGCGGAGCTCGCGCGAGCTTCAAAACCTGTTCTGTGCGGTTAACGCGTATGCAATTCGCCCATCTCAATCGCAGACACCATAACATAATAACACACATCAAGTCCGATAGCAACGCATAAATCCTGCATTTGTCCGGCCATTCTTGGCGCGGCCGCGCCAAGAAGCGATCCGCCTCCAGCCGTTCCCCCGCATCATCGTGCGTTCGCGCGTCCCGTTACTCCTTGCTCCCCGCTGCTTCCTTCGCCGGCAGCGCCTTCTGCTCGCGGACCTTCTTGCGCGTCATCTCGAGCAGGCCGAGCCTTGTCCAGCCGACGACCTGGCACTTGGTCCGGTCGGAGCGGATGCTGCGCTCGAGCAGCCCCATGACCTGTTCCCGGTGCTGCTCCTGTTCCATGTCGATGAAATCCACGATGATGATGCCGCCGACGTCCCGGAGCCGCAGGAGCCGGGCGATCTGCTCGGCCGCCTCCAAATTCGTCCGGAATACCGTGTCCTCCAGGTCGGAGGTGCCGACGAAGCGGCCCGTGTTGACGTCGATGACGGTCAGCGCCTCGGTCGCGTCCCAGACGAGATCGCCCCCGGACTTGAGCCGGTAACGGCGCTGGCACGCTTCCTGCATCTGCTCGTGTATGTGCGCCTGCTGGAAGAGCGAAGCGCCGCCGATGACGGGCTCGAATAACCGAAGCCGCGGGAGCATAGCAGGCGCCAGCCGCTTCATCATGGACTTCGTCTTGCGGAAGACGGCGCCGTCGTCGATCCAGATCTCGTCGATCTCGGCCGTCAGCAGATCCCGGACCAGCCGGTGCACGAGATCGGCGTCGCGGTGGAGCAGCATCGGCGCCGAAGCCGCTTCGCCGCGGTGGCGAATCTCCTGCCAGAGCTCGCGCAGAAACCGCACGTCCCCCTCCAGCGACTCCACGCTCTCGCCTTCGGCGGCCGTCCGCATGATGACGCCTTCTCCGGACAGCCGGATGCGCTCCCCGATCGCGCGCATGCGCGAACGCTCCGCTTCCGTGCTGACTTTCTTCGAGACGCCTATGTAATCGGCGATCGGCATATAGACGAGGAATCGGCCCGGCAGGGAGAAGTGCGTGGTGACCCGCGCGCCCTTGCCGCCGAGCGGTTCCTTCATCACCTGCACGAGCAGTTCCTGGCCGGGCTGCAGCAGCCGATTGATCTGCGGCTTCTCCTTCGGCTGACGGTCCAGATGCGGATGCAGCACGTCGTCGATGTACAGAAACGCGTTCTTCGGCAGCCCGATGTCGACGAAGGCCGCCTGCATGCCGGGCAGCACGTTCACGACGCGCGCCTTATAGATGCTGCCGACGAGCTGGCCGGCGTGTTCGGTTTTTTCCATATAATATTCCTGCAGGACATGATCATCGACGATAGCGATTTGCAGCATGTCTTTCTGACCGTGAACGAGCATTTTTTTCATTCCATGACCTCCTGCCTCGGTCGGTCTCCACGGATACCTATTTTACATGAAAAGCTCCAAGACTGCACGGTCCGCTTTTCCGTCCGATAGAAATCCGGTCACGAGCCGCTGCTCCGGCAGCACGCCCAGCACGTCCCCCTGCTCTTCCATCACGACGATCAGATGGTAGGCGTCCCGCTTGAACAGCCGCAGCGCGCCGAACACCGTGTAGCCCTTCGGCACGATGATCGGAAACGCCCACGTCCCACGGGTCACCGATTGGGACGCCGATGCCGCGCGGCTTGTCAGAAAGCGGAGAAAGAGGAACGGGATGTTGCGGCGGGTCGTCCAATTGCTGAGCAGCAGGAAGACACCCACGGCGATCAGGTTCAGATGCAGATGAACCGCGTTGCCGCTCGTCGCGGCGGGCACGATCGCGCTTGCGATCATCAGCGCGCTGAAGAGCAGACTGATTCTCGTCCCCCAGACGAGCGTGGCATGAAACGTCAGCGTACGGCTGAGGGCCGCCTGCATGAGCTTCCCGCCGTCGAGCGGCAGGATCGGCAGCAGATTGAACAATCCGATCATCAGGTTGGCTTCGCACACATAAGCCGCCCAGGCCGGATCCCATAGGCCCGTATACCCGAGCAGCCAGGCGGCGCCCGCCATCCACGCGTTCTGGAGAGGGCCGGCGATCGCCACCAGCGCCTCCTCCCTGGCCGGAAGCCCGCTCCCGTCCTCGACCTCCGCCACCCCGCCGAAGGGCAGCAGCTTCACCTCGCGCACCGTCCAGCCGAACCCCTTCGCCGCAAACACATGGCCGAGCTCGTGAACGAGCACGATGGCGAACAGCGTCAGGAGCTCTGCGAAATAACCCGTAACGACGGAAGCGAGCATGACGAGCACGAAGAGCGGATGAACGGACCACCGGATGCCGCCAAGTTTAATCAATCGGAACGACGTCCGCGGGATCGACGTATCGGCCTTTCTCCTTCACGGCGAAATAGAGCAAGCTCTGTCCGCCTTCCTCATTAGCCTGCAGCTTGCCGAGCGTTTTGCCGGCTTCGACCCAGTCGTTGGCCGCGACGATCACGCCGCTCAAGTGACTGTACACCGTCACCCGTTCGTTGGCGTGCTGCACGACGACGGTGTCGCCGCCGTCCGCGTCCTTCGAGACGAGGATGACGCGGCCTGTCTCGGCCGCAACCACTGTCTGTTCCGGGCTGCCCGCGATATCGACGCCGCTCAGCGTCTCCGCGAACGAACGCACGAGAGTGCCGGCGGGCAGCGGGGAGACGATCGGCAGCTCCACGCCGCCTTCCGCGAGCCGCGATTCCTCGCCGCTGCCGTTCCCGAAGATGGGGATGAACGAAGGCGCTCCGGCGAACCATTTCTTGTATAAGGACGAGGCGGCGGCGTAATCCATGTTTTCCGTCAAGGCGGCGGTGACGGCTTCCTGGCCTTTCTTAGCGACGGGCAAGTCCGATTTGAACATCGCGAAGACGATCGCGAACACCGCCGCGGCGATGGCCGACTGAATGAAAAGCCCCCGAACGACGAAACGGTAGCCGCCCGGGCGCTCCGGCGGCGGGCCGCCCCGCTTGGCGGCCTTGACGTCTTTGCTCGGCAAAGGGGCGATGCTCCAGCCGGCGGTTTCCCACGGGTTCGGATTGGCTTTCCACACCCGCTCCGGATCTTGCTCGTCCCGCTGCCCGGCGGGCAAAGCGGGCAAGACGGGCAGCCTGTCCGGCATGCCGGCGCCGTTCCCGGGGTGCGGCGCTCCGGAAGGCAGCGCGAAAGGCGCGTCCGGCCGCGGCGGCCATTCCTGCCGCAGTTCCGCCGGCCGGTGCGCGGCCTGTCCGGCCTGTCCGGCGTGTTCTTCCAAAATACGGCGGATGCGCTCCTGCCGGCGTTCGCGAATGCTGTTGCGGCTCCTCATAACCGATCCCTCCACCTATACGGCTTGTTCATTCCAGTATATGAGCGGCCGGGACGGGTTATGAGTTGGGCCGAGGGCGATCGCCCGCTACAGGACGCCGAGGATCCAGCCTTCCAGCGGTACGATCTCCTCGCGCGTCTCGGGCGTCAGCGTCGGCAGCGCGAGATACAGCGGCAGCGTGCCGGCGGCGTCCTGCTCGCGCAGCCAGAGGGACACCGCGTACGCGTCGCGTTCGTCCCGCTTCGCCAGCTCCGCCGGATACCCGTACCGGTTGTAGAAGAGCGACGGGTACGCTTCGGCGAGCACGCTCTTGCCCGCTTCCGGCTGCAGCCCGTCGAACGGCCAGACGTGCAGTACGTCCGAGAAATCCCGGCGAAGCTCGTACAGCCACGGAAGGCCGGCATGCGTCGAAAACGCGACCGAGATGAGCCTCGGATCGAGATTCAGCACGCTCTTGGCCGAAGACGTGAATTTCTCCGTCAGCCGCAGCTCCGTCGGCCGGCCGTACGGCAGCGTCGGCGCGGCGACGGTCGAGACCGGCCGTTCCTTCGCCGCGCCCCACAGCGCGTGGAAATGCTGCAGGAAGTCATGCCACGAGGCGAAGGCGGGCTTGACCGGCGTCGCCTCCCGGAAATACGATAGCGGGAACGACAAGCCGTGGTCGATGACGACGATCATCGGCCCGCGTCCGCCGGCGCGCTGCTCCATTAGCCGCTCCGCCAAATACCGGTACGCGCCCTCCCGCGACCAGCTGCTCCTCTCCAAAGCCCGGACCGGCATGCCGGCCGGGTCCGACTCGAATATCTGAATGGCGGTATGCCGCTGCGTGGGCAATCCTTTGCCGGAATAATCGATGCCGACGTAATGCGCGAACATGGTCTTTCCTCCTTTGATTGCGAATCATGGCATCCGGCCGCGTTAATGCGAAAAAACCGCCCGGGGATGCCGGACGGTCACGCGTTCAATTCGTATTTCTCCTGGTGCACCTTCACGCTGAAGACGATGCCGATGCACAGCATGTTGAGCAGCAGCGACGTGCCGCCGTAGCTGATGAACGGCAGCGTGATACCGGTGATCGGCATTAGCCCGATCATCATGCCGATGTTCTGGAACACTTGGAAGACGTACATCGAGACGATGCCGATGATGATGAACGATCCTCGCATGTCGTAACATTGGAAGGCGATGATGATCATCCTGTAGATGAGCAGGAAATAGAGCATCAGCACGACCGCGGCGCCCTGGAACCCGAACTCTTCGCCGATGACGACGAAGATGGCGTCGGAGTACGGATACGGAATGAATTTACGGTTTTTGGACTCGCCCTTCATGTACCCGTCGCCGGTCAACCCGCCGGAACCGATCGCGATCTTGGCCTTCTGCGCCTGATAGACTTCCTTGTCCGAGGCCGTCTCCGGGTTAATGAAGCCGTTGATCCGCTCATACCAGTGCAGCTTGTGCTGGCTTTCCGCGTAATCGTGAATTTGCTGGTTATACGTATTGAACAGGAACATGAACACCATGAGGCTGCCGACGACGATCGTCAAGCCGAGCAGCACATGCGTGTACCGGACGTTGCCGATCCACAGCATGCCGAGCACGATGACCAAATAAATGATGGCATTGCCCAAGTCAGGCTGGATCATGACGAGCGCGAACGGCACGAACGAGAATGCCGCGATGACGAACAGATCCTGCCGTACCCGCAGCGGATCGCCCTGCCGCCTGCCCATCAGGTACGCGACGGTGATGATCAAGATGATCTTCACCATCTCGGCCGGTTGGAACTGCAGGCCGCCCGGCAGCTGAAACCAGCTCTTCGCGCCGTTGATCTCGGGCGCTGTCAAATAGACGACGACCAGCAAAATCAAGCCGAACCCGTACAGCACGAACCAGGCTTTCAAGTACAGCCGGTAATCGAACAGCGCCGCGACCAGCGCCACGAAAAAGCCAAGCACGTAGAAAATGACCGTCCGCAAGTCGTAGTTGGCGTAGTCCGGATTGCCATAGGTCGCGCTGTGCACGAGCAGCGTGCTGACGACCGCGAACGCGAGCAGGATGAGAATCATGCTCACGTCGATTTTTTTCAGTTTATTCAGCACTTCCGAATCATCCTATTCCAAGAAACTTGCGGAATCGCTTCATGACGCCCGTCTTCTCTTCGAGCGGCATGAGCGGCACCATGTCGCCGAGCATCCGTCTCGCGATGTTGCGGTAGGCGATGGCGGCGCGGGACGAAGGATCCATGACGGTCGGCTCGCCGGCGTTCGCCGCCTTGATGACCTTCTCGTCGTCCGGGACGATCCCCAGCAGATCGATGGCGAGCACCTGGCAAATCTCGTCGACGTCCAGCATTTCTCCCGAACGGACCATATTGGCTCGGATTCGGTTGATGATGAGCCGCGCGGGCACCTGCGACTGCTCCAGCAAGCCGATGACCCGGTCCGCGTCGCGGACGGCCGCGTTCTCCGGCGTCGTCACGATGATCGCGCGGTCGGCGCCGGCGATCGCGTTGCGGAAGCCCTGCTCGATCCCCGCCGGACAGTCGATGATGACGTAATCGAATTCCTTCTTCAGTTCCAGCACGATGTCCTTGACCTGGTCGGGCGTAATATCGCTCTTATCCTTCGTTTGCGCGGCCGGCAGCATGTACAGCTCTTCGAAACGTTTGTCCTTCACCAGCGCCTGGTTCAGCCTGCAGCGGCCTTCGGCAACGTCGATCAAATCGTAGATGATGCGGTTCTCGAGCCCCATGACCACGTCCAAATTGCGCAGGCCGATGTCGGTATCGACCATGCAAACCTTTTTGCCAAGCAAAGCGAGCGCCGTACCGATATTGGCCGAAGTCGTCGTCTTACCGACCCCGCCTTTACCCGACGTGACTACAATCGCTTCTCCCATGACTTTCACACTCCCCCGCTCAAGCTCTAAACACGACCGGCAGCCTCCGCAGGCGCTGCAGCTGCGCGATTTTATCGATTTTCATGACGCCTTCGCTCAAGAACGCATACTCCATCATCGCGTCTCCCGTGATCCACTCGTCCGGCGGACGGCTGATGACGTCGTCGATGCGCAGCTGCGTCGGCTTCAGCAACGAGGCCGCGATGACGGTATCCCTGCGACCCTTGTACCCGGCATGGGCGAGCCCGCGAAGAGCGCCCAGCACGTAGATATCGCCGGTGCAGAGGACCGTGCCCCCGGGATTGACGTCCCCCATGAGCAGCAGATTCCCGTCGTGCTCGACGGTCTGCCCGCTGCGGACGATGCCCGTCAGCAGCTTCAGGTTGTTGCCGTCCTCGGGCTGCGGCTGCGGCCGGGCTTCGCTCTCGATCGACTGCACGAGCAGGTTGCCCTGCTGGCGGATCGCGGCCTTGATCCGTTCCTTCTCGTCTTCGTTGATTTGACGGGTGCCGAGCTTCACTTGCACGTGGACGATGGGGCCAGTCAGCAGCTGTTGATGCGACTTTTCCAATTTGTATTGCAGCTCGTTCATCAGATCGGAAAATTCGCAATTGTCGTCGAGTAGGAAGATCAGCCCGTCCTTGACGCCTTTTATGGTAATATGCTGCTTCTCGGTCACGCTCGCCCCACCCCTCTCTGTATACGATTCTTGCAATGGCGCGCGTATTCCTGCTCGCGGGCGCGTCAATCTTCGTCTTCTTCCGTCTTCGGCTTGAGGCTGCCTTCGAACCACCGCCGAGCCGGTACGTACAGCGCGAGTGCGAACAGCAGCTGCAGGAACAGGCTCGGAATGATGTGCTGCGACAGCGCCCATTCATACGTTTGGTCCGTCAAGCGGAACACCTTGTAGACGAAATAGACGACCGTATCGTAGACGAGAGTGGACAGCCCGATCATCGACAGCGCCATGAGCAGCGTGCTGCGCTTGCGCTCAATGAGCAGGCCGGTCAGGTAACCGACGAGCCCCATCGAGAAGGAGTGGACGCCGAGAATCCGGCCGTAGAACGCCAGGTCCTGCAGCAGGCCGAACGACAGGCCGAGCAGCAGCGCGGAATGCCGGCCCCGGTAAAGGGCGGCGAACAGCACGAAGGCCAGCGTAAAATGCGGCACGATGCGGCCGACCATATCATCCGGCACGAGCCAATAGAAGAGCGTGCCTTCCGTCAGGAAGAACAGCAGCATGACCCCGATGATCCGCTGCAGGCTCATGGCGTCTCGTCTCCGAGATCAGGCGTCTGGACGACGAACACTTCCGTCAGGTGATCGAAATCGGCCGCCGGCGTGATCGTCGCCGTGTAGGTCAGGCCGAAATCGCCGACCTGGCTGCTGTCGACCGTGCCGATGACGACGCCGCGCGGGAACACGTTGCCTTTGCCGGACGTAATGACCGTGTCGCCCTTCTTGAGCGGGTCATGCTCGGAAATCTTCGACATCGACAGCTTGCCGGTCTCGGAATCGTAGTTGTCGACGATGCCGAACGACTCATTCTCCTTGCCCAGCACCGTGGCGGCGATCTGCTTCGTGTCGGTGGAGTTGACGTTGAGCTTCGTAATCGGCATGACGGACGAGAAGAACGGATCGACGCGGGTGGTCAAGCCCACCAGGCCTTTGTTCGTCACGACGACCATGTTCGGCTTGATGCCGTCCTTGGAGCCGAGATTGATGCGGATCGTCTCGTCGTACGGATCGTTGTTGACGGCCACCACTTGCGCGATGAGGTACTTGTAGTTGTTCAGCTTCTTCTGGTTTTCCGTGAAGTTCAGATCGTCCTGAAGCTGCTTCAATTCCGCTTCCATGAAGTTATACTTGATGCTATCCCGCGCATAGGCGGCGGCAGCGATGCGCAGCTGCTCGTTCTCCTTGTAAACCTCCCGCAGATGGGTGAGATCGTGCACCAGGTTCGACACGTAGCCGGCCGGCCGGTACAGCCATTGCTGGAAGAAGCCCGACGTGTCAAGCGCGAAATTCTCCGGCCAGGTCAGCTTCTTCCGGTCGCCGATGGAGAAGCCCATCACGGCGACGAATAAAATAAAAACGATCATGAGCACAAACATCCGTTTGTTGCGCATCCAATTAAACAATTTCGTTTCACCCGCCCATTTCGCTCATCCGTTTTCCCCGACTGCCATTACCGGATTACTTCTTGGAACGGGATACCGGGCCTCCGCGCGTCTTGAACAGGTCGATGTTGTCGAGCGCTCTGCCCGTTCCGATCGCCACGCAATCCAGCGGGTTCTCCGCCACGATGACCGGCATGCCCGTCTCCCGCGCGAGCAGCTTGTCCAAGTTCTTGAGCAGCGCGCCCCCGCCCGTGAGGACGATGCCGCGGTCCATGATGTCGGCGGACAGCTCCGGCGGACACTTCTCGAGCGTAATCTTGACGGCGTCCACGATCGCGTTGACCGTGTCGGCGAGCGCGTCGCAAATTTCGTCCGACGAAATCGGCAGCGTTTTCGGAAGGCCCGACACCAAGTCGCGGCCGCGGATTTCGATCGACTCCTGCTGCTCCAGGGCAAGCGCGGAACCGATTTCCATCTTCAGCTGCTCCGCCGTCCGTTCGCCGATCATGAGGTTGTACATCCGCTTGATGTATTGGATGATCGCTTCGTCCATCTCGTCGCCGGCGATCCGGATCGAACGGCTCGTCACGATGCCGCCGAGCGAGATGACGGCCACTTCCGTCGTGCCGCCGCCGATGTCGACGACCATGCTGCCCGTCGGCTCCCAGACCGGCAGATCCGCGCCGATCGCCGCCGCGAACGGCTCCTCGATCGTGAACGCTTCGCGCGCGCCCGCTTGGACCGTCGCGTCTTTAACGGCGCGCTGTTCGACTGCCGTAATGCCCGACGGCACGCATACCATCACGTTCGGATGGCGAGGGAACAGCGAACGGCTCTTCTGCGCTTGGCGAATAAAGTACTTGATCATCGTGGAAGTCGTGTCGAAGTCGGCGATAACGCCGTCCTTCATCGGGCGGATCGCGCGGATGTTGCCCGGCGTGCGGCCGATCATCTTTTTGGCGTGCTCGCCGACGGCTTCGATTTTTTTTGTATCGGTACGCAGAGCGACCACGGAAGGTTCTCTAACGACAATTCCTTTTCCTTTGACATAAACGAGCGTGTTGGCTGTGCCCAAATCGATTCCGAGATCTTTCGAAAACCCACCAAACATAAGCTGTATCTTCCTTTCTACGTAAGACAATCCCTCTTATTATATTACAGGTGACCTTGCTCCTTCAAACTGATAAAGCGATTGTCACCTATTACCAAATGATCGAGCACGTCGATGCCGACGAGCTCTCCGGCTTCGGCCAGGCGTCTGGTAAGGGCAATGTCTTCGGGGCTCGGCGTCGGATCGCCGCTGGGGTGATTGTGCAGGCAGATCAGCGAGGAGCTGCTGCACTTGATGGCCGCGCGAAACACTTCGCGAGGGTGGACGAGCGTCGCGTTGAGGGTGCCGACGGATAACGTTTCGGTTAGGATGACTTGATTTTTCGTATTGAGGTATAGACAGACGAAGTGCTCCTGTTTCAAGTAACGGAGCTCTTCCATCATAAGATTCGCGGCGTCCGCGGGCTTTCGGATCGTCGGCAGGTCTCCCTGCCGGCTGCGGGCGATACGGCGCCCGAGCTCGATCCCGGCGCGCAGCTGCGCCGCCTTCGCGGGACCGATCCCGCGGATCCGGGTGAGCTCGGCGACGCTCATGTCCACGAGCCCCCGCAGGCTGCCGCATTGTTGAAGGATGCGCGTCGCGAGAAGGACGGCGGATTCGTTGTTCGTTCCGGTGCGCAGCAGAATCGCGAGCAATTCCGCATGGCTGAGTGCGTCGGCCCCGACGGTCATCAGGCGTTCTCTAGGTCGGTCTTCGTTCGGGATGCCGCGAAGCACGTAGGGCTGTTCGGCTTCCATGGAGGTTCCCTGCTTTCTGAATGGGTGCGTAAGCGGTTTACTTAAATGACGCGGATGCCGAATTCGGACAGCATGTCCGCGAGCAGCGCGACCGGCAGGCCGACGACGTTGAAGTAGTCGCCGTCGATCCGATCAATGAGCACGGCGCCGCGGCCTTGAATCCCGTAGCTGCCGGCCTTGTCCATCGGCTCGCCGGAGTCGACGTAACGCTCGATCAGCGCGGCGCCGAGCGGCTTCATGACGACTTCCGTCCGGCGGTGGGCAACCCGCTCCGCGCCGGTGCGCGCGTCGACGCACGCGACGCCGGTATACACCTCGTGCGCGCGCCCCTGCAGCCGGCTCAGCATGCCGATCGCGTCAGCGCGGTCGCGGGGCTTGCCCAGCACCTCGCCGTCCAAGACGACGACGGTGTCGGCGCCGACGATCAGCGAAGACGCGGCATCATCGGCGGCCAGCATCGCGGCGGTCGCCCGCGCTTTGCGCAGGCCGAGCTGCTCGACGATGCGCGGCGGCGCCCAATCGGACGGCGTGCTCTCGTCCGCGTCGCTGGATAAAATGAGAACCGGCAAGGAAAGGCCGAGTGAAGCGACCAATTCCCGCCGGCGGGGAGAAGACGAAGCCAGCACCAGCTGGCGTAAATGTTCGGTTGGCTTGGTTGAGGATCGTTCCATGATGGCAATGCTCCTTTGGCCCTCTTGCGGCTGCCTATAGTTTGCGGTACAGCCAAATGGCGATCGCGAGGCCGATGATGCTCAGCAGACTGACATGGAGCCGCAGCGTAAAATCGTAGCTGAGCACGAGCAAGTCCGCGGCGGGCGTCCAAACGATCGGATAGGTTCTCGTCAGAAACGAAAGTCCGGGAACCGTGGCCAGCGAACGCGCGATAAGCGCTCCGGCCATCAGGCCGATTACGATGAACAGCAGCAATACCCAGAAATTTTTCTTCATCTTCCAACGTCCCTCGCCATTTTTTGACACGTACGTTTTATTATACGCGTCCCGGGAACGCTTTACAATGATTCGATCGATTCAAACCAGGCTTTCTGGATGAACACCGCGTTCATGAGCGCCGTCTGCATCGACCACAAATGCGCTTCCGCCGGTTTCTTGCCGTATTCGCCGGCGGAGACGGCCGCTGTGTTGACGGCTTGCACGAGCTTGTGCAGCGCGTCCTTGTTCGTGCCCGCCGGCATGCCGGACTCGACGCGCGAGGCGGACTCCGTCCATTGCTGGTGCAGCGCCGCCCAGTCGCCTCCCGAGGCGGGCTGGCCGCTCAGGCCGGCAACGGTCATGGCGTCCAGCTGGGTGAGCAGCTCCGCCGTATCCTTGAAGAACGTCTGCGCTTCCGCCGCTTTGCCGCCGTACGGGATCGCGCGCAGAGCGGGCAGATCGACCTGCTTCACGTACACGTCCATGCCGGTCAGCGTCTGGCCGAGCAGCTCCGCTTCGCTCCGGTTCGACGACATGCCGACGTAGATGCGGTAATCGTCCTGCGACGTCAGCGAAGCGGCGGCAAGCCCCTTCGCACGGAGCTCCGCCGCGGCCGCGTCGAGTCCCTCCTTGCTGCTGAAGACGCCGTACTGCAGCATGAAATACGATTCCGCGGGCACGTCGACCTTCACGGTCGCCGCGGACCCGGCATTCGCCGCACCGCCAGCCGTCTTGCCGGCGTCCTTTGCTCCTCCGGCGCTCGCTGCAGGCGGCGAGTCACCGTTCGCCGCGGACGACGCGCCCTTGCCGTCGCCGGCCAAGCCGCCGCTGACGGCCGGCACGGAACCGGCGTCCGTGCCTCCGGCATCGGTTCCCCCGCCGCTCGTGAACAGCGTCAGCACGAAATAGCCGAACAGCGCGCCCGTGGCGATCGCGCCCGCGACGGAAGCGAACACTTTGAACCAGGACGGGCCTTGGGCCGGCCGTCTGCCCGAGCCGAGCGGGTACGCGGCGGCGCCTTTCCCCTTGCCGTGCCGGCCGGCGTAAACGTCTTCGTCGATTTCGATCTGGGGATACAGATCGATCACCGGCGCCGGACCGCGCTTCGCATAAGCCGCAGGCGGTCGGTCGGCCAGTTCCCGCGCATCGTTCTCATCGCCGAGCAAAATCGCATCCTGACGCCCAAACGCGTCGTCCGGATGGAAAGCGGCCGGCTCCGGCATCGGCGGCAGCACGGCGTCATGCGCGAGCGGCGCGGCGCTCCGCAGCGGGGATGCGGCCGACTGCCCCGCGCGCCCCTGCGGCTGACGGAGCGCGAACTGCCCGTCGGCTTCGCGGATAAGCCGCTCCAGCGCCCCGGCATCGTCCTGGAAAGGACTGTTCCAGGCGCCGACGTCGGCGGCGAACGTCAGCTCTTCTTGGAAATAAGAAACGGCATCGTTTTCCGATGCGCGCGTTTTTTTCGGCTGGGCCGGCTCCACGAGAGCTCCCGTCCGTTGATCGAAACGATAGGTAATGCGTCCTTTCGTGCTCATGGCAATCTCTCCTTGTCCGCGTACTCTAGTACAAGTCTATGAGAGCGTTGAGAGAATTATGACGAGCCTGCCGCGAATCGTTTCCATTATATTCCTTTACAGGCATATTCCCTTTGGGGTATATTAAAAACATGAACGCTACTTTAAGCGCGCTTGCCGAGCCCAATCGGCTACACATCGTCGAGCTGCTGCGCGACGGCCCGCTGCCCGTCGGCGATATCGCCGATAAGCTCCAGCTTCAGCAGCCTCAAGTCTCGAAGCATCTGCGCGTGCTGCACGATGCCGGACTCGTCGGCGTCCAGCCTGCCGCCAACCGGCGGATTTACAAGCTGGAGACCCGTCCGCTTCAGGAGCTGGACGCCTGGCTCGGTTCGTTCCGCCGCGTCTGGGAGGACCGCTTCGACCAGCTCGACGACTATCTGCAGGAACTTCAAAACAAGCCCAAGCAGCCGGACGGCGATTAGGAGGGCCGGGCAGAACCAGCTGCGCCTTCCCGAGCAGCGGAACGGGCGGCGATTCCCCGCGCGGGGTTTTCCTCCGCTTCCGCGAACGCTCGCGAGCCTCTCTGCTCCGATGCGAACACGAATCGAAATATAATGGCTCTCTCTCGTCCGGCCGGATGATGGGAGGGCTTTTTTTGTATGACAAGCGGCAGCGGCCCGTTCATGCGGGCCGCTTCGGGGTTCTGTCCGCCGTGTGCCGTTATGCGTCCGCCATCGCAGGCGATATTCAAGGGAACTTCCGGTTTTTGTCTCTCTCTCGCGCGAACGTCCGGACATCACGAAAGCCGCCCCCCGGTCTCGGTACCAGGAAGCGGCTTTTGATCCGCATATCGGAATGTCCGCTGCACTTCAGCCCGCAGCCTCGCTCCTATCCGCCGGCGCTCGTCACGCTTTGCCGCGCAGCGTCTTCGCCAACGCGTCGGCGACCTTCCAGATGTCGCCGGCCCCCATCGTGATGACGAGATCGCCCGGCTTCACCCGTTCGGTCAGCACCGCGAGCACCTCTTCCTTCGTCGGATAATAGCGCGTGTTGGCGTTGCTGTTCTTGATGATCAGCTCCACGAGCCGCTTGGAATTGACGCCTTCGATCTGCTGCTCGCCGGCCGGCGAGTAGATGTCGGTGATCAGCACCTCGTCCGCCTCGGCGAACGCGCGGCTGAACTGCTCGAGCAGGAAGAACGTCCGCGTATAGCGCTGCGGCTGGAATACGGCCACGATCCGTTTACCGGTCGATTTGGCCGCGCTGATCGTCGCTTGAATCTCCGTCGGATGATGGGCGTAATCGTCGATCACGAGGATATCGTTGATTTCGCCCAGCACTTGGAACCGCCGCTTCGCGCCGCGGAAATCGACGATCGCCTCCGCGATGGCCGCGAACGGAATGCCCGCTTCCAGACACGTAATGACGGTCGCCATGGCGTTGTACACGTTGTGGAGGCCTGGCACTGAGAGCTCGATCCGGCCGAGCGGCTGCCCCTGCTTCGTCATGTCGAACGCGACCTTCCGGTCGCCGAGCTCGATGTTCGCGGCCCGGTATACGGCATCCCGATCGATGCCGTACGTCAATACGCCGCTCTCCCCGAGCGGTCCCGCTACGAGCTCCGGCAGCATCGCCTGGACGTTCTCGTCGTCCGCGCAGACAATGGCGCTGCCTCCGTGCTTCACCTGGCTCAGAAACTGGACGTACGCCGCCTTCAGCTTGTTGAAATCGCCGTCGTAATTCTCGAGATGATCCGGCTCGATGTTCGTTACGATGGCGATCGCCGGATGATACTGCAGGAACGAACCGTCGCTCTCGTCCGCCTCGGCGACGACGTACTCGCCCTTGCCGGCTTTGGCGTTCGTGCCGACATTGACGATTTCGCCGCCGATGATGAACGTCGGATCCTGTTTGCAGGTTTCCATGACGAGCGCGATCATCGACGAGGTAGTCGTCTTGCCGTGCGCGCCCGCTACCGCGACGCCTTTGCCGTTGTTCATCAGTCTGGCCAGCATTTGGGCGCGGTGCAGGATCGGGATGTTTTGCTCCTCCGCCGCCCTGCGCTCCACGTTGTCCCGCGACAGCGCCGTCGAATAGACGACGAGATCGGCACCCGCGACATGCCCCGGCTCATGGCCGATAAATATCCGCGCCCCTTTGGCCGCAAGCTTCTCCGTCAGCTCTTGTCTCGCAACGTCGGAGCCGCTCACCTTGTAGCCCATTTCCAGCATGACGCGCGCGATCGCGCTCATGCCGTAACCGCCAATTCCGATGAAATGAACGTGTTCTGCTGTATTCAAAGACGGTTCACCAACCTTTTTCAGAATCCTGATTATAGAGCAATTGGGAGCGGACGTCGGCAATCAAATAGAGCGTGCCCGTCACGACGGCCAGATCGCCTTCGGCGGCAGTCGATTTCAACCGTTCCAGCGCTGCTCTCCAGTCCGGTTCCACGATGAGCTCGAAGGCGTAGCCCGCCTCATCGCGAAGCTCCCGGACCAGCTCGGCAAGGTCGGCGGCCGGCAGCGCCTTGCGGAAATCCGCCTCTGTCACGACAAGCGTATTCACTAGAGGTAGTATATGCCGCAGTGTATCGCGATGATTCTTATTCGCGAGCATCGCGATCATCATGTGAAGACGCTCGTACGCGTACGTGTCCCGCAGCGCTGCAGCCAGCACCTGCGCGCCTTCGGGATTGTGGGCGCCGTCGACGAGCACGCGCGGCGATTCGCCGAGCATCTCCAGCCGTCCGGGCCACGCGGCGGCGCGCAGTCCTTCCCTCAAATCCTCGTCATCCACGATCAGTGCGTAGTATTGGCGCATCACTTCCAGCGTCATGACGGCCACGGCCGCGTTCGTCCGCTGATGCGCGCCGTTCAACGTGATGGTCAGCTCGTCGATGGAACGGAACAGCCCGTCGAAACGGAACGTCTGCGCGTTCTCGCCGACGTGCGACGCCGTCTCGCGGAATTGCTCCCCGAGCAGGTAGAGCGTGCTGTTTCTCGCTTGCGCGGTGTCGCGGATGACGGCCGTCGGCTCCGGCTGGTCGACCGCGCTGACGACCGGCACGCCAGGTTTGATGATACCGGCCTTCTCGCGCGCGATGGCCTCCAGCGAGTCGCCCAGGATGTCCATGTGATCGTGGCCGACGTTCGTAATGACCGAGACGAGCGGCGTGACGACGTTCGTCACGTCCAGCCGGCCGCCGAGTCCCGTCTCCCAAACGACGAAATCCGGATAGGCTACGGTACCGTAGTAGAGAATCGCAAGCGCGGTCGCCACTTCGAACATCGAAGGCGACCCAAGCTCCGTCCCCGCGATCTCCTCGACGAGCGGCTTCAGCCGGTTCGCGAGGGCGAGCAGCGTCTCTTCCGGAATGTCGGTGCCGTTATATTGAAAACGATTCGTAAACTTCGTGATGTATGGGGAGGTAAACGTCCCGACGTCGTAGCCGCAGCGCAGCAGCACGCTCGTCAGGTAGGCACAGACGGAGCCCTTGCCGTTCGTGCCGGCCACGTGAATGAACTTCAGCCGGCGCTCTGGATGGCCCGTCAGCTCCATCAGCTTCCCGATCCGTTCGAGACCGGGGCGGATGCCGAACGGCACCAGCCCTTCGATCCATTGCCGCGCTTCCTCGTAGGTTGCGAGCGTTCCCGCCGCGCGTGCGTCTTGATGTTCGCTCATGTCGCTCAGCCTCTCAATTCCGCGATCCGCGCCTTCACTTTGTCGCGCTTATCGGCATAGTCGGCCATTTTCGCCTTTTCTTCCTCGATGACTTTCGCCGGAGCCTTCGCCACGAAGCCGGCGTTCGCGAGCTTCTTCTCGACGCGCGACACTTCGCTGTCCAGGTGCTGGATTTCCTTCTCCAGCCGGGCGATTTCCTGCTCGATGTCGATCAGGCCGGCCAGCGGCAGGTACAGCTCGGCCCCTGTCACGATCGCCGTCATCGCCTTATCCGGCGCCGCCAGCTCGAGGCTGATGTCCAGCTTGGACGTGCCGCAGAAGCGGACGACGAACTCTTCGTTGCGGGTCAGGATGCCCGCTTCCGCCGGGCTCGACGGCTTGATTTGCAGCTCGATCTTCTTGCTCATCGGCACGTTCACTTCGGCGCGGATGTTGCGCACCGAGCGGATCAGGTCCATCAGCAGCTCCATCTCGGCGACAGCGTCCGGCGCTTCCAGGGCGGCGTCGTACACCGGCCACGGCGCGAGCGAGACCGTCTCGCCTTCATGCGGCAGATGCTGCCAGATTTCTTCGCTGATGAACGGCATGAACGGATGAATGAGCCGCTGCGTGCGGTCGAGCACGTAGGCGAGCACGGACTGCGTCGCGCGCTTCGCTTCCGCGTCTTGGCCGTACAGGCTCAGCTTCGCGAATTCGATGTACCAGTCGCACAGGTCATCCCAGATGAAGTTGTACAGCACGCGGCCCGTCTCGCCGAAATCGTAAGCGTCGATCAGGCGGGTCGCGTCGGCAACCGTCGCGTTCAGGCGGTGCAGGATCCACCGGTCGGCCGTGCCGAGCGTCACGTTGATGTCGATGTCCGACGCGGCGATGCCTTCCAGGTTCATGATCGCGAAGCGCGACGCGTTCCAGATCTTGTTGGCGAAGTTGCGCGCCTGCTCGACCCGTTCCCAGCGGAAGCGCAGATCGAGCCCCGGCGTGCTGCTCGTGGAGATCATGTAGCGCATCGCGTCGGCGCCGTACTTCTCGATGACATCGAGCGGATCGACGCCGTTGCCGAGCGATTTGGACATTTTCTTCCCGTTCTCGTCGCGGACGAGGCCGTGCATCAGGACGTCCTTGAACGGAATTTCGCCCGTGAACTCGAGCGCCGTGAAGATCATCCGCGCAACCCAGAAATAAATGATGTCGTAGCCCGTGACGAGCACGTCCGTCGGATAGAACCGCTTCAGGTCTTCCGTCTGGTCCGGCCAGCCAAGCGTGGAGAACGGCCACAGGGCCGAGCTGAACCACGTGTCCAGGACGTCCTCGTCCTGACGGAGCGATCCGCTGCCGCACGCGGAGCACGTCGTCTGATCCTCAAGCGCGACGTGCATCGCGCCGCAGGCGTCGCAATACCAGGCCGGGATGCGGTGGCCCCACCATAACTGGCGGGAAATGCACCAGTCGCGCACGTTCTCGATCCATTGCAAATAGGTGCGCTCGAACCGCTCCGGTACGAAGTTAACGCCCTTGCCGCCGCGCTGCGCTTCGATTGCCGCTTCGGCCAGCGGCTTCATGTCGACGAACCATTGCGTCGACAGGTACGGCTCGACGACGGCGCCGCTGCGCTCGCTGTGGCCGACCTGATGGACGTGGTCCTCGATCTTGACGCAGACGCCGCTCGCCTGCAGGTCGGCGACGATCCGCTTGCGGCATTCCGCGCGGTCAAGACCGTTGTACGGACCGGCTTCCGCGTTCATCGTCCCGCTTTCGTCCATGACGACGATTTGCGGCAGCTGATGGCGCTGGCCGACCTCGAAGTCGTTCGGGTCGTGCGCCGGGGTGATTTTGACCGCGCCGGAGCCGAAATCCTTCTCGACGTATTCGTCGGCGATGATCGGAATTTCGCGGCCGATGATCGGCAGCACGATCAGCTCGCCGATCAGGTGCTTGTAGCGTTCGTCTTCGGGATGGACCGCGACCGCCGTGTCGCCGAGCATCGTCTCCGGACGCGTCGTCGCGACGGTGATATGCCCCGAGCCGTTCTTCAGCGGGTACTGCAGATGGTACAGGTGCCCGTTCACTTCTTTATGTTCGACTTCGATGTCCGAGAGCGCCGTGCGGGCCGCCGGATCCCAGTTGATGATTTTTTTGCCGCGGTAGATCAGGCCCTTCTCGTAGAGCCGGACGAACACTTCGCGAACGGCGCGGGAGAGGCCTTCGTCGAGCGTGAAGCGCTCGCGCGAGTAGTCCAGGGAGAAGCCCATCTTCGCCCACTGCTCGTGAATCGTCGCGGCGTAGCTGTCCTTCCACTCCCATACCTTCTCGAGAAACTTCTCGCGGCCCAGGTCGTAGCGCGACTTCCCTTCCTCGCGCAGCTTCTGTTCGACCTTCGTCTGCGTCGCGATGCCGGCATGGTCCGCGCCCGGCAGCCAGAGCGCGTCGAAGCCCTGCATCCGCTTGGTACGGATCAAAATATCCTGCAGCGTGAAATCGAGCGCGTGCCCGATATGCAGCATGCCGGTAACGTTTGGCGGCGGAATCACGATCGTGTACGGCTTCGCGTCCGGGCGTTTGCCCGCTTCAAAATATTTGCCATCCATCCAGTACGGATACCACTTGGTTTCCGCAGCCTTCGGGTCATAGGTCGTCGGCATTTCAGTCGTCGTCAATTTTTGCGACATCTCAATTCCTACCTCCATCGTTATGTCCTCGTCCGGTTTCGGCGCGTTCCGCACCGCCGGTCGCGTTTCGCCCATCCTTAAGACAAAAAATAAACCTTCCGCCCTTATAGCAAAGGACGAAAGGTTTTGGCTTCCGCGGTACCACCTTTGTTCCGAAGCGGCGACTGGCGCCGGTTCGACAACTCGTTGCAGATAACGGCTGCGGCCGGCCGCAACTAGACGAATCGCTTCGCTTCGTTCCGGCGACTCCGGGGCGACCCGTCGCAGTCTCGTTCCTGCGGAACCTCGCAGCGCCAGCGGTTCCGCTCTCTGAAGGACTTCCTGCCACTCTTCCCCATCCCTGTCGTTTCATTTAAATCAATTATTGCCCTATTTTTTCTATCATACACGTTTTTCTTGGAAAACGTCAATCCCGGCAGGGCAATCCCGCCGCCCATTTGCTGGAGGGAGTTGGAGGCGCGGCCCGAAACGCCGAAAAGCCCGCCGGAAGCCTCGTAGAGGCTTTCGCTGCGGGCTTTGCGCATGCGCGGGTTATGGAATATAGAGGACTTGCCCTTCGCTGACGCTCTGGTCGCTCAGCCGGTTGTACAAGGCCAGCTCCCGGGGCTGCAGCTGATATCGGCCGGCGATGACGTCGAGCGTCTCCTCGCGCTGGACGATGCAGATGCGCACCTTGCGGAACGCGTTATCGTCGCTCGGACGGCCGAAAAACAGGTTTTGCCATTCGATTTCGTCGCCCGAGGATTTGCGGTTTTGTTCGGCTTCGCGCTCCGCGTGCTCCTCCGCGGCCGCCTTCGCTTCCTGCTCGCGCCGGCTGGACTGCAGCAGCGACCGGAAGCTGACGTTGCCGGCGCCCTGCTGGGCTGCTTCCTCCTCCGCAGGCTTGCCGGACAGCGCGACGCGAAGCGGCTTCGGCTCCGCGTCGGCCTCCGGCACGGACACTTCCCCGAACGGATCCGAGGCGGCGGACGGCGCAGACTGGCGAATCGCCGGTTCGGCTTCGGCATGAATGAAGACGGCCGGATCTTCCAGCGGAGCGGATGCTTCCGGAAATGAAGGCGTCTGCCACGGCGGAGGCGCGGCGGCTTCCACCGGTACCGCCGGCGCTTCCGGCTGGAATACCTCCGTGCGATCGGCCTCCTGGGCGATGTCCTGCTGTTCCGCCTCTTGCTGCGCGGCCTCCTGGGCGATGTCCTGCTGTTCCGCCTCTTGCTGCGCGGCTTCCTGGCGGGCAGCATCGAGCCGCGCGGCCTCCTGGCGGTCGGCTTCTTGGAGCGCTTCTTCCTGACGGGCTGCTTCCTGCCGGGATCCCTCTAAGCGGGCGGCTTCGAGCAGCTCCCGCTCTCTCGCGATCGCCGCGCGCGCCAGCGCTTCCCGGGCTTCCTCCGCCTCCGACTGGAACGACGCGTAGCGGAGCGCCTCATCCTCCGCCGTCTCGCGCTGCGGCTCCGGCTGCCAGAACTGCGGCTGCTGCGCGAAAAACGGCGCCGACGCGAACGGAACTTCCTCCTCCTCGCGGCTGTGCACGACCGTGTACGGTTCTTCCTGCTGCCATTCCCCCTGCGGGTTCGACTGCTCGATTTCGATGCCGTACAGCGACAGCACGCCCGTAATGTTGAGTGTCCGCGTGGACAACACGTCCACGTCGAAATTGTCTATTTCGACGGAGATGTCGTCCAGACGGTGAATGCGGTTCAGCGGCAGCGTGATTTCGACCGGGATCCAATGCTCCAGCGATTGTTCCGACAGCGGCTGCTCCTCCGACCGGTACACCCCCGAGAGCAGCAGATGGCCCTTCAATAGCACCTGCTCCTCCTGCTGTACGATGCCGATGCGGGGCACGAGCTCGATTTCGTCCAGCTCGTCGATCGCCGCCACTTCGTCGGGCAGGTGTACCCGCTCGTAAATATCGAATCGCAAACCGTTTGACTGGCTTGACACGCTAGTCGTCCTCCTTTCCCCTCCTACGCAAGCTAGGCTGCAGCTTTCTGCAAATACAAGAAAGCCTAAGTTTCCTTACGCTTTGCTTATATTTCGAATGGTTCTTGCCTATTTATCTATATGGCCGGAGGTGGGCAGGCATGACTATGATTTTCACGTAGCAGCCAAACGGCGGCGCGCCTCGGCGAACCACGGCGGCTCCGGCGAAGCCAGCGTGACGGCTTTGCCGCTCCACGGATGCGCGAAGCTCAGCCGTTCGCCGCGCAGCGCCTGATGCCGCAGCTTGACGTCGCGTCCGTCGTATAGCGCGTCGCCGACGAGCGGGTGGCCGAGATGGCTCATATGGACGCGGATTTGATGCGTGCGGCCCGTCTCCAGCCATAGCCGGAGGAGCGCGGCGTCCTTGTAGACCTCCAGCGTCTCGTAATGCGTGACCGCCGGGTCGCCGCCGGGCGCGACGCGCCGCCTGGACGGATGGTGGCGGTCCTTGCCGATCGGCGCGTCCACGGTGCCGCGCTTGCGCTTCGGTACGCCGTGTACGAGCGCGGCGTATTGCCGGCCGATCGCCTTGCCGCGCATCGCCGCGTCCAGCCGAAGCTGCGCCAGCTCGTTGCGCGCGTACAGCACCGGCCCGGCCGTGTCGTCGTCCAGCCGGTGAATGTGCTTCGCCGGCTGAAGCTCGCCGAGCGCCGAGCCCGCGCGGACGGCCGCCTCGTCGAGCGTGCCCCGCTGGCCCGGCGCGGACGCGTGCACCGGCATGCCGGCCGGCTTGTCCATGACGAGGCACCAGTCGTCGGCGTATAGCACGTGAGCCGCCTCCGAGTCCGGCCGTCCCGGTGCCGCGGCATCTGCCGGCGCCGTCTGCGCCAAGCGGTACGCCGCGTCCCGCGCCGGGTCGCCAGGCACGAACGTCCGCAGCAGGATGTGGTCGCCGTCCATGCGGATGCCGCCGGTCGAGAACAAACGGCCGAGCCATTTCTCCGGAAATAAACCAAGAGCCAGCAGCCATTGCCGCACATGATGCGGATGGCTCCCGGCTTCGATCGGGGAAATGGCGCCGCCTGCGGCTTGCGCGAACGCGAAGAGCCGCGCCGCGGACAGCGCCAGCCATTCTCCGTTCCGTTCGTAAGGCAGTGCGGGGTGATCCAAGTTCGGTCACGCTCCTTCTCCCGTTAAATGTTCGGTTGAGCTATTCTTCGGTCGGATGCGCGAAGCGCTACAGCCTGCGAAGCGCCTCGTCGTGCGCCTCGATCGTCGCGTCGATCGCCGCTTCGTCGTGCACGCCCGAGACGAACATGCCTTCGAATTGCGACGGCGCGACACTCACGCCCAGGTCGAGCATGGCGCCGAAATAAGCCTTGAACCGTTCCAAATCGGCGGTTTTGGCCGTCTCGTAGTTGATGACGTGCGTCTCCGTGAAGAACGGGCAGACCATCGAGCCGACGCGGTTGATCGTGCTCGCGATGCCATGGCGCTCGGCGTTCGCCTCGAAGCCGAGCTGCAGGCGGACGGACATCCGCTCCAGCCGTTCGTACGTCTCCGGCGTCAACAGGCTGAGCGTCGTGTAGCCGGCCGCCATCGCGAGCGGGTTGCCGGACAGCGTGCCCGCCTGGTAGATCGGACCGCTCGGCGCCATCATTTCCATGATTTCGCGCTTGCCGCCGTACGCGCCGACGGGCAGGCCGCCGCCGATGACTTTGCCGAGGCAGGTCAGGTCCGGCGTAATGCCGTACAAGCCCTGCGCGCAATGATAATGCACACGGAAGCCGGTCATGACTTCGTCGAAGATGAGCAGGCTGCCGTATTGCGTCGTGACTTCGCGCAGCCCCTCCAGGAAGCCGGGCAGCGGCGGCACGACGCCCATGTTCCCGGCGACAGGCTCGACGATGACGCAGGCGATCTCCTCGCCGAACCGTTCGAACGCGTACTTGACGGATTCCAGGTCGTTATACGGCACCGTGACCGTGTGGGAGGCGACGCTCTCCGGGACGCCCGGGCTGTCCGGCAGCCCCAGCGTCGCGACGCCGGAGCCGGCCTTGATCAGCAGGCTGTCGGCATGGCCGTGGTACGAACCTTCGAATTTCAAAATTTTGCTGCGTTTCGTATAGCCGCGCGCCAGCCGCAGCGCGCTCATGGTCGCTTCCGTGCCGGAGTTGACCATCCGCACCACTTCGACGGACGGCACGCGCTCGCAGACGAGCTCCGCCATGCGCGTCTCCAATTCCGTCGGCGCGCCGAAGCTCGTCCCTTTCTCCGCCGTCGTCTTCACCGCTTCGACGACCGCCGGGTGGGCATGCCCCATAATGAGCGGCCCCCACGACGCCACGTAGTCGATATAGCTGTTTCCGTCGATGTCGAAGACGCGGTACCCTTCCCCGCGCTCCATGTAGACGGGGGTGAGGCCGACCGACTTGAACGCGCGGACCGGGGAGTTGACGCCGCCGGGAATGACCGTCTTTGCCTGCGCGAACGCCGCCTTGGACCGGTCGTCGGACCGTTTGCGGTTTTTTTCCAACATGGTTGACACCTGCCTGTCTCGATAATTGTCGTCTGCCGGGCGGCCGTCCAGCCGCTTGACCGGCTTATTCGCCTTGCAGCCAGCGCGCGGCGTCCAGCGCGTGATAGGTGATGATCAGATCCGCGCCAGCGCGCTTCATGCCCGTCAGCGTCTCCAGCACGATCGCACGCTCATCGATCCAGCCGTTCGCCGCGGCCGCCTTGACCATCGAATACTCCGCGCTCACGTTGTACGCCACCAGCGGCAGGTCGTACTGCTCCTTCATGAGGCGGATGACGTCCATATACGCCAGCGCCGGCTTGACCATCAGCATGTCCGCGCCTTCGAGGACATCGGATTCCGCTTCGCGCAGCGCCTCGCGGACGTTCGCCGGATCCATCTGGTACGACTTGCGGTCGCCAAACTGCGGCGCGGATTGCGCGGCTTCGCGGAAGGGCCCGTAGAATGCCGACGCGTACTTCACGGAGTAGGACATGATCGGCACCATCTCAAAGCCCGCCGCGTCCAGTCCTTCGCGGATCGCTCCGACGAAGCCGTCCATCATGTTCGACGGCGCGATGATGTCCGCGCCAGCCTTCGCTTGCGAGACCGCCGTCCGAACGAGCAGCTCGAGCGAAGCGTCGTTGTCCACCTCGGCGTTGCCGGTGCGGGGATCGTGATGGATCATGCCGCAGTGGCCGTGATCCGTGAATTCGCACAAGCACGTATCCGCGACGACGAGCAGGTTCGGAGCCCATTCTTTGATCGCGCGCGTCGCCTGCTGCACGATGCCGTCGTCTTCGAACGCCGACGTTCCGATCGCGTCCTTGGTGGCCGGCAAGCCGAACAGCAGCACCGCTTTAATGCCGGAAGCGACGACGGCGTCGATCTCGGGCTTCAGCAGATCGATCGAGAGCTGATAGACGCCGGGCATCGACGAGATTTCGACTTTCACATTCTCGCCATGGGACACGAAGAGCGGATAGATGAAATCGTCGACGTTCAGATGCGTTTCGCGGACGAGGCTTCTCATGGCCGCGGTTCTGCGCAGCCGGCGATGTCTGGTAATTGGAAATGCCATGGGTCAAATGCCTCCTATATCTTAGCGCGAGCGATCCGGGACTCCGCGATGGCCGCGATGAGCCCGTCGATCGTCGCGTCTTCGGGTTGTATCGTAACGGTTAAGCCGGCTTCGGCCGCGGTCTTGGCCGTGACAGGGCCGATGCAGGCGATATCGACGCCGTTAAGCAGCTCGAGCGGCCGTTCGACGCCCATCCGCCGCAGCACCTCGAGCAGATTCGTCACCGTCGAGGAGCTGGCGAACGTAACGACGTGCACCTCGCCGCTTCGCAGGTACTCGAGCACTTCCTCGTCCTGGTCCTGCGCGAGAATCGTCTCGTAGACGTCGATCTCGACGGGGAGCAGGCCCTTGGCTTTCAGCTCGCGGGGCAGCACTTCGCGCGCCAGGTCGCCGCGCGGGAGCAGCACGCGCTGTCCCGGCCGCAGCCGGTCCTCCAGGCTGGCGAGCAGATCGTCCGCCTGAAACTTCACCGGCAGCGCGTCGACGAGCAGGCCGCGCCGCTCGAGCGCCTCCGCCGTCTTCGGCCCCACCGCCGCGACGCGCGCCCGATGAAACCGCCTGACGTCGATGCGCAAGGACTTCAGCCAGTCGAAGAAATAATCGACGCCGTTCACGCTCGTGAACATCAGCCAGTCATACTGCTCGGCTTCGCCGAGCGCCGCTTCGACAGCGGCGATCGTCTCAGGCTCCGAAGGCCGTCTCGTCTCGATGACGGGAAATTCGCACGGTTCGCCTCCGAGCTCCTCGATCCGCTCGCTCAGCTCGCTGCTCTGCGCACGCGCCCGCGTCACGAGCACGCGCGTTCCGAACAGCGGCTTGCGCTCGTACCAATTCAGCTTCTCGCGCTGCAGCACGACGTCGCCGACGACGATGACCGCCGGCGGCTTGAAATCCGCCGCCTTCACGACCGCCTCGATCGTCTCGAGCGTCCCGGTCACGGTCCGCTGTTCGACGCGCGTGCCCCAGCGGACGAGCGCGACCGGCGTATCGGCCGGCTTGCCGTGGTTCATCAGCTGCTCGGCGATATACCCGACCTTGGCTACGCCCATCAGGAAGACGAGCGTGCCCGTGGCGTGCGTCACCTTGTCCCAATGGATGGAATGGTCGAGCTTGTCCGGGCTTTCATGACCCGTCACGATCGACACGGACGAGGCCAAGTCGCGGTGCGTCACCGGAATGCCCGCATACGCGGGCACGGCGATCGCGGACGTAATGCCCGGTACGATCTCGAACTCGACGTCGTACTGCCGAAGCAGCTCCGCTTCCTCGCCGACGCGCCCGAAGATCGTCGGGTCGCCGCCCTTCAGGCGGGTGACGACTTTGCCCTCCAAGGCCAGATCGACGAGCAGCCGGTTGATGTCCTCCTGCTTCATCGTATGGCGGTCGGGCAGCTTGCCCACATAAACCTTCTCGGCTCCCGGCTTCAGATGGCGAAGCAGCCGCGGACTCGCGAGCCGGTCATACACGATCACGTCGCACGACCGGATGCATTCCAAGCCGCGAACCGTAATCAGCTTCGGGTCGCCGGGACCCGCTCCCACCAGGTAGACCTTTCCTTTGCTCTTCCCCGTCAGCAAATCGATCATCCCCTCACATCCGCCAGTATGCGGTCCGCTCCTTTGGCTTTCAATCGATTCGCGGCTTCGGCGCCGAGCGCGGCCGGATCTTCCCCGCGAACCGTCTCCTTCAGCAGCACGCTGCCGTCCGGCGAACCGACGATGCCCGTCAGCTCCAGTACGGGCGCGCCTTCGCCGCCCGGCTTCACCACGCGCGCATGCGCGCCGATCGGTATTTGACAGCCGCCGTTCAGCTCGCCGAGGAAGCTCCGCTCCGCGGCGACCGTCATGGCCGTCTCTTCATCATTCAACAGCGCCAGCAGCCCGCGTACGTCGGCGTCGTCTTCGCGGCACTCGATGCCGAGCGCGCCTTGGCCGACGGCCGGCACGCACAGCTCCTCGGACAGGAAGGACGAGATCTTGCCTTCCCAGCCCATCCGCTGCAAGCCGGCCGCCGCCAGCACGATGGCGTCGAAGCCTTCCGTCTCGAGCTTCTTGATGCGGGAATCGATATTGCCCCGGATGGACTCGATCACTAGATCCGGCCGCGCGTGCAGGAGCTGGCTGGAGCGCCGAAGGCTGCTCGTGCCGACCTTCGCGCCCGCCGGCAGTTCCTCGAACGACGCGCCGCCGCTCGCAATGAGGCAGTCGCGCGGATCGACGCGCTTCGGCACGGCGCCGTTGATCAAGCCTTCGGGCAGCTCGTACGGCATGTCCTTCATGCTATGTACGGCCAAGTCGATCTCGCCGTCGAACAGCGCCTGCTCGATCTCCTTGACGAACAGCCCTTTGCCGCCCACCTTGGACAGCGTCACGTCGAGAATCCGGTCGCCCTTAGTGACGATTTTGCGGATTTCGAACGCATACGGCAGCCCATGCTCCGCGCACAACGCTTTCAATTGGTCGATGACTTGCCCCGTCTGGGTCAGCGCGAGCGCGCTCTGCCGCGTGCCGACGACGATCACTCGGCGTCCGTCTACGATATATGCCATGTCCTACCGTCCCCTCTCGGCCGCATCCCGCAGCCTGCTCATCCATTGTTCGATTGATTCCATAGATTCGATCGCTTCGATTGTCCCGAGTGCAGCGAAGTCCTTTCCTTCCCGAGGCGCGGAAAGGCGTTCCGCCTCGCGCATCGCTTCCTCCGCCGCAAGCCCTAGAACGGCCGTCCGAAGCGCCGCGTCCGCGATGTCGGCCAGCGCCAGCTCGCGCAGCAAGCGCAAGCGGCCGACGCACGCTTCGTACGCCGGCCCGAACTGCCCGGCAAGCCGGCGCTTCAGCAGCGCCGCAAGCGCGGGGCTCGCGCCGCCCGTCGTCAGGGCGATCGCCAGCCCCCCCCGCCGGACGACGGCAGGCGTCGCGAAGTCGCCTTCGCCGCCGGCATCCGCCGTATTGACGAGCGCGCCGAAGCGCGTCGCGTCGGCCGCGATCCGGCCGTTCAGCCGCCGATCGCCGGTGGCCGCGAAGAGCAAAAACGCGCCGGCCGCGTCACTCTCCATATATTCCCTTCGTTCCAGCGCAATAGACCCGGATACAGCCAGCTCCGCGAGCTTGGCCGTCACCCGGGGGGCCACCACGATCAGCTCGCCGGCGCCGCCTTCCAGCAGACCGAGCGTTTTCCGTTCGGCCACGGGACCGCCGCCGATCACGACGCATCGCCGGCCCGTGAGATCCACCATCATCGGATAGTACGCCGCCATCGCCGGCTCCCCCCATCATATCGCCGCCGCGGCCGAATCACGACCAGCCGTGAAAATTCGACGCCTGATTCATGAAGACATTCAACAGCAGCACGGCGTAGCTGATCAAATTGAACCGCGCGAACTTCCAGCCCGTTCCGTCAAACCATTGATGCTTCATCACGTTCCAGATATAAAGGCCGAGCGCGATGAAAGACGTCAACACCTTCCAATCCAGCAGCAGCCCGTATCGGCCTTCGACCAGGATGGACGTCACCGCGATCGCGAGCGACAGCATCAGGAGCGGCGTGCCGATCAAGGATACGCGGAACATGAATCGGTCCGCCACGTCCAGGCTGGGCAGGCGCTGCATCCGCTTGGTCCACTGCTTGCCTTTCAACCGTGCGAACAGGAACAGATACATGCCGGAGAAGATCCCGCTGACCGTGAAGGCGGTATACGCGAGAATCATCAGCGCGATGTGCACGATCAGCATGTCGTTGGCCAGTTCCCACCGCGCCAGCGATGTCCCCGCCCCGATTCGGAACAAATTCAGTGTAAGAACCGCGAACCCGATGACGTTGACGAAGAAGACGATGAATTCCATTCGGAAAAACCGGCTCATCGCGAGCGATACCGTGACGAGCAGCCATGAAAAGACGAGCAAATATTCGAATAGCGTCATGAGCGTCATATCCAGATGGGAGATGATCCGATAGACGAGAAACCCCGTCTGGAGCACCCAGACGAAAATAAGCAGCCCTGTTCCCACTTGTTTCGCTTGCCGGTTTCGATCGACGAAATCCGAGAAGTAAAACAGGAGGCTCAGGGCGTAAACATAAAGTATACCATCATAGAACCAATTATGTGTAACCATAGCCGCCTCCGCAAACCGCCAGGCTGAACGAGGTCAAAATGCCGGTACCGGACCCGTGCCCAGCTTGGCCATGGATTCTTTGGCTTGCGCCGCTTCCGCCCGGACGGACGATTTCGCGGTCTCGCCTTTGCGCTCGGCCCGCTCGATTTCCTCCTCGAGCGCGAACAATTTGACGAACATGTCCATCGCTTGATCGGCCTGCTTCTCGCCGGCCATTTCCTTGATGCGCAGAATCGGATCGTGCATCATTTGGTTCACGATGCTTTTCGTCAATTTATGAATGATCTTGAGCTCACGGTCGCCGAGATCCGGCAGCTTGTTCGCGAGGCTGTCCATCGTTTCGGCGTGGATCGCCGACGCCTTCGTCTGCAGCGCCTGAATGAGCGGCGCGACGCCGAGCGTCTTGTACCATTGACGATACGCGTCGAGCTCGGCCGCGATCAGCGTTTCGATCTTGGCGGCTTCCTGACGGCGCTGTTCCAGATTGCTCTCGACGATGCCTTCCAGGTCGTCGATGTCGTACAGGAAGACGTTCTCGACGGCGGCGATAGCGGGATCAAGGTCCCGCGGAACCGCGATGTCGATCATGAACAGCGGACGCGATTTCCGTCTGCGCATCGCTGCTTCGACCTGCTCGCGCTTCAGCACGAAGCCTTCGGAACCCGTGGAGCTGATGATGATGTCCGCCTCGTGCAGACGCGCGACGGCATCCTGCATGTTAAGCGGTGTGCCGTTGAACTTGTCCGCGAGCTGTACCGCGCGGTCGTACGTCCGGTTCACGACGAACACGCGCTGCGCGCCGCTGGCGTACAGATGCTTGGCCGTCAGCTCGCTCATCTTGCCCGCGCCGACGATCATGACCGTCTTGCCCCCGAACTGCCCGAAGATCCGCTTGCCGAGCTCGACCGCCGCGTAGCTGACCGAGACGGCTGCCTCGCCGATTGCCGTGTCGGAGTGAGCTTTCTTCGCCAGCGTCACCGCCTGCTTGAAGAGAGAATTGAACAGGGTTCCCGTCGTCTTCTGTTCCTGCGCGAGCAGGAACGCGCTCTTCACTTGCCCGAGGATCTGGGTCTCGCCGATAACCATGGAATCCAATCCGCTGGTCACGCGGAACAGATGCTCGATCGCACGTTCGTCTTCGTACATATATAAATCCGAGGTAAACTGCTGCCTCGGCGTGCCGAACCATTTCTCCATAAAAGTGCGAATATAGTGGCCGCACAGATGCGGACGATCTACGACGGCGTATAATTCCGTACGGTTACAGGTCGCGACGATGACACATTCCATGATGCTCTTGGTCTGCTGCAGCTGCTTCAAGGCTTCGGGCAAATCCCGTTCCGCGAACGTAAACCGTTCCCTTACCTCAACTGGAGCCGTCCGATAATTCAGTCCGACAACGATAATGTGCATGTGCGTTCACCTGCCCTTCTTCTTGGTTTCCATCACTTAGTATAGCACAGTTCGACAAGCCATACCCCTGCAATTATGAAAATTGTTTGAAATAGCGCCAGACGTTTCGAGGCATACAAAAAGGCTGCGGACGCATCCGCAGCCTTGCATTTTTCATCGATGAATAAGTTAGTTACACAAGCTCCGCTTGCTTCATGTCGGCTTCCATGACTTGCAGTTCGCCCATGCCGCGAACGAGCTTCTTCGCATGCATGACTTTCGGCTTCAACACGGACATCATGTAGTCGATCGCGAGCTGTGGGTCAACCGTTTCTCCACAGGTATAACAATCAAGAGCAGCGAACCCTCTCTCAGGATACGTGTGAATGGAGAGATGACTTTCAGACAGCAGTACGAGCACTGTTGCGCCTTGTGGTTCAAATTGTTTGGCTTGCACGGACAATACGGTAGCGCCGCATGCTTCGGCTGCCTCTACCATTTGGGCTTGTAAAAACTCCGAGTTGTTCAGCAGGTCAAAATCCACACCCCAAGTATCAACCGCAACGTGTCTTCCGAAAGTTGAATATTCCATCTTTCGGTTCCCCCTTCCTAGGAACAAAATGTTTAGTAATTTCATCCGCTAGGACCTACGTCATTCACTGCCCGAGGGGACTTTCCTCTCGCAACATTACCATGTCCTGAGTGAATCCTGGTTCCTAATAGTTCATTGCAACGAAAATAAAAATAACATCTATCGCTGATAAATGCAACAGTTTTTTTTGGGCGAAAACCGAACGTTGGACGTGACGCGAACTCCAATTATAAACGTATGTCGCGCACCCCGATTCTGTGTTCGTCCACCCCGCCCGAAAGGACAAAAAAAGCCGCAATCGCTGCGGCTTTCGGGTGTGATGTCAGGCTGGCCGTTCACGCTTCCAGCATGAACAACTGCCTTGTATAAGAAGCTAAACGCTCGTCGATAAGGGCAATTTGCGCGCGGTCGCTGCATTGATTCCGCAAGTCCAAGAGCTGGTCGATCGCGCCTTGCGCGACTTGGATCTCATGTTCGATGTCCATGATCCGGAACGCCGCTTCCAGTTGGCCGACCGTGTCCTTGAACTCAAAGATCACTCTCGCTTCCTTGTTTTTATGTTCGACGATTTTGCGAACGTTGCCTTGCTCGTAGTGATAGGTCATCGTATAGGTCGGATAAATGCGGTTGACGATCGCGTCGCCTCGGAACGCCGCTACAGCCTTGCGCATGGCGTTCGTCAGTTTGGGATGCATGATGCGGCAGGAAAGCAAGCTTACAAACCGGTCTTGCTGACGCTCGAAAGTTAAGCGGACCTCTTCTCGTCCTGCGTCGTCCTCGAGAACCATCTCGTGATTGCCGTTATCCAGTACCCGCACTTGATGCTTGACATGCTGGTCTTCGAAAAACCGGACAAATCCCGCCATCTCTTCAGCCGTTAATTGCAGAGAAGCACTCACATACTCGGTGGCTATCCGCTGAGCCATAAAAATCTCCTCAATTCTTTAAAGTAACGCAATTGTAAATCCACTACTTAGGTATATTATAACCGATCGAGGTCTTTTATTCCTGCCGCCCAGCCGCGATATTCTCGCATATTTCAGAAAAATGAAGGAGATTCTACAATGAGTCCGCGCTTTTATGCGTAATCCTCGCTATTCGATCGAAACTTCTTCGGTTTCTGCCGCTTCTTCTTCGCTTTCCGCGATCCTCTCTTCCATAACGGCCCACAGCTCGTCGCGGCCGAGCCCCGTCTCGGACGAGAACAGCACGTGGCGGTCCGTCGGACGGAAGCCCAGCGCTTCCTTAATGATCTTGACGTGCTTCGGCCACTGGCTCTTCGGAATCTTGTCCGCCTTCGTCGTGACGACGCAAACCGGGATGTCGTAATGCTTCAGCCAATCGTACATCAGCACGTCGTCCTTCGACGGCGCGTGCCGGATATCGATGATGTGCAGCACCATCTTGAGCGGCTCCCGCTTGCTTAAGTACGTCTCGATCATCTCGCCGAACTGCTGCCGCTGTACCTTGGACACCTTGGCATAACCGTAGCCGGGAAAGTCGACCAAATACAAGCGGTCGTTGACGCGGTAGTAATTCAACTGCTGCGTCTTGCCCGGCTGCGAGCTAGTGCGGGCCAGAGCCTTGCGGTTGATTATGCGGTTGATGAGCGACGACTTGCCGACGTTGGAGCGCCCTGCCAGAGCGAACTCCGGCAAGGCGTCGTCGGGGTATTGATCAGGCCTTACGGCACTGATGACGAATTCCACGTTCGATATTTTCACGAATGAACAACCTGCTTTCTCTTGCTTGCTAATGCGTCTCGACCGGCGCTTGCGCTTCCCGGCCGGCCAGGGCATGGGTCAGCACTTCGTCCATCGTCCCGACCGGCACGAATTCCATGTCGGCCTTGATGCTGTCCGGGATGTCGCGAAGATCGCGCTCATTGTCCTTCGGCAGCAGTACTTTCTTGATGCCTGCGCGGTGCGCGGCCAGCGACTTCTCCTTCAGGCCGCCGATCGGCAGCACCCGGCCGCGCAGCGTGATTTCGCCGGTCATCGCCACTTCCTTGTACACGTAACGGTTCGTGAGGGCCGAGATGAGCGCCGTCGCCATCGTAATGCCCGCGGAAGGACCGTCCTTCGGAATGGCGCCTTCCGGGATGTGGATGTGAATGTCGTTCTTCTCGTGGAACAGCGGATCGATGCCGAGCTCGGCCGCGCGGGAACGCGTATAGCTGAAGGCGGCTTGCGCCGATTCCTTCATAACGTCGCCCAGCTTGCCCGTCAGGGTCAGCTTGCCGCTGCCCGGCAGCACGGTCACTTCGATGACCAGCGTGTCGCCGCCGACTTCCGTCCATGCGAGACCGGTCACCGCGCCGACCTGATTTTCGATCTCCGCCGTGCCGTACCGGAACTTCGCGGGTCCGAGCCATTCCTTGACCTTCGCTTCATCGACGTTGATCGGCCCCCCGCCGCTCTCGGATACGATCGCTCTCGCGGCCTTCCGGCAAATAGCCGCGATCTGCTGCTCCAGGTTGCGGACGCCCGCTTCGCGGGTATACTCGCGGATCACCTGCAGCAGACTGTCGTCGCCCATCCGCATCTGCTCCTCTTCGAGTCCGTGCTCCTTCTTCTGCTTCGGCAGGAGGTAGCGGGAGGCGATTTGCAGCTTCTCCAGCTCGGTGTAGCCCGGAATGTAGAGCACTTCCATCCGGTCGAGCAGCGGACGCGGAATGTTATGGATGGCGTTCGCCGTCGTGACGAACATGACCTTGGACAAGTCGAACGGCACTTCGATGAAGTGGTCGCTGAACGTGTTGTTCTGCTCCGGATCCAGCACCTCGAGCAGCGCGGAGGCCGGGTCGCCGCGAAAATCCATCGCCATCTTGTCGATTTCGTCCAGCAGGAACACCGGATTGAGCGAGCCCGCCGTCTTCATGCCCTGGATGATGCGGCCCGGCATCGCGCCGACGTAAGTACGGCGATGGCCGCGGATTTCCGCTTCGTCGCGCACGCCGCCGAGCGAGATGCGCACGAATTGCCGGCCGAGCGACTTGGCGATCGACCGCGCAATGGACGTCTTGCCGACGCCCGGAGGGCCCACGAGGCACAGAATCGGGCCTTTCAGCTTCTTGACCAGCTGCTGAACCGCCAAATATTCCAGCACGCGTTCCTTCGGCTTCTCAAGCCCGTAGTGATCCTCGTTCAAAATCTCCTCGGCTTTGTTCACGTCCAGATCGTCCTCGGTTTTCTTGTTCCAAGGAAGGGTAAGTAACCAATCGATATAATTGCGGATAACGCCGCCTTCGGCCGACGTGGACGGCATCTTCTCCAGCCGGTCGATTTCCTTCTCGACCTTCTCCCTGACCTTCTCCGGAATGCCGGATTCGGCCATTTGGGTGCGGAGCTCCTCGGCTTCGCCGGCTCGTCCTTCTTTCTCCCCGAGTTCCTTCTGGATGGCTTTCATTTGTTCGCGGAGATAGTATTCCTTCTGGGTCTTCTCCATCTGCTTCTTGACGCGCTGGCTGATCTTACGTTCCAGCTCCAGCACCTCGCGCTCGTTGTTCAAAATATCCAGCAGCCGTTCCAGCCGCTCGCGCACGTCGACCGTCTCCAGAATATCCTGCTTGTCTTTGATCTTGAGCGACAGATGGCTCGAAATGACGTCCGCGAGCCGGCCGGGCTCGTCGATGTCCGATACCGCGGCCAGCGTTTCGGGCGTCACTTTCTTCGAGAGGCTGATATAGTGCTCGAACTGGGTCAGCACCGTGCGCATAAGCGCGTCGATCTCGGGATCCGTCGACTCCGACTCCGGCAGCTCGCGGATCGTGACTTCATAGTAATCGTCGTTAGGCAAATAATCGACGATCTCGGCGCGCACGACGCCTTCCACCAGCACCCGAATCGTACCGTTCGGCAGCTTCAGCATCTGGCGCACTCTCGCCACCGTGCCGACGCGGTAGATGTCCTCTTGCGAAGGTTCCTCGATGTTCACTTCCGATTGGGAACAAAGCAGGATCATATGATCGTCCAGCATGGCGCGATCGAGCGCGCGCACGGATTTTTCCCGGCCTACGTCCAGATGCAGCACCATGCTCGGATATACAAGAAGCCCCCGTAAGGGAAGCAGGGGCAATCGACGACCTTTCCATTTAGCAGGTCCCATTCCAGCACCTCCGTCGTTGACGTTTCGCGTTCACCCTATCGTGACCGAAAACTTCGGGCTTCAGTCTTAAAGCCTTTCTCCATTTTATCACTCTACGGAATCCGCCTGCAAATAAGGCAGGCCGGTCGCGATGAACACGTCGGCCGATTGGACCGGCGCCGATGCCGGCGTCTCCATGTACTCGGCCCCGAACACATGCCGGAATACTTCTTCGACGTGGTCGACCGGAATGACCCGGACGCCCTGCAGATCCGCGAAAATCGCCTGCCAGTTCTCGCGCGGAATGATCACGGTATCGGCGCCTGCCTGGAACGCCGCTTCGACTTTCGCCAGCACGCCGCCGACCGGCTTCACATTGCCGTGGATGCCCATCTCGCCGGTCATGGCCAGCTTATTGTTGATCGGCTCGCCTTTGATCGCGGAGGCGATCGCCGTCGCCATCGCGATGCCCGCCGAAGGGCCGTCGATCGGCGTGCCGCCCGGAAAGTTGATATGCAGGTCGTAATTCTCCGGCTTCATGCCCATCCGCCGCAGCACGGTCAGCACGTTCTCGATCGAGCCTTTCGCCATGCTTTTGCGCCGCAGCGTCCGGCTGCTGCCGCCTCCGAGCTCCTCCTCGTCCACGACGCCCGTGATGGTATAGACGCCTTTGCCCGGACGCGCCGCGATGGCGCTGACTTCGATCTCCAGCAGCGTGCCCATATTAGGCCCATACACGGCAAGCCCGTTCACGAAACCGACCTGCGGCGTAGCCGGCACCTTCCGGTCCGGACGCGGCGGGATTTGGCTGCTGTTGACAACCCATTCCACATCCGACGCCGTGATCGAGTCCCGCTTCTCCGACAGCGCAAGGCCGGCGGCGAGCTGGATGACGTTGACCGCTTCGCGGCCGTTCGTCGCGTAACGCGTGACGACGTCGACCGCCTCCTGCGACGGCGGCAAGCCGATCTTCTTGAGCGCGTTGACGGCGATTTCCGAGATTTCGTCCGGTAGAAGCGGACGGAAATAAATCTCCATGCAGCGGGAGCGAAGCGCCGGTGGCAGCTCCTGCGGCGAACGCGTCGTAGCCCCGACCAGCCGGAAATCCGCGGGAAGCCCGTTCTGAAAAATATCGTGAATGTACATCGGAATGTTGGTGTCTTCCGAATTATAGTACGCGCTCTCCAAATACACCTTGCGATCTTCCAGCACTTTTAACAATTTATTCATCTGGATCGGATGCAATTCGCCGATCTCGTCGATGAACAGCATACCCCCGTGCGCTTTCGTCACGGCGCCCGGCTTCGGCTGCGGAATGCCCGCGACGCCCATGGCTCCGGCGCCTTGATAGATCGGATCGTGCACGGAGCCGATCAGCGGATCCGCGATGCCGCGTTCATCGAACCGGGCTGTCGTCGCGTCGATCTCGGTGAACTTAGCGTCCGCCAAAAACGGGGAGGCCGGATTTTTTTTCGCTTCTTCCAGGACGACGCGGGCCGCAGCCGTCTTGCCGACGCCCGGAGGTCCATATATGATGACATGCTGCGGGTTGGCGCTGCACAGCGCGGCTTTCAATGCCCGAAGGCCGTCCCGCTGGCCGACGATGTCGTTGATCGTCTGCGGGCGCGTCTTCTCAGACAGCGGCTTCGTCAGCGATACGGAGCGCAGCTTGCGCAGCTTATCCATCTCCTTGCGCGACTCCCGGTCGACCGCCGTCCGATTCGTCTTCTGATTGCGCAGCAAATTCCAGAAATACAAGCCGATCACGATCGCGAAAAACACTTGAATGAACATCAGAACCACACTTAAACTCATATGCGTTACTCCTCCCGTTACAGAAAGGACAGCTCTGCCGTTCTTCCCGTACCTAAAAAATCCGGCCTCTACAGGGCGTATACTGTTCAGTATTGCCCCGGGCCGGATGGAATAATCGCGCTATTGCACTAAAGTTTGATGGTTAAACGTTCGCGTGCGCCCCCGGCTGATGCTTGCGGCCGGGAATTTCGCCCGTCGCTTCGAAGACGCGGACGATTTCGTCGATTTCCTTCTTCAGCTCGGCCAGCAGCTCGGCTTCCGGCACTTTCCGGATCATTTCCCCGTACCGGAACAGCATGCCTTCGCCCCGCGCGCCCGCGATGCCAATGTCGGCCTCCCGCGCTTCGCCCGGTCCGTTGACCGCGCAGCCCAGCACCGATACTTTAATCGGTACCTTGATCTTGCTGATATAGTCTTCGACTTCGTTGGCAATCGAGAAGAGGTCGATGTCGAGACGTCCGCAGGTCGGGCAGGAGACGAGCGTCGCGGCGTTCGTGATCAGCCCGAACGTCTTCAGCAGCTCGCGTGCGACCTTCACTTCCTCGACCGGGTCGGCGCTCAGGCTGATGCGCACCGTGTTGCCGATCCCCATGGCAAGCAGGGCGCCGATGCCCGCGGAGCTCTTGATCGTGCCGGAATGCAGCGTACCCGCTTCCGTGATGCCCAGGTGCAGCGGATATCGGATCTGTTCGGCCGCCATGCGGTACGCCGCGATGGCCATCGGCACGTCGGACGCTTTCAGCGAGACGATGATGTCGCGGAAATCCAGCTCCTCCAAAATTCCGATATGAAAGAGCGCGCTCTCGACCATCGCTTCGGGCGTCGGATAACCGTACTTCTCGAGCAGATGGTTTTCCAGCGAGCCGGCATTGACGCCGATCCGGATCGGAATATTGCGCTCCTTGCACGCCTTCACGACCGCTTCGACTTTCTCGCGGCGGCCGATGTTGCCGGGATTGATCCGCACCTTGTCGACGCCGTTCTCGATGGCGGCCAGCGCCAGCCGGTAATCGAAATGAATGTCTGCGACGAGCGGAATATGAATCCGTTTCTTGATTTCCTTGATCGCTTCGGCCGCTTCCTTGTTGTTGACAGTGACGCGGACGATCTGGCAGCCGGCTTCCTCAAGACGCAAAATCTCGGCGACGGTCGCTTCGACGTCCGCCGTCTTCGTCGTGCACATGCTCTGAATGATGACCTCGTCGCTGCCGCCGATCGTCAGCGGACCGACTTTGACCGGAACCGTATCCTTGCGCAAAAACATATGGTAACCTCTCCCATGAACGTCAAAGTTCCACCCCTGCAAACCGCGAAAAACCGGCGGCAGGCAGAGGTGGAAACGTTTGAAGTGTTATTTAGTGGATCAGGCGCTTTCTTCTTTCTTCTTGCCCTTCTTGGAGACCAGTTCCGGCATGATCCGGTCCTGCACGACCTTCTCCGTGATCAGGCAGCTGCTCACGTCGTCGCGCGACGGCACTTCGTACATCACGTCGAGCATCAAGCCCTCGATGATCGCGCGCAGGCCGCGGGCGCCGGTGTTGCGCTTGATCGCTTCTTTGGCGATCGCTTCGAGCGCGCCCATTTCGAACTCCAGCTTCACGTTGTCCATCTCGAGCAGCTTCTGATACTGCTTCACGAGCGCGTTCTTCGGCTCGGAGAGAATGCGGACAAGCGCGCCTTCGTCAAGCGGCTCCAGCGTCGAGATGACCGGCAGACGGCCGACGAATTCCGGGATAAGCCCGAATTTCAGCAAGTCTTCCGGCAGCACCATCGACAGGTATTCCCCTGCTTTCAGGTCCTTCTGCCCGTCGCCGGACGCGTTGAAACCAATCACTTTTTTGCCGATGCGCCGTTTGATCAACTGCTCCAGCCCGTCGAACGCTCCGCCGCAAATGAACAGGATGTTCGTCGTGTCGATTTGGATGAACTCTTGGTGAGGATGCTTGCGCCCGCCTTGCGGCGGGACGGAAGCGACCGTGCCTTCGAGGATTTTGAGCAGCGCTTGCTGCACGCCTTCGCCCGACACGTCGCGCGTAATCGAAGGATTCTCCGATTTGCGCGCCACTTTATCGATCTCATCGATGTAGATAATGCCGCGTTCGGCTTTCTCCACGTCGTAATCGGCCGCTTGGATGAGCTTCAGCAGGATGTTCTCGACATCCTCGCCGACGTAGCCCGCTTCCGTGAGGGAAGTCGCGTCCGCGATCGCGAACGGAACGTTCAAGATCTTCGCCATCGTCTGCGCGAGCAGCGTCTTGCCGGAGCCCGTCGGGCCGACGAGCAAAATGTTGCTCTTCTGGAGCTCGACGTCTTCCAGCTTGTTCTGCGAATTCACGCGCTTGTAATGGTTATACACCGCGACGGAGAGCGATTTTTTCGCCTGCTCCTGGCCGATGACGTACGAATCCAAAATATTGCGGATGTCGCGCGGCTTCGGAATGTCCTTCAGATCGAGCTCTTCCTCGTGGCCGAGCTCTTCCTCGACGATTTCGGTGCACAGTTCGATGCATTCATCACATATATAAACGCCCGGTCCGGCCACAAGCTTGCGCACTTGATCCTGCGACTTGCCGCAGAACGAGCATTTCAATTGGCCTTTTTCGTCGTTGAATTTAAACATGGATTTCACCCCTTCTTGTTGGTTCGACTGTACGGAGAAGCTTACAGGGACGTAACGACTTTATCGATCAGGCCGTATTGCAATGCATCTTCGGCGCTCATGAAATTGTCGCGATCCGTATCGCGGTCGATACGTTCGTACGGCTGGCCCGTACGGTCCGCCAGAATCTGGTTCAGCTTCTTCTTCGTCTTCAAAATCCAGTCCGCATGGATGGCAATGTCGGAAGCTTGGCCGCGCACCCCGCCGAGCGGCTGATGAATCATGACTTCGCTGTTCGGCAGCGCGAAGCGCTTGCCTTTGGCGCCGGCCGTAAGCAGGAGCGAGCCCATGCTGGCGGCGAGTCCGACGCAAATCGTCGACACATCCGGCTTAATAAACTGCATCGTATCGTAAATACCCATTCCTGCAGTTACGGAACCGCCCGGTGAGTTAATGTACAGATGAATGTCCTTCTCCGGATCGTCAGCCGCGAGGAACAGCAGCTGCGCGATGACGGCATTGGCTACGTCGTCGTCGATCGCACTACCAAGAAAGATAATCCGATCCTTCAAAAGACGGGAGTAAATATCGTAAGAACGCTCTCCCCGATTCGTTTGCTCAACGACCATAGGTACCAGATTCATGCGACCAACCTTCTCTCGTTATCGACTTGTAAAGCACTTCTTATTCTAACATGTTCCGAATGCAATGTCATTTTTCTGAATACTACATTATACGATACGGGCAAATACATATGTACGCGACAGCGCGCCGAAAAACGCGCCGAGGATAAAATAAGGCACGTATGAACGTGCCTTATCCGTATATAGAGGTTCAGTTGTAATGCCGATTAGGCAACGACCGTCTCCGGCTTGCTGTTCTCGAGCAGGAACTTGATCGTCTTGCGAAGCACGAGGTCTTCCTTGATGTTGTCAAGGTTGCCGTTAGCTTCGAAGATGCCGCGCAGCTCGGCAGCCGGGCGGTTGTACTGCGTCGAGAGGTTCTCGAGCTCTTCGTTCAGGTCCTCGTCGCTCGCCTCGATGCCTTCGTTCTTCGCGATTTGCTCCAGCACGAGGTTATTGAGGACGCGCTTCTCGGCGTCGCCGCGCATTTGGCCGCGCAGAGCCGCTTCGTCTTGGCCGGAGAACTGGTAGTACAGCTCCAGGTTCATGCCCTGCATGCGCAGGCGGTTCTCGAAGTCGCGCAGCATAAACGTCGTTTCGGACTCGATCATCGCTTCCGGAATGTCGACGGTTGCCGCAGCGGCCGCTTTATCGACGACGGCCGCTTCGCGCGCGGATTCGTTTTCTTTCGCTTTGCGCTCAGCAAGCTTCGTCTTCAGGTCGGCTTTGTACTCATCAAGCGTATCGAACTCGCTAACGTCCTTCGCGAACTCGTCGTCCAGGGCCGGCAGGTTTTTGCGCTTGATCTCATGCAGCTTCACCTTGAACACAGCTTGCTTACCCGCGAGATTCTCGGCGTGGTAGCTTTCCGGGAACGTGACTTCGATATCCTTGAAGTCGCCCGTCTGCATGCCGACGACTTGCTCTTCGAAGCCCGGGATGAACGAGCCGGAGCCCAGTTCCAGGGAGTGGCGTTCGCTCTTGCCGCCTTCGAACGCTTCACCGTCCACGTAGCCGTCGAAATCGATGACCGCGATGTCGCCGTTCTCGGCCGCTCCCTCTTCGAGGACGGTCAGCTCGGCATGGCGCTGCTGCAGGCGGTTAAGCTCGGCCGCGACTTCTTCGTCCGTGACTTCCGCTTCGGCCGCAGGCACTTCCAGGCCTTTGTATTCGCCAAGCTCGACTTCCGGCTTGACGGTGACTTTGGCGGTGTACTTGAACGTTTCGCCTTTGGCGAACTGCTGTACGTCAATCTCCGGACGGTCGACTGGGAAGATGCCCGTCTCCTTCACGGCCGCCGAATAGGAATCCGGAAGCAGGATGTCGATCGCGTCTTGGTACAGGCTCTCGACGCCGAAGCGCTTCTCAAAGATGCCGCGCGGCACTTTGCCTTTGCGGAAGCCCGGAACGTTCACTTTTTGAACGACCTTTTTGAAGGCTTTGTCGATCGCTTCGTTAACTTGCTCCGCCTCGACCTCAACGCTGATCGAGACCAGATTCTTGTCTATCTTTTCCCAAGTTGCTGTCATGTTATGCTTTCCCCTCCAAATTAAATAACGCTTCTGCGTCAGATCTTACCCGTAATAAACCATTCTATTATACTCTACAATAAGCCGGATATCAAGACTTGTCCCCGCCGTCCTCCAGGCGCAGCTGGACCGTCTGGCGGAGGGTTCGGCACGCCTGCTCGTAGCGAAAGCGAAGCGCGTCCGTGATGCCGTAAGTTTCCCGGATATCGTCGTCGTCAGCCCGTCCGTAGAGCGACAGCTCCAGCACCTGATGCAGCGCCGCGGCGAAGCAGTCGACCGTCTCGTCGTCGTCGCTGCGCAGCCGCTCGTACGCCGTCGTGCCGTAAATGCACTGCAGGCATTCCTTCCACAGCTCGCGGGCGAAATGGGGCAGCGAAGCGTCGACGACCTCGGTCACGGACTCGACGCGCTCGGCGACGCGAACCGCCACCGGCGGAAATTCGTCCAGGGAAAGCGGCGTCTCCTCGATCTCCAGTTCCGCGAACTCGCCCATCCGCTCCAGGCCGACGGTGCCGGTCACGCCGCGCTTCTTTAAGCATTGCAGCGCCTTGAACTGCAGCTCCGGGTGCAGCTCGGTGCCCGTCAGCCAGGTCAGGATCTCTTCGTCCACGCCGGGATGCGTCAAGTACGCTGCGCGTTCGAGCGCGAGCAGCTGCTGGTCCGCGACGGGGTGGTGCTTCATGACGTAGAGCACCTGCTGCACGTAATCCTCGTCGTAATCGGCCGGGCTTAAGGCTTGCTCGCGTATGGTATCTTCGTTTTCTTCGTCTTCTATGTAAGATGGATTGCCGTTTCCTTTGCCCTCGTAACCGGGGAAAGCGACGTCGAGCCAATTGAGCAGGTTGCTCCACTCGTCGTAATGCCGCTTCTCCTCGCCCTGGCAGTGCAGCAGAAACCGCAGCAGCTCCTTGGCTTCGCCGTACTGCTCCGATTCCAGCAGCCGGGTCAGCTGATTTTGATACTCGTCGAGCATATTGGGAAATAAATACACGTTCTCTCTATTTTCATCGGGGGTAGAATTGGACGTCGTAATAGAATCACCGCCTTGTATGCCGCGCTTCCGGCCGGCCTGATGTTCGGGTAGAGCTCGATTATAACATTCCCTGCCGCCCATTTCCATTTTGGCCGAAGCCGTTTTTTTTGAAACGCCGCCGGCGGTAATTTACTAGAGTCAGGCGGCAAGCGGCATGCCGGGCAAAAAATAAACATTTACCTGTTGCATATCGGCCGTTCCCATGCTATGATATTTCCTACGTGTCCCAGTAGCTCAGTTGGATAGAGCACACGCCTTCTAAGCGTGTTGTCGGGGGTTCGAATCCCTCCTGGGACGCCATTTAGGAAGCCAGAGATCACGGTTATGTGAATATCGATACAGAAGACGCCTCGATCCCGGTCATGACCGGATTGAGGCGTTTTTGTCATGCTTTCAAAGCCGCCGGCTCAGAGCTTGACCGAGGTGTAGATTCGAGGGCGGCCTCCTGCCTGGCGGAAGCCGCCTGGCTCCCCGAGGGCGGCTAGCTTGTCCTCGAGCGCGGCCAACTTGACCATCAGCGCTTTAATTTGCCGGTCAAGCCGTCTCAAATCGTGCTTTAAGGAACGCAAATCGCAATTGTTATCCGATTGCTCCATTTTTGCGATAACCCCTTCTATGCAAAATCGCCTCGCCTCATTCCCGCTTCATTTGCGATACATATTGCACCATAAATTGGGAGGTTCATTCATTCATTCGTTAGCGCCGCGGACGCCCAAAGCCTGCCCGAACCGGCAGCCCTCTTCAGGGATCTCCGGGATTTTTTTCCTTATCGCGTGAACAATCCGGATGGGCGCGGTTAAATAAATAGGGATCGCCGCACTATATAGGCATACTGCATGGGTCCATTCGCGCGAAGCATGCTATTTCCGAAGGAGTGAGTCCAGTATGACGCAACAACCAGCCAACCGCCCGACGACGTTTCCGCCGCAGCACCAGAACCGGCAGCCCGGCTTGGAGAGCGACATGAATCCGCTGCCGCAGTTTCAAGCCGCCGGGTACAAGCCTGCCGGCAAATTGGCCGGCAAAGCCGCGGTCATCACGGGCGGGGACAGCGGCATCGGCCGCGCCGTCGCGCTCATGTTCGCCAGGGAAGGCGCGGACGTCGCGATCCTCTACCTGAACGAACACGACGACGCCGGCGAGATCAAAGGCCTCATCGAGGATCTCGGACGCAAGTGCGTGACGATCGCGGGCGACGTCGGCGATCCGGCGTTCTGCAAAGACGCGGTCGAGAAAGCCGCCGACAAGCTCGGCGGGCTGGATATCGTCGTCAACAACGCCGCGGAGCAGCATCCGCAGAATAAAATCGAACAGATTACTCCGCAGCAGCTGGAGCGGACGTTCAAAACGAACATTTTCGGCATGTTCTATATTACGCAGGCCGCCATGCCGCACCTGAAGGCCGGCTCGGCCATCGTCAACACGGCATCGATCACGGCGTATCACGGCAGCCCGACGCTGCTCGATTACTCGTCCACGAAGGGCGCCATCGTCGCGTTCACGCGTTCGCTGGCCATGAACCTCGCGGCGCAGGGCATCCGGGTCAACGCCGTCGCGCCCGGGCCGATCTGGACGCCGCTTATCCCGTCCACGTTCGACGCGCAGCAGGTCGCCCAGTTCGGCGCCGACACGCCGATGAAGCGCGCGGGCCAGCCGGAAGAGCTGGCGCCGGCTTACGTATACTTGGCGAGCGGCGACTCGTCGTACGTGAGCGGCCAAGTCATTCACGTGAACGGCGGCGAAATCGTCAACGGTTGACCGCGGCCGGACCCGAATAAAGCCGGGAACGCCCCATGCCTACGCGGCATGAGCTGGCATTCCCGGCTTTTCCCGTTCATGGCGGACGTTCAGATGCGCTTGAGCAGCCGGGCGATGGAACGATCGGCTTCGCGCAGCACGTTCCGCTTGTCGACCGTCTTCACCTTGCCCCGCTCCACGACCAGCTTGCCGTCGACCCAGACGTACGAGACGTTGCTCCGCGACGCCGCGTAGACGATCCGGGAGTATGGATCGGCGCCGTACGACGGGAACGTGTGAAAGTCCTCCAGGTCGAGCAGCACGAGATCCGCCTTCTTCCCCGGCTCGATGCTGCCGATCACATGATCCAGCCCGAGCGTCCGCGCCCCGCCGATCGTCGCCAGGCGAAGCACCTGCTGCGCCTTCATCGCTTCCGGCCCGAGGCGCACCTTATGCAGCATCGCGGTCAGGCGCATCTCGCCGAACATGTCGAGCGTATTGTTGCACGGCGCGCCATCGGCGCCGATGCCCATCTCGATGCCCTGCTCCAGCAGCTCCGGCACGAGCGCCACGCCCGACGCCAGCTTCAGGTTCGAGCCCGGGCAATGGGTCATGCGCGTCCCCGTCTTCCGCAAGATCTCCCGTTCCTCGTCGTCCAGCCAAATGCAGTGAGCCAGGATGAGCCGCGGCGACGTCAGGCCGATATGGTCCAGATAGGCGATATTGCGCATTCCCCGCTGGCGCCGGACGAGCTCGATCTCCTCCCGGTTCTCCGCCGCGTGCGTATGCACGAGTACATTATGCCAGGCCGAGAGGTCCCGCACCTCCTTGAGCAGCCGCTCCGAGCAGGAGACGACGAACCGCGGGCAGTACGCGTACTGCAGCCTGCCGTTGTCGTGGCCGTGCCATTTCTCGAGCAGCGCGGTGCTCTCGGCGATCGAGCGGTCCGTGTCCTCCCGCAGCCCCTTCGGCACGTCGCCGCCCGCGTCCATCATCACTTTGCCGGATATCGCCCGGATGCCGCCCGCCGCCATCGCCTGAAACGCGAAATCCGTATGGCTGACGGTTTCCATATCCAATATCGTCGTCGTCCCGCTGCGCAGCAGCTCGCCGATGCCGAGCATCGCGGAATAATAGATCGACTCCTCGTCGTGCGCCGCTTCGAGCGGCCAAATCCGCGTCCGGAGCCAATCCATGAGGGCCATGTCGTCGGCTTGCCCGCGAAAGAGCGTCTGGCAGAGGTGGATATGCGTCTGGACGAAGCCGGGCAGCAGCAGCTTGCCCTTCGCCTCCACGACGGTCGCCGTCGCCGGGTCGTACGCCGGAAGCGGTCCCCCGACGGCCACCAGCCGATCGTCCTCGAACAGGACATCCCCGGTCAGGATCTCGCCCTTGTCGTTCATCGTGACGATCGTCGCATTGCGCAATACAGTCGTTCCCATGGACTACCACGCCTCCTTCGTCAGTCGCCGTAAGCATCAGAACCGCTATGCTCATATTGTAGCATGGAGCCGCAGGCAATTGATTGAACATTCAAAAAAAAGAAACGGCTCGCCCCGCCTCCCGCCGAAGGGTTACGGTCGAACTCGTTTCCGCTGCGCGGCCGCGCGAACCGATCAATCAGGACCAGTCCATCAGCCGCCGGATGTCTGCGCGCACGCCGGGGTACGACAGCACCTGCTCCTTGAACGATTCCCGCTCGCCCCAGTCCGTCTTCATCGTCGGCGTATCGAACAGCTCGTCCGTGACGTCGGCGTAAGCCTGGTGCAGGCTGTTGCCGTACCAATCGCCGTCCGGACGGGCGCCGCTTTGCACGACCGCGATCATGTCGTAGTCGTTGTCCGCCGAAGGGCCGAAATACGCCAGCAAATCGGGATTGTGCGCGTCGCTCGTCCGCACCTCCACCTCCGCGCAGTGCAGGCCGTCCCGGTCCGCCGCTCCCTTGACATGCGCTTCCGTCACGATCACTGCAAGCTCCCTTCGGGAAACAGCCCCATCGTCGCCACGTGGCGCTTCGTTTCGTCGGTGCCCAGCTCGTAGAGCAGCCGGTATATATCTTCGAGGAGCCCGTCGGTGCCCGCATTGATCTGCTTGTCGGACGCGGAACGGAACGGGCTGAGCGCATATACGGACGCCTGCGCCTCGTCCATCGACGCATACTCTTCGAGCAGCTCCTGCAGGCGGTTCAATTCCTCTTCGTTCGCGGTGATCGCCAGCTCGTAGCCGGTGACCGTCGGATCTTCCACGATCGACCCGGCCTGGACGGAGACGTAATAGGGTTTGCGGTCGTAATAGGATGCTTCGTGCTCATTGGCCATGATGGACTACTCCCTCCTTCATATCGTTCTAGCCTCCCCCGGCGGACAGACATTTTATCCATTCCCGGGGCATAACCATGCTAGTATCGCTGTTTTTAACCCCGCATCAAGAAAGGAATGAGAACCATGTGTGGATTCACGGGCTGGATCGATTGGACCTCCGACCTGACGAAGCAATCCATCATTCTGGAGAAAATGACCGGCACGCTGGCGAACCGCGGCCCGGACGCCTCCGGTACCTGGATCTCGCCGCGCTGCGCGCTCGGCCATCGCAGGCTCTCCGTCATCGATCCCGCGAACGGAGCGCAGCCGATGGTTCGCACGTCCGACGACGACACGTACGTCCTCGTCTACAACGGGGAGCTCTATAACGCGCCCGAGCTGAAGCGCGAGCTCGAAGGCCGCGGCCGGCGGTTTACGACGACCTGCGACACCGAGGTGCTGCTGGTCGCTTATATGGAATGGGGACCGTCCTGCGTCGAACGGTTCAACGGCATCTTCGCCTTCGCGCTGTGGGATGCCCGGGAAGAGCAGCTGTTCATCGCCCGCGACCGGCTCGGCGTCAAGCCGTTCTTCTTCGCCCGCCAGCTCGGCCGGTTTATATTCGGTTCGGAGCCGAAGGCGCTGCTCGCGCATCCCGAAGTGAAGCCGGAGGTCGGACCGGAGGGCTTGGCGGAGATCTTCATCAACGGCCCCGCGCGCACGCCCGGCGTCGGCGTCTACCGCGACATCTCGGAACTGCTGCCCGGCCAATGCGCAACGGTGAACCGGGCGGGTCTGCACGTCTCGCATTATTGGAAGCTGCAGAGCCGGCCGCACGCCGAGAACGTCGAGCAGACCGCGCGCACCGTCGGCGGGCTGCTGAAGGATACCGTCGAGCGCCAGCTCGTGTCCGACGTGCCGCTCTGCACGCTGCTCTCGGGCGGGCTCGATTCCAGCGCGCTCACGACGCTCGCGGTCAATTACTATCAGGAAACGGGCCAGGGCACGGTCCACACGTTCTCGGTCGACTACTTGGACAACGACAAGCATTTCAAAACCCACGCGTACCAGCCGAATGCCGATACGCCGTGGATTCACCGGATGTCCTCGCATCTCGGCACGATTCACCACTCGGTGGTGGTCGATACGCCGGAGCTCGTCGGCGCGCTGCACGAGGCGATGACGGCGCGGGATATGCCCGGCATGGCCGACGTGGACTCCTCGCTGCTCCTGTTCTGCCGGGAGATCAAAAAGGAAGCGACCGTGGCAATCTCCGGCGAGGCGGCCGACGAAATTTTCGGCGGCTACCCGTGGTTCCACCGCGAGGACGCGCTGAACGCCGGCACCTTCCCGTGGGCGCTCGCCGCGGGCATGCGGGCGGAGCTGCTCTCGCAGGACGTCGCGGCCTGGATCCGGCCGCTCGAATATATCGGCGACCGCTACCTCGACGCCGTCGCGGAAGTGCCGCATCTCCCGGGCGAAGACGCGCAGACGCGCAAAATGCGGCAAATGTCGTACCTCAACATTACCCGGTTCATGCCGACGCTGCTCGACCGCAAGGACCGGATGAGCATGGCGGTCGGCCTCGAGGTGCGCGTGCCGTTCTGCGACCATCGCCTCGTCGAGTACGTCTTCAACATCCCGTGGGACATCAAGACGGCAGGCGACCGGGAGAAGGGCATCCTGCGCAAAGGACTCGAAGGCGTGCTGCCCCACGACGTGCTGTATCGCAAGAAGAGCCCCTATCCGAAGACGCATAACCCGAATTACCTGAACGCCGTGCGCACGCGGCTGCTCGACGTCATTAACGAAGGCAACTCCCCGCTGCTGCCGCTCATCAACGTCAAAAAAATCCGCCAGCTCGCGGAATCCGATGCGGCCAGCTCCAACCTGCCGTGGTTCGGCCAGCTCATGTCCGGGCCGCAGCTGTTCGCCTACCTGCTTCAAACGGATATGTGGCTGCGCGACTACAAGGTCGTCATCCGCTAACCGACGCTGCCGGCAGGACGCAAAAAGCCCCCGTCGCCTGAAGCGGCGCGAGTTCGACTCGCGATCGCTTCCGTGCGAACGGGGGTTTTGACGTACTGGTGCCGGCGCGCTATTCCGCGCCGAGCTTCCGCAGCAGCGACGCAAGCGCGCGCCCGCGGTGGCTGATCGCCTGCTTCTCTTCCACGGACATCTCCGCCATGCCCTTGCCTTCCGCGGTCACCCAGAACAGCGGATCGTAGCCGAATCCGCCGCCGCCCTTCGGCTCGTCCATGATCCAGCCCGCCACCTCGCCTTCGCTCTCCGTGAACGCGCCGGCTTCCGGATCGTACAGCGCCAGCGCGCACGCGAACCGCGCCTCGCTCAGCAGCTTCGTGCCGTCCGGCAGCCGCTCCGCCGCGGCGCCGCCGTCCGTGACGCGGGCCAGCTCCCGCAGCAGCTTCTCATTGTTGCGGGCGTCCGTCGCGCCTTCGCCGGAATACCGTGCCGAATAGACGCCCGGCTCGCCGCCAAGCGCGCGCACCTCCAGCCCAGAATCGTCCGCCATCACCGGCAGGTTCAGCGCTTCCGCCACCTCGCGCGCCTTCTTGCGCGCGTTCTCCGCGAACGTGGCGCCGTCCTCGACGACGTCCGGCAGGCCCGGATAATCGAACATGCTGACGACGTTCATGCCGAGCTTGCCGAAGGCGTGCGCGAATTCCCGCACTTTCCCGGCGTTCTTCGTCGCGACGACGACCGTATCGCCCCGCTTCATACAGCAGGCGTCCCGATGCGTCTGCCCGCTTCGCCGAGCGCGTCCCGCTGCTTCGCGATCAAGCCGGCGATGCCCGCTTCCGCGGCGGCGAGCAGGGTGCCCAGTTCCTCGCGCGAGAACGGCGACTCTTCGCCCGTGCCCTGCACCTCGACGAACTTGCGGGCGCCGGTCATGACGACGTTCATGTCGACCTTTGCCTTGGAGTCCTCCTCGTAATTCAGGTCGAGCAGCGTCCGCTCCCCGATGACGCCGACGCTGACCGAAGCCAGAAAGTCCGTGATCGGATATTTCGCGAAGGCATGGTTCTTGTTCAGCTTGTCCACCGCGAGCGCGAGCGCGACGAACGCGCCCGTGATCGACGTCGTCCGCGTGCCGCCGTCGGCTTGCAGCACGTCGCAGTCCAGCGTGATCGTGCGTTCGCCGAGCGCGTGCAGATCGACGACCGAGCGGAGCGCGCGGCCGATCAGCCGCTGGATTTCCATCGTGCGGCCCGTCAGCTTGCCTTTCGCGGATTCCCGCTGGTTGCGCACCTGCGTCGCGCGCGGCAGCATCGCGTATTCCGCATTGATCCAGCCTTTGCCCTGCCCTTTCATGAATGGCGGCACCCGCTCTTCGATCGAAGCGGTGCACAGCACCTTTGTATCGCCGAACGCGATGAGCACGGAGCCTTCCGCGTATTTGTTGGGTTGCAGCGTAATCGTGACCGGGCGAAGCTCGTCCGCCTGCCGTCCGTCGAATCTCATAATCGTAATCCTCCTGTCGATGAGTCCAGACTATTTTACCAAATGCGATTGGGAAAAACATCTATCGCCCCCCGGAACGGCCAAAAAAGATCCGCCCCGGAGGACGGATCCTGGATCCTGGCGCTTATCGTCAGGCGCGATTACGATTTGAAGGCGTTAACGTGCTCGGGGCGGCTGACCGGCTCGCTGTAGGATTGATTCATCGTGTCGACGAAGTCGGTTTTGCCGTTCAGCTTGATCTGCACCTTGGACAGGCCGGTGTTCTCGGTCAAGGAGAGAATGACCGCCTGCAGCATTTCGGCCGGCTCCTGCGTGCCCGGCTGGTAGCTGTCGTCCTGCAGCTCGACCGTCACGACGTCCTTCGCCTTGGACACGTTCTTGACGACGACGTCCGGCGTCACGACAGCCTTGAGCGGCTGGTTGCCGATCGGCCCGTTGATCAGCTGCTCGATCGCCGTCTTGGCGCGGTTGTTGCTGCGGTTTACAAGCCGCGTGACCGGCACATAATAAGGCTCGTTGTCCGGCGAGAGCGCGGAGAAGTAGATCGTCACGGGAACCGAAGTGCTGTAGTCGACGCCGTCCGCGGCTTCGAGGTTGATGCCCACGGCGCGCGTCAGCGGTTCGTCGATCGGCATGCCGTCCTGCGGCATTTCCGCCAGCTCCTTGCCTTCCATCCAGATTTTGACGTTTTTGACGTCAGGCAGGCTCGTCAGCGTCCACGTGACCGCTTCGACGATCTTCCGTTCCTCCGAGGCGGTATAGTCGCCGAATTCCTTCGAGAAGTCGACGACGGCCTGCTTCTGGTCGGGAATCAGGGTAAGCTGCTTGATCGTCGTGCCCTTCGGCAGCACCGCGTTGAAGCCGTCCGGCAGTTCATTCGCGTACGTGCCGCCGTCTACCATCATTTCGAGCGCTTTCTGGCCGGGCTTCTCGTCTTGTCCGAGCGCCGCCATGACCGTGACCGGGGCGAGCAGGCCGTTGCGGTCGCTTAAGTACAGGGTCATCTGCGATTGGTCGCCCTGCGCGGCCGTCGTGGCCGAGCCCGGATCGACGTTCGTGCTGACGTTTTGCGTGCCGTTTTGCGGCGGATCGATGGATTCGCTGGCGGGCTGGGAGAACAGGCCGCAGCCGGTCGTCAAGATGGGCAGAGCCAAAGCTCCGGCGAGCGCTGCCCGGCGAAACAGGCGATAATGAGTCATTGAACATTTCCTCCCCATTTTGGATACATAGTCGTTACGGCCTTCGAACCTGCGGACATGACGCCCTTTTGGTACAAGTCCTGCTTTGTAGTACTATGTATACGAGCCCTCCCGACCGATTAGACCAGTTTTGTCCACACAAACGAGACAAGGGGTGTACCGCCAATGACCAAATCCGAAACGTATGCCTTAAACAGCGCCAAAATCGCCGAAGCCACGAAAGAATGGCTTACGAAGCGCGGCGTGACGACGCCGCAAATCGCCGAGCTCGTCCTGTTCCTGCAGAAAGACTACTACCCGGACCTGACGCAGCAGGAATGCGAGCGGTATGTGGAAGCCGTGCTCACCAAACGCGAGGTGCAAAACGCGGTATTGACCGGCATTCAGCTCGACTTGCTGGCCGAGGAAGGCAAGCTGCTGTCCCCGCTGCAGGAAATGATCGAGAACGACGAAGGGCTCTACGGCTGCGACGAGGTACTCGCGCTGTCGATCGTCAACGTGTACGGCAGCATCGGCTTTACGAATTTCGGCTACGTCGACAAGCTGAAGCCCGGCATCCTGAAAAAGCTGAACGACAAGCACGACGCGGCGTGCCATACGTTCCTAGACGACATCGTTGGCGCGATCGCCGCGTCCGCCAGCAGCCGGATCGCGCACCGCAAGCAAGCCGAGCGCGAAGGCGTGGTCGGCCCGCCGATCGATTAGCGTGCACCGGCCGGCGGCGGCGCGCGGCGCGGGGCGGCTCCGCCGGCGATGCGGCGGCCTGCCTGCGGTGCCCACCTGCCGTGCCCGCAAAAAAAAGGACGAAGCAGCCTTCAAGCCGCTTCGTCCTTATTGCATTCAGCCCTCGACCGCGTCGTACACGATCGACGCCGCGTCCTTGCCTTGCCGGATGCAGTCCGGCAGGCCGACGCCTTCGAACGCCGCGCCCGCGAGCCAGACGCCCGGCATCTCCGCGCGCAATCGCGCCCGCAGCTTCGCCGTCGCCTCGAGATGCCCGACGGGATACTGCGGCATGGAACGGTGCAGCCGCGTGATCTCCGTGAACAGCGGCTCCGTCGTAATACCGAGCACGCTCTTGATGTCTCGGCGCACCGCGTCCGTCAGTGCGCCGTCGGGCAGGTCGACGACCTCCTCGTCGCCCGCGCGGCCGACGTAACAGCGCAGCAGCATCTTGTCGGACGGGCTGCTGTGCAGCCACTTGGCGGAGGTCCACGTGCACGCCGTGATCGTCATGCCCTCCGAGCGCGGCACGAGAAAGCCCGAGCCGTCGAAGTCGATGCCGATTGCCGCCTTATCGAACGCCATGACGACGTTCGCGACCGACACGTAATGAATGCTCCGCAGCGCGTCCACCGGCATGTGCGGCTCCAGCAGATCGGCCGCGTCGAACGCCGGCGCCGTGATGACGACGCCGTCCGCAGGCAGAATCTCGCCATTGCTCAGCAGCACGTCGTACGGCGCCGCCTCCGGGCCGGCCGCTTCCTCCGGCCCGTTCTTCCGGAAGGCGACGGCTTTGCAGCCGAACCGGCTGTCGCAGCCGGCGAGCGCCTCGGTCAGCGCCTCCAGCATCGTCGCGAGGCCATTCTGGAACGTCAGGAACATGCTGCCCTGCGCCCGCTTCGGCAGCCGGCTCGGCGCGGCCGGCGCCGCCGTCCCCTTGCCGCGGTTCGCCCGCGTTCCCCGGATGAGGCTGCCGTGCCGCCGCTCCGCTTCCCGGAATTGCGGGAATGTCGCCTGCAGGCTCAGCTTGCTCAAGTCGCCGGCGTAGATGCCGGCCAGCAGCGGCTCCGCGATCCGCTCCATCACTTCCGGACCGACGCGCCGGCTTAGGAACGAACCGAGCGATTCGTCGCCTTCCGCCTTGCTCGCCGGCAGGACGAAATCGAGCAGCGCCCGCGCCTTGCCGCCCCAGGACAGCAGTCCCGTCTTGGCGAAGGGCATGATTTCCGTCGGTATGCCGAGCACGAGTCCCGGCGGCATCGAATGCAGCTTCCCGCGATGCACGATGTACGTCTTTTTCGCGGCCGGATTCGTTCCCGTCAGCTCGTTCTCGATGCCCAGGTCGAAGGCCAAGTCGATGATCGGCGCCTTCCGGGCCAGGAAGGAATCCGGGCCTTTCTCGATGACGAAGCCTTCCTTCCGCAGGGTATTGATTTTGCCGCCGATCCTCTCCGAAGGGTCCACGACCGTAATATGCGCTTCGCGTCCTCGCAGCTCCGCTTCCTTCTTCAAATAAAAAGCGGAGGTGAGTCCGCTGATCCCGCCGCCGATGACGACGAATCGATCCAGCTTTCCGTTGCTCCGCATGTGCGAGTCATCTCCTTTGTCCATGTAAATCCGCGTCCCGCCGCAGCGCCGGTGCGCTTAGATAAAAGCGCCCCGGCTCGCCTGTTCGACGCAGTCCGCCAGCGTCTCCATGTAGAGCGGGTCCGTGCCCAGCATGTCGATGCGGACGAGCGCGATGCCGAGCGCCTTCGCTTCCGCCTGCGCCTCGATGTCGAGGTCGTAGAGCACCTCGAGATGCTCCGAGACGAAGCCGATCGGCGCCGACAGCACGCCCCTGTACCCCGCTTCCGCCGTTTCCTTCAGCGTCTCGAGGATATCCGGGCCGAGCCACGGCTCGCGCGTCCGCCCCGCGCTCTGCCACGTGAACGCCCAATCCTTCACGCCCGCGCCTTCCGCGACGCTCGCCGATGTGGCCAGCAGCTGCTCCTCGTACGGATCGCCGATCTCGCGGATGCGCACCGGCAGGCTGTGGGCGCTGAAGAGCGTCTTCAGCGGCCCTTCGCCGCCCGTCTTCGCCTCCAGCTCGGCATAGGCGGACTTGACGCGGTTCACGAGCGCCTCGATCAGCTTTGGATGCAGATGGTAGCTCTCGACGGCCTCGAACGCGACCCCCTTCGCTTCCGCTTCCGCGCGCGCGCGCTGCATGTAGCTGCCGACGCTCATCGTGGAGAAATGCGGCGCCAGCACGATGCCGACCGCCTGCTTCACCCCGTCCGCGGCCATCGCCGCGACGCCGTCCTCGATATACGGCCGCGCGTGCTTGAGCCCCTGGTACACGGCGTACCGGCCGGGCGCCGCGGCGTCGAGCGCCGCCTGCAGCCCGTCGGCTTGGCGGTTCGTGTTCTCGCGCAGCGGGAAGACGCCGCCGACGATCGCCTCGTAGCGCGCCGTCAGCTCCGCAAGCTGCTCCGGCGTCGGCGCGTGGCCGCGGCGGATATGCGTGTAGTACTCCGCGATGCCGTCCATGCCTTCCGGCGTGCCGTAGGACATGACGAGCACCCCGATCTTCGGATCAGCCATGGCTGGCAACCTCCTTCGGCTTCTCGCCGAGCGCGGCGATCGCCTCGGCAGAGTACGCGTGCACGTAGTCCGTCAGCTCGCGCAGCTTGTCGAGCGGCGCCTCGGGGAACAGCCCATGGCCGAGGTTGAAGATGAATTTCGGCGCCCGTATGCCTTCGTCGATGATCGTCTTCGCCTGCTCGCGGATAACGTCCATCGGCGCCGTCAGCACGTACGGGTCGAGATTGCCCTGCACCCCGAACGCGCCGCCCAGCCTGCGGCGGCCTTCCGCCACCGGCACGCGCCAGTCCAGCCCCACGATGTCGGCCCTCACCCCGCCGAGTGTCGCCAGCAGCTCGCCCGACGCCACGCCGGGATAGTAGATCTTCGGATGCGGCAGATCGGCCAGCTCGCGGAAGATCCGCTCGATCGTCGGCAGCACGTACGTCGCGAAGTCGCGCGGCGCCAGCGCCCCGACCCAGCTGTCGAACAGCTGGAGCGCCTTGCCGCCCGCCGCCATGTGCGCGCGCAAATAAGCGATGGCCATATCGCCGAGCTTGTCCATCAGCGAGAACCACAGCTTCGGCTCGGCATACATCAGCGTCTTCGTCTTGATGTACGACTTGGACGGGCGGCCTTCGATCAGGTAGCTCGCGATCGTGAACGGCGCGCCAGCGAACGTGATGAGCGGCACGTCGAGCTCGCGGTCCAGGATGCGGATCGTCTCCAGCACGTGGGAGAGGTCGCCCTCGACGTCGATCGGCTTCAACCGCGCGATGTCGTCCGCCGTCCGGATCGGGTTATGGATGACCGGGCCGACGTTCGCGACGATGTCGAAATCGATGCCGAGGGAGGCGACGGGATTCATGATATCGGAATAAAGAATCGCCGCGTCGACGCCCAGCTTCTTGACCGGCATCATCGTCACTTCCGCGGCGAGCTCGGGCTGCTTGCAGATTTCGAGCAGCGAGTAATGTTCTTTTATTTTACGGTAGTCGGGATCGTACCGTCCCGCTTGCCGCATATACCAAACGGGTAAGCGATCGACGTGTTCGCCCCGGCAGGCCCGGATGAATAAGTCGTTATAGCCCATTGAAGTTCCCCATTTCTATCGTTTTCCCTACGTTTCCATTATGCCCTTTTTGCCTAGCCGTAACAACCGCCCCCCTCGGCGCAACGATGACAATCGTATGACAATGCGAGGTTTGGGCCGCGCCGTTCTTGGACTTTGCTCCGGCTGTGGTATACTTGCCGTAGAGCTTCACAAGCAATACGGTCACCAAGTTAGGAGAACGAAATGGAACAATGGAAGAAAAACCTTGCCGTCCTGTGGATCGGACAATTTCTGGTCATGGGCGGCATGACGATGATTATGCCGTTTATGTCGCTCTATTTGCAAAGCCCGCGGATCGGCATGACCGATCAGCACGAGATCGCGACGTGGGCCGGCATCATTTTCGCGGGCAACTTCGTCACCGCCTTCCTCTTCCAGCCGCTGTGGGGCAAGCTCTCGGACAAGTACGGCCGCAAAATGATGCTGCTCCGCTCGGGCTACGGCATGGCGATCGTCATGGTGCTGATGGGCTTCGCCACATCGCCGTGGCATCTGCTCCTGCTCCGGATGGTGAACGGCACGATCTCGGGGTTTAACCCTGCAGCCGTCTCGCTCGTCTCCATTAACACGCCGAAGGAGAAAATGGGCTTCGCCATGGGCACGCTGCAGTCCGGCGGCATCGCGGGCACGATTCTCGGCCCGTTCCTCGGCGGGCTGCTCGCGGACGCGATCGGCTACAGGCCGATCTTCTACCTGACCGGCATCTCGCTGTTAGCCGCCTCAACGCTCGCCTACTTCGTCGTGAAGGAGCGGTTCGACCGCGCCCAGGCGGCCGCGAAGCCGTCCGTGTCCATCATCGCCGGCTTCAAGCAGCTGAGCGGCGTGCCGCAGCTCACGGCACTGTTCGCGGTGACGTTCCTGCTGCAATTCGCGATGATCGGCCCGAATCCGCTCATGCCGCTGTACGTCCAGCGGCTGCACGGCACGGATGTCAACCTCGCCTTCTGGGCGGGCTTCGTCAGCTCCGCGGCCGGCCTCACGAACATGATCGCCGCGCCGCTTCTCGGACGGCTGAGCGACCGGATCGGCCAAGCAAAGGTGCTCGGCATCTCGCTCGTCGGCGCCGCCGTCATGTTCATTCCGCAGGCGTTCGCGGCCACGGTCTGGCAGCTGCTGCTCTTCCGGCTGCTGCAGGGCTGCTTCCTCGGCGGGCTCATCCCGTCCGTCAATGCGCTGGTGCGCCGCTTCACGCCGGACGGCATGGAAGGCCGCGCCTTCAGCCTGAACAGCAGCATGCTCGCGCTCGGCAACATGGTCGGCCCGATCGTCGGCGGGGTCATCTCCGGCTGGACGGGCATCGGGGGCGTATTCCTCATCTCCTCCGCCCTGTTCCTCATCAACGCCGCCTGGGTCCGCAGGACACTGGTGTCGAAGCAGACGGCCTCGCGGGAGGCCTAGCCGAGGCGGCGCGCGGCCAGCGCGAAGCCGAATCGAAAAAGAGTGCCGGGCCTCCCCTCGGGGAAGCACCGGCACTCTTTTCCGTTGTGCCGCGATGATGTGGCTGCGCCGTTGAGTAAGCTGCTCCGCGCTATTGAGCCGCGCGGCAGCCATTGCGCTTGTCTCTTCGGCGCCTGCCGCTCGCGTGCCGCGCCGCCGCTCCGCTACTTGATCCGCGCGATCGCCAGACCGTCGTACGCCGGCAGCAGCGTGCCCGTCAGCCGCTCGTCGCGAACCATCGTCTCGTTGAAGCTGCGCATCGCGAGCACGGAAGGCCCGTTCTTCTCCGGATCAACCGTCCGGCCGTGCAGCAGGGCGTTGTCGCCCGTGATGACGGCGCCGGGATTTCCGAGCTTGATCGCCCATTCCAGATATTCCGGGTAGCTCTCCTTGTCCGCGTCGATGAAGAAGAAATCGAACTTGCGTCCTTCCTTCTCCAGCGCCGCGAGGCTCGCCTTGGCGTCGCCTACGATGTATTCCGCGCGGTCGCTGAGGCCGGCCGCCTCGAGATTGGCCCGGGCGGTGTTCGCGTAGCTCTGCACGAGCTCGAGCGACGTCAGCTTGCCGCCCTCCCGCAGCCCCCGCGCCAGGCAGATGCCGCTGTAGCCGCCGAGCGCGCCGATCTCCAGCACGTTCTCCGCCCCCGACATCGCGACGAGCATCGTCAGCAGCCGGCCGTAGCCGGACGCGATCGAAATTTGCGGCATGCCCTGCGCTTCGATGGCTGCGTGCACGCGCGCCAAATCGGCATCTTCGCCCAGCAGGCCGTCCACGTATAGCTCCGCCGCTTCTTGTTCCGTCGACATTTCCATTTCTCCTCTCGCCGTATCCCAGGATCGCGATTGTATTTAAATGCCATGATGTCCTATACTTGATTGTAAGATTTTCGAGGATCGAAAACAAGGCAAAAGCAAGACGGAGGATATGCACTTATGGACAACCTGCAGCTGATCGCCACGGCCCCGATGGGACTCGAGGCGGTCGTTTCGCGCGAATTAACGGAGCTCGGTTACACCGACCAGAAGGTCGAGAACGGCCGGGTCATTTTCAAAGGAGGACCTGCGGACATCTGCCGCGCCAATCTGTGGCTGCGGACGTCGGACCGCGTGCTGATCAAGATGGCGGAATATCCGGCCGCGACGTTCGAGGAACTATTCGAAGGGGCGAAAGCGATCGACTGGCCGGCCTGGATTCCGGAGAATGGGGAGTTTCCCGTGGAGGGCCGCTCGCACAAGTCGCAGCTGAGCAGCGTGCCGGCCTGCCAAAGCATCGTCAAGAAAGCGGTCGTCGAGAAGATGAAGACCGTCTACGGCACGGAATGGTTTCCGGAGGACGGCGCGCGGTTCGTCATCGAGGTGTGGCTGCTGAACGACGTCGCCATGATTACGCTCGACACGACCGGCCCGGGGCTGCACAAGCGCGGCTACCGCAAGCTCGTCACCGAAGCGCCGCTCAAGGAAACGATGGCGGCGGCCATGGTGCTGCTGAGCCGGTGGCGGCCCGAGCGCCCGCTCTACGATCCGTTCTGCGGTTCGGGCACGATACCGATCGAGGCGGCGATGATCGGATGGAACATCGCGCCGGGACTGCGGCGGACGTTCAACAGCGAAGGCTGGCCGCTCGTGCCGGACGAGCTGTGGGCGCGGGCGCGGGAGGAAGCGTTCGACGCCGTCCGGGACGACGTCCCGCTGCAGATCGCGGGCTCGGACATCGACCCGGCCGCGCTCGACGTGGCGGCCGCGGCCGTGAAGAAGGCCGGCTTCGCGAACGACATCAAGCTGACGCAGATGCCGGTGTCGCGCATCAAGCCGGACGGCGACTACGGCTGCATCGTGACGAACCCGCCGTACGGCTCGCGGCTCGGCGACGAGCAGGACGCGGAGAAGGCCGTTCGGCAGCTCGGGCTCAGCATGCTTTACCTGCCGACTTGGTCGACGTTCGCCCTGACCCAGTCGCGCACGTTCGAGGAGACGATCGGACGCAAGGCGGACAAGCGCCGCAAGCTGTTCAACGGGCGGCTCGAATGCACGTTTTACCAGTTCTTCGGCCCGCTGCCGCCGCGCGGCAAGGCTTGACGCCGGCCGCAGCTTTGTGTCCGCAGCCGAACGCGATTATAATGGGGAAAGATGGTATTGTTGCGTTTTCGTAAATTCGCTAACGCGCGAACGAAAGGATCCTTTCCCATGACCCTACCGGATCTCACCACGAAACGGCGCCGTCTGCGGGCGCCGTTTCGCATTGCCGCGGCGCTGCCGCGGCTCGCCCTGCCGCTGTTCGTGCTCGTCATGCTGTTCAAGCTGGCGCTGTTCGACCAGCTCGTGCATGTCCCCTACATGGCGATGAACGGGGACGATCGGCTGGTCGCTGCCGGCACGCTGGCGCTGCTGGCGTTCTGGACGCTCTGGCTGCCGCGGCGCGGCCAGCTGCTCGCGCTGATCGCGCTCGACGTCCTGCTGACGGCGCTCGTGTACGCCGACCTGCTCTACTTCCGTTACTTCCAGGACCTCATCACGATTCCCGTCCTGCTGCAGGCCGGCCAGGTCAGCGAACTCGGGGACAGCATCCACGCGCTGCTGTCCCCAAAGGATCTCTGGTTCGCCGCCGACTGGGCCCTGCTGCTCCCGCTCGCCATCGCCTTGCTCGGCTCGAAGCGGCTGCGGGACGCGCTCGCGGGAGGGCGCCCCGCCGGCTCCCGCGGCCCAAGCCGCGCGAAGCGCGCGGCGATCCGCCGGCTGGCAACCGGCGCCGCCGTCTTCGCGCTCGGCTTCGTACTCGTGTACGCGCCGGTTCACAAAGCCCGGACCACGTGGGCTGCAGATCTGTTCACGGGCAATTGGTGGAACCTGTCGCTGTACAACGTGACCGGCGTCCTCGGCTTCCACGGCTACGACCTGTACAGGTACGCGGACGAGCACTGGATGCGCGGCGGCGCGCCCGCGCCCGCGGAGGAGGCCGAAGCGAAGCAGTGGTTCCGCGCGCGCGGGGACGCACGCGACAAGTTGGATGCGACCGATCCGCTGTTCGGCCGGTACAAGGGCGCGAACGTCATTCTCGTACAGCTCGAAGCGTTCCAAAGCTTCGTCGTCGGGCAGCGGATCGGCGGCCAGCCGGTAACGCCGAATATCGACAAGCTGATGGCGGACTCTCTCTACTTCGACAATTTCTATCATCAGACCGCCCAAGGCCGCACCTCGGACGCGGATCTGGCCGCGAACGCTTCGCTGCAGCCGCTGCCGTCCGGCTCCGTGTTCACGCGGTTCGCCCAGCATACGTACGACAGCCTGGCGCTGACGCTGAAGGACGCCGGTTACGCGGCGGACGCGTTCCATGCCTATGACGGCGGCTTCTGGAACCGGAACATGATGTACGACACGCTCGGCTACGACAAGTTCTACAGCAAGAAGGCGTTCACCGTCGACGAACCGCTCGGCTGGTCGCTCGGGGACAAGTCGTTCTTCAAGCAGTCCGTCCGGCTCATGGCCGCGCAGCCGCAGCCGTTCTATTCGTTCCTGATCTCGCTGTCCAGCCATCATCCGTACACGATGCCCGCGAGCGTCCGAACGCTCGACGTCGGCGCCTTCGAAGGCACGATGTTCGGCGACTACCTGGAGGCGGTCCATTATGTGGACGCGGCGATCGGCGAGCTGGTCGGCGAGCTCCAGGCGGCCGGCCTGTGGGACCGCTCGATCTTCATGTTCTACGGCGACCACGACAACTCGATCGACGATTGGCAGCCGTTCGAGACGTTCCTCGGCCGTTCGCTCAACGACGCCGAGCGGTTCCGTATCCTGAAGGGCGTGCCATTCCTCGTCCACTTGCCGGACGGCGCCCGCGCGGGCATGTACCACCAGCCCGTCGGGCAGCTCGACGTCGCGCCGACCGCGCTGCATCTGCTCGGCATTCCGAGCGGCGGCAAGGCCATGCTCGGCACGCCGCTCGTCACCGCGCGGCCGCTCGCGGGCAAGCAAGTCGTCTTCCGCAGCGGCGCGTTCATCGACGGCAAGGTGCTGTACATGCCGCCCGAGGACGGCCTGCCGGAGCACAGCCGCTGCTACGACTTCGCGAGCGGCCGCCTGCTGCCCGACGCATCCCGCTGCTCGCCCGGCGCGCGGGATGCGGTCCGCGAGCTGCAGGCGTCGGATCTCGCCGTGACGCGCGACCTGGTGCCGGCGATGCGCCGCGAGCCCTGATCCGCCTGCAAGCGGGACGGGCACGCGCGCACGGCAGACGAAAAGACCCTTCGTCCGGGAATTCCGGTACGAAGGGTCTTTTCGTCTAGCGCTTTTTAATATATTTGCTTGCCTTCTCAATCGCTTCGTCTTCCGTCGGCGCCGTGATGTAGCGGCCGTTAATGAAGATGAAGGCGTACCGGGAGCAAGGCCCGCAGTACGATTTGCACGCGACTTGAATCTCCGCGTCCGGTGCCAGCTTCTGCAGCTTCGGCACCATCGTCTTCGGGCGGATATGTTTGCATTTGTCGCAAATGCGGATGTCGTTCGCCATGTTCCTCTCCCCAAGCCGAAAATCGTTTAGTGGTCGCCGCCGTTGCCTTTCGCCGGGTTCGAAATCATGAAGCCCTCCTCGGGCACGTAGAAGTAATCGATGCGCACGCCGTCGAGCCATTCGTTGCCCCGCTCGAGCACGACCTTGATATCCTTGTCCGTCTCGACGACTTCGTCCTTCTCAGTCGCGTCGTCCATCTTCATCCCGTAATGAGCGTGGTCGCCGTGGGCATGCGTGACGTACACGCGGAGGAATTTGCCTTCGTTCTCCGGATTGTCAATCTCCTCGCGAAGCATTTTGGCAGCGTTGCGCGAAATTTTCACTTTCATTGCTTCTTCAGCTCCTTTATGGATGAAGCCCGCCTTCCCGGCGGGCGTTCTCCAATTCTCGCGTGCGATGCGATCGATGCGACCTTGACTGGAATCGCGCGACAGCAAGCTTTATTTCATCCGTGTGCAAGCCTGACGAACCGGATTGCAAACTTTATTTACTCTATTGTATAGAAAGCTTGGCCATTGTTCAACCGCTACTTCAGCGCCTTGCCGTATTTCCGCTCCATGTACCGGGTATACAGCTCCGCGGCGATCATCGTCACGGCGATGTCGTCGATCGGGATGAACGGCATGACGTCCGGAAGCACCCAATACAGCAGCACCGGCACCAGATACAGCAGCTTGTCCATCAGCCGAACTTCCTTGGCGGCGAGCAGCCGGAAGATTCGGACGAACACGTTCCGCCAATGGCGGAGCGACCATAGTTTGCGCAAGCGGGCATCCGCCTCCTTCATGCGCTTATTATAGCACAAGCGAGCGGGCTTCCTCCAAAGCGGCGACGAGCAGCGCCCGCACTTCGTCGCTTAAGTCCGGGAACGCGTCCAGAGGCAGCGGATTGACGCCGCAGCCGACCTCGACGGTGTAGCCGGGCTTGCGGTATTGCATAATAAACCAGTCCTTGTACCCGGCGTCGCTGCCCGACAGCTTCACCGGCTTGTAGCCGCTTGCCTTGGCAAGGCTGCCGGCGATGCGCTCGGACTCCGGCGGCTCGTAGCCGCGGTAGTTCCAGTAGATCTCCTGGCCCTGCGTGTGCAGCGCCAAGACGAGATCGAACGCCTGCTCCGCCGTGAACGCGGCGAGCGCGGCCGACTCCGGCTCCGAGAACGGCGCAGGGCCGGGGTAATCCCGCGGACCCGGGCCGTCCGTATCCCGGCGGGCACTCTCTTCCTCCCAGAACGCCGGGAACTGGTCGTTCAGGTCGACGCCGCGGATATTGGCCTTCCACTTCCGGAAGCGGCGCGACCCGCGGTTCCACCGCAGCAGCTCCTGCGCGTGCGGATGGTCCGGCCGCAGGCCCTCCTGCGCGAGCTCCGCGCCGTCCGGGTTGACGAGCGGGACGGCCCACAGCGTCACCTGCTGCAGCAGCCCGCGCATGTCCGCGCCGCACAGCGTCTCCCCGGACGCCGCCGCCTTCGCAGCGTCTTCGAGGAACGTCATCAGGAGCGGCGTCGTGATCCATTCGTTAGCGTGCATGCCGGCATTGACGTGCACCTTGACCGGCCCTTCGCCGAGCCGGATGGCGATAAGCGGCTTGCCCATGACGCTCTCCCCGATCTTCTCCACCTGAAGGAACGGATACGCCTTGAGCAGCGCTTCGGCGTCCGCGGTCAGCTCGCGCTGGCCGTATTCGGCGCGGCCGTCCACGATCCTAGGGCCGTCGTCTGCGCGCGGTATCGTGAGCAGCAGGCCGGGCAGCAGCCGCTTCAGCTCCTGATGGCGGTTCGTCTGCACCAGCGCCTGCAGCGTCAAGCCGAACTTGCCCGCGATGCCGAGCAGCGTATCGCCCGGCTGGACACGATAACTAAACTCCGTCTGCGCGGGAACCGACAGCAGCAGACCTGGGAGCGGCGGAGCGGACGCTTCGAGCCCCGGGTTCGCCGCCAGCAGCGACTCCGGGTTCACGTTGAACGTACGGGCGATGCGCAACAGCGTATCGCCGGGCTGCACGACGTAAGGCAGCATGGGATCACCTCGGTCGGGAATAGTAACGCGGCATGGCATTCTGCTTACATGCTATGCCGGCACGCGACCGTGCATACCTCGGCACGCCAAAGGGCCGCCGACGAATGAACGTCGGCGGCCCGGTTGCGGGTTGCCCTGCGTGTTATACGATTTTTGGAACCTGCCAGACTACCGGCGTCAGTTCGATCTGTTCGCCGAGCCATTGCTGCGCGATCATGCGGAACATCCGCGGGTCGCCGCTGCAAAAGAACTGATGCACCGGCAGCTCGCCGTCGCGGGTCAGCCGGTTGCGGTCGTGCAGGATCGTGCTGATCTCCCGCGCCGTCTCGTTCGCGGAGCTGATCAGCTTCACGCCCTCGCCCATGACCGAGCCGATCGTCTCCGACAGGAACGGATAGTGGGTGCAGCCGAGGATTAGCGTGTCGATGTTGCGTCCCCCAAGCGGCCGAAGCGACGACTCCACGACTTCCTGCGTCTCCGGCGAGCGGAAGTTGCCCTGCTCGACGAGCGGCACGAATTTCGGACAAGCCAGGCTGATCACGTGGATCGCCGGCGACAGCTGCTTCAGCGCCGTCTCGTAAGCGCCGCTTCGAATGGTGCCTTCCGTGCCGATGACGCCGACGACGCCGGATTGGGTCCGTCCGTTGGCGGCGCGGGCGCCGGGGTGAATGACGCCGACGACGGGTATCGCGACCCGCGAGCGAATATCTTCAAGCGCGACGGCCGTTGCCGTATTGCAGGCGATGACGATCATCTTCGGGCGGTATTGAATCAGGTATTCCACGATTTGCCTCGTAAACCGAGTCACTTCTTCGGCCGGCCGAGGACCGTAAGGCGCACGGGCCGTATCGCCGAAATACATGATTTTCTCCCGGGGAAGCTGGCGCATGATCTCTTTCACGACGGTCAAGCCGCCTACGCCAGAATCCAAAATTGCGATCGGTTGTTGCACAGACACACCGCTTTCTTGAACGTTTTGACTGAACTTCAATAGAATATGAACACGTTGACGAAAAGGTACCTACATCTTAGCGTAAAACGGGACAAGGTTCAACACGCGGCTCCGTCCCGCGGAAAGCCCGGTTCACGCGAAAAAGCCGCCGGGCGGCGGGAGCTTCGCGGTATCGTTCGGCTCCGTCGGCCCGGGCGGCCAGGCATGCAAGCGAGGTGAATGAGACTGCTTAGTTGTAAGCGGGCAGCCAGTCGCCGTGTGCTTCGATCAGGTCATCGCACATTGCCTTGATATCGTCCATCGACAGCTCGGCGCTCGTGTGCGGATCCAGCATCGCGGCATGGTAGATATGCTCGCGCTTGCCGGTGATGGCCGCTTCGATCGTCAGCAGCTGCGTGTTGATGTTCGTGCGGTTAAGGGCGGCGCACTGCGGCGGCAGATCCCCGACGAACGTCGGCGTGACGCCGTTGCGGTCGACGAGGCAGGTTACCTCGACGCACGCCTCGCGCGGCAGGTTCGTGATCAGCCCCGTGTTCATGACGTTGCCGCCGATGCGGAACGGCACGTTCGTTTCGATCGCCTCGAAGATGTACGACGCGTACTCGTGCGTGCGCTTGTGGTGGAGCGTCGGGTTATTCACGAGCTCTTCCTTCAGCTTCTTCCAATTTCCGATCTGCTCGATGCAGCGGCGCGGATACTCGTCCAGCGGAATGTTGAACCGGTCGATCAGCTCCGGATAGTTGCGCTTGATGAAGTACGGGTGGTATTCGGCGTTATGCTCGGACGATTCCGTGATGTAGTAGCCGAAGTTCAGCATCATCTCGAAGCGGACCATGTCATGATGCTTCTCCTGCTGCTTCTCGCGGGCGCGGCGCTTGATCTCCGGATAGAGATCGACTCCGTCCTTCGAGACTTCGAGCAGCCAGGCCATATGGTTGATGCCGGCGATCTTGGACTTGACGCCCGTGTCGTCCATGCCGAGATTCTTGAACAGATCCCGCACGCACACCTGCACGCTGTGGCAGAGACCGACGGTCTTGATCCCGCCGTACGTGTTCATGACGTTCGTCAGCACGGCCATCGGGTTCGTGTAGTTCAGGAACAGCGCGTCCGGACACACCTCCTGCATGTCGCGGGCGAAATCGAGCATGACCGGAATTGTGCGCAGGTTGCGGAAGATGCCGCCGATGCCGACCGTATCCGCGATCGTTTGGCGCAGGCCGTATTTCTTCGGCACTTCGAAGTCCGTGATCGTGCACGGATCGTAGCCGCCGACCTGGATCGCGTTAACGACGTACTTCGCGCCGCGGAGCGCTTCCTTGCGGTCGGAATACGCCTTGATGACGGACGTGCTGCCGAACGTGTTCTTGATGTGGTTCAGCATCGTCTCGGATTCGGAGAGGCGCTCCGGATTGATGTCGAACAGCGCGATCTCGAAGCCTTGCAGCGATTCCGTGACGAGGCAGTCGCCCAGGACGTTCTTGGCGAACACGGTGCTGCCCGCACCAATGAAAGTAATTTTCGGCATATGAAATCCTCCTCGGATAAGTCCGCTTTGTAAGCGGATTAATGTCTTCTGCCAATCCCTACTATAGAGCAAGAAACCACGGCTTGAGTAGGAATTAAAGCATGATTTATATGTACATTTGTAGTTTCATCTCGTACACTAAGGAGAGCAGTCCACCCGAAAGGAAGGCGCTCTCATGAAACCGTCCGCAGCCGGCGCGCGCGCCGCGTCGTCGCGCAATCCCGACCATTCCGCGTTCACCGTCACGAACAATACGCAGCCGGCCCAAGGCGAGCTGTCCGTCATGTTCAGCGGCGAAGGCAAGCCCAATCCCGGACACGGCATCGGGCCGGCCGTCCATAATTACTACCTCATCCATACGGTGTTGGGCGGCCGGGGCAATTTCGAGATCGACGGCCGCCGCTATGCGTGCGCGCGCGGGGATACGTTCATCATCTTCCCGGACGAGCTGTTCACCTACTTCGCCGACGAGCGCGACCCGTGGCACTACGCGTGGGTGGCGTTCAAGGGCCATGCCGCTGAGCATCTGCTGCTCGGTCTCGGCTTCTCGCCGGCGAACCCGATCGTCCGCGCGCGCGACCTCCGTCCGCTGAGCTCGCTGTACCGCAAAATCCGCGGGACGCTCGAGCAAACGCCGTTCCCCGAGCTGGCCGACCTGGAGGCAGGCGGCTACCTGCGCGTGCTGCTTAAGGAGCTCGGGCTGCGGAACGAGGGCAAGCTCGTCTTCAATTCGCTTGCCATCCTGCCGGACATCGAACGCCAGATCAAGCGCGCGGTCCGCTGGCTGTCCTATCAGTACGCGCAGCCGATCTCGATCGAGGAGCTCTCGCGCAGCCTCGGCTATCACCGCACGCATCTCTCCAAAATGTTCAAGCAGGTGACCGGCGTCTCGCCGATGCAATTCCTGCTGAAGGTGCGGATGGAGCGGGCCAAGGAGCTGCTGAACGAGCAAAGCCACCTGTCGATCGACCAGGTGGCTTCATCCGTCGGCTATCCCGACGCGCTCTATTTCTCCAAGCAGTTCCGCAAGACGTTCGGCTGCTCGCCTTCCGAATACCGGGCGCAAGCCCGAGGCGGCTAGCGGCCGATACGTCAAACAGGCTTTGCTTCCGGTATCGCTGCCGGGAGCAAAGCCTGTTATCCGTCCATGACGTCATGCGTTCCTATCCGCGCCGCCCTCTCGACGGCCCTTCCAGCCTTCGCCGGGCCGCCGGCCGTTAGTTGTTGACCGTGTGCAGCTCTTCGCGGTGCTCGGCGATGAGCTCCTGGCCTTTGTCCGTCACGTCTTCCGCGACGTCCATGACCTGCTCGCCCGTATCTTCGAGCGTCTCCTTCGCGTCGCCGCGCCAGCCCCGCACGTTATCCACGACAGAAGCCGCCGTATCCCTTACCTTGACCGCGGCGGTGCTCGCCGTCGAGCTGACCTGCTTCGCTACTTGTACCGTCTTGTCGCCGACTTGGCCGGCGATGCGTGCCGTTTGCTCGGTGACGGTTTGCGTCTTGTCGGCGATGTCTCTCCGAAGTTCCCGGCCCGATTTCGGCGCCAGCAGCAACGCCGCCACGGAACCGACTACGCCGCCTGCGATCGCGCCATACATAAATGCTTTTTTCGCCATGATGAACACTCCTTTTTAGTTCGCCGCAGCCCGGACGAACGGTCCGTATGCCTCCGGCGTGATCGTTGACTGCACGGCCCGCCGGTTCGGCTTGCCGCGTTCGCAGTCGCTTATTACCTCATATCGTGCCCTCTTTCACGGTCTGGGCATGCACCCTTTCGGCAGCGGCGTCCTCTTTCCGTTTATCTTTCCAGAAATGGTACACCGCGTATCCGACTTCTGCCCAATTCATCGCGTCCGCGATTCCGCGCTTCACTTTGTCGCCGGATTTGCTCGCGTAGCGGTCGACCGCTTCGTTCAGCTCGCTGGAAATCCAGTTGATGGTGAAGGAAAGCTGGTTCGCCGATTCTCCGATGCGCTTCGTCGCTTCCGTCAGTTTCGTTATGCCGTCCACCGATTTTTGGACCGTCCGCACCGTCTCCGTTAACGGGTCGAGCAGATCGCTGACCTGCGCGACGGCGACCTCGGCGCGGCGTTCCAACGATTCGGCCAGCTGCATCATTCTACCGATTCGCTTATCCAGCGACCGCAGCCACAGCAGGATGCCGATGACCAGGACGACGAATGCGACTGCCGCAACGCCTTCAAACCAAATGGCCATTTACGGACCACCTCCATTCCAACTCTCTGTACGAGTGGGCGCGAGCCCATTACGTATTACTTATATACACAGCATGGGCTTGGCTTGACACTTCTTTCGACAATAAAAAAAGACGCCGGAGCTCGCTCCCGCGTCGTTCGATCCGATTCGATTCAGGCGCCGGCGATGCGGTAGCTGCATTTGCCGCCGCCCTTCGCCAAGCATTCCGTCCGTTCCACGTCCGTGCCGAGCAGCTGCCGGAACAGCGCCAGCTCGCATTGGCAAGCCTGCTGATACCGGTTCGCCACCTGCGCGATCGGACAGTTGTATTCGTGAAGCACCAGCCCTTCGCCGTCTTCCTCCACCTGCACCATATAGCCGCCGTCGTTCTGAATCGCGGCCAGCTCCGACACCTTCTCTTCCAGCGACTTGCCTTCCATCCGGTAGGCGTAGCGGTCCAGCAGCTTGCGCTTGCGGCCTTCGAACAGCCGGTCGATGATCGCGGCCGTCTCGGGGTCGTCCTCCAGCTCCTCCAGCAGATCCATCGCCAGGACGTGATAGTTTTTGGGAAACAGCAGCTCGGCTTGCTCCGTCAGACTGAACATATGCGTCGGCCGGCCCATGGCCTGGCGAACGACGGTCGGCGCGATCAAGCCGTCCCGCTCCAGCGTGCCGAGATGACGGCGCACAGCCATTTCCGTGATCTGCAGCTGTCTCGCCAGCTCGCCGGCGTTCATCTGGCCATTCGTCTTCAGCAGCGTAAGCACGGTCTGCCGCGTCGAGCCTTCCTGCCGGACCGCCTGCTCCTTGCGCATGAACGGCATTCCGCCCGGTTCCATTCCCATTCCATCCACCACCTTCGGCCTATGCAGGCTGCTGCGTTTTGAGGTCATTGTACCCCATTTCGGCCGATTCGTAAATCGACGCCCGCCGGGTCCGGGTCACGCGCCCAGCTCCTTAAGCAGGTAGGCTTCCACGGCTTCCTTGAACGCCGCGAGCGTGTCCGGCAGCTCCGCCGCGAACGGGTGAAGCTCCGACCGCTTCCAGTTGAAATAGTCCTGCGCGAGCGGCCGGCGCAGCTGCACGAGCTGAAGCAGCGGCGCGGTCAGCGCTTCCGGGAACACGCCTTCGCCCGCGATGATCGTCACGATATCCTCGTAGCTGCTGGCGTCGCGCATGATGAAGCCGTCGATCAGATAGCTCCCGACGTCGGTGACGATTTCGATTGCCAAGTACAGCGCGCGCTCCTGCGCCAAGCCTTGAAGGAGGCTGCCGTTCCACTCCGAGCGGAGCGCGCGGAGCGCCTCGCCCACCTCGGGCAGCGCCGCGAGACGCACCGCGATTTGTTCGCGATTCACATAATACATAGTTGCTTGTACCTCGAATTCCGGTTAAGACCGTTTGTTTTTGCGCGCCTTGCGCTTGAGCCAGATCGTCATCACGATGAGACTGACGATGACGACGATCAGGTAAGTCATCATTTCGAATACGTCACCCATTCGCTATGCCCCGTCCTTACGTTTCGTAATCCACGCTTGCGGAAGCTTCGCGGACTTCGGCCATATGCGCGATGACCTTTTGATGCTCCGGGTGCACCTGGTAGGCGCTCATCGCTTCCATCGAGTCGAACGTCGTCACGAGCGCGATATGGTACGAACGCTCGGAATGCAGCACGTCAGTGCCGACTTCGATGGAACGAAGCTCGTCGATCTTGCCTTCCATGTTCTTCAGCACTTGGACCGTCCGCGCTACGTTCTCCGGGCTGCCGTCCTTCAGTTTGAACAGTACGATATGCGTAATCATCAGTTCGCTCCTTCATAAATTGTGGTGGGGATGCGCTGCACCCTTTTGTCACATAATAACGCAAGGTGCCGGAACTCGGCAATCTTCCAGCAAAGGAGAGGCAGCTCATGCGTTATCCGGTTACGATCGCGGCCACGCTCATCGGCGTCGCGTTATGCTTGTACAATTCGACGGGGTACGATCCGCATAATATGGTCTTCTTCATGTTCAGCGTGCCCGCCTGGATCGCGGACATGGTCGTCGACATTCATCATGCCAACGTGTATCTGATGTACGTTCTGACGGTCGCCTCGTGGGCGCTGCTCGGCTATATCTGCGACTGGGCCATCGCCAGAGGACGCAGCCGCCGGCGCTCGTACGACTGAGCGGGCGCCGCGCCGCATGCCCGGATGATAAAAAAGGAGCCGCTTCGGGCTCCTTTTGTTTGCTTATTCGACGATGAGCACGGATTTCATATCCGCATGGCCGACGCCGCACATGACCGCGCAGTGCATTTCGAACGTGCCCGCTTTATCGAAGGTGACCTCCTGCGACAGCTTGTCGCCTGCCAATTCGATGCCGAGATCCGGGATCGAAAGACCGTGAATGCCGCTTTTGTTGATGAGCTCCAGCTTCACTTTATCGCCCTTTTTGACGTGGTATTCCTTTTGGTCGAAGACGAAGTCCTGCGAAGCTTCCACCTTCAGCAGCGATTCGCCCGGCGGCAGCGAAGCCGCTTCGTCGACCGGCTTGTCCGGAAGCTGGGTCGTAAGAAGAACAACGCCCAAAACGCAAGCCGCTGCGAAAACGACGAACATAATCCACTTATGCATTGTCACTTGCTCCCCTTTTCATCAAATGTCTACTCCTTATATTACCTAAGATCGTCCGTTATTCTCAACCTTAAACTAATCCGGCCGTCAAACTTTTTTCTTTTTTTGACAAATCGATGAACGTTTTTTGACAGCCTTTCCGCCTTGCCCTACACGCTCCGCCGCTTCAAATATCCCTTGAGCAGCCGCTCCGCTTCCGCCTTCACGAATGTCCACGGCATGGAGAACGACCGCTGGAAGCCCATGCACCGGTAGGTGGCCGTCAGCGATTCCTCCGTCCGCTTCTCGTCGAAGCCGCCGATCCCGCTCGCCTTGAACTGCCTGCGGATGCCGGCGAGGTCGAGCAGCACGCGGTCCTGCAGCCCGCGCATCATCGATTCGTACAGCCGCGGCAGCTTCGTCTTCGCCGCCTCGGCGATCCGGATGTCGTGCTCCAGAATCGCACACGCGATGCCGAGCAGCGCGTACCGTCTGACGAGCTCCATCTCCTTGCCTAGCAGCGTCCGCGAATCGCCCGTCTCCGGCTGCCCGCCCGCCTCCGCCGGCCGCGTCTCCATATCCAGCGCCATAGGCCCGTCCCTCCATATAATGATTAACACGAACATTTGTTCTCATTATATCAGATGGATGCCGATTGCGCAACGCGGCTTGACCCCGAAAAAAGAGAGGCCGTCCCGATTCAGGATGGCCTAGGCGATTGCGCGGTATGCGCGGGCTTATTTTTTATTTTTGAGCACTTCGATCAACTGGCGTAGCCGGTCCGGGATCGGCACGCCGATCCGTCCCAGGTTCTCGGTCACGGAGATCAGCTCGTTGGCCAAGTAGAAATAAATCGCTCCGCCCATTGCGATATTATCCAGCTCCATCAGGATGTCGACGCGATGCGCCAGCATGATGACAAGCAGCATGAGGCCTTTGCGCGCCAACCCCCAAGAGCCCACCGAACTGTTCAGGCTTCTCTCCTTCAAGGCGGCGGTAATGCCCGTCACGTAGTCGATTCCCATGGCGACCAGCAGCAACGTGAGGGATTCCGGCCAAATGCCGAAGGAGAAGACCAGCACCACGCCAAGCGCGGCCGACGCGCTGCAAGCAATCGTGTGCGGCACGTTTATCCACTCCCCTTTCAATATACGCTGCTTTACAGCATATGCATCGAGGGGGCGGGTTGTCCCTGCCGCAGCCCTGCCGCGCGAGTCATTCCGCGGGGTTCGGGCGCGCGCCGTCCCTTACTTCGCGATGAATCGGTACACGACGCTGTGATAGTCGCCGCGAACCCGTTCTTTAGCCACGCCGGCATACATCAATTCGTCGCCGCCGACGATCTCGCCCGTGCCGATCCACTCGTAGCGGAATTCCGGATCGAGCCCTTTCAGCTTGAGGCGACCGAGCGGCGCGTGCGCTTCGTTCAGCACGGTCACGTGCACGACCAGCGCCTCGCGCTTGTCCGGCGAGACGAACATCCATGCCGTTTCGTTGCCCTCGAACGGGCTGAGCAGGCGGTAGAAGGAGCCGTACTGCACGAGCCCCCGCACGTCCTTCACGAGCGCGACTTGCCGCTTCACTTCTTCCTTCTCCTCGTCCGTGAACGCCGTCAAATCCAGCTCGTAGCCGAAGTTGCCGGACATCGCTATATCGCCGCGCGTCTTGAGCGGGGTCAGGCGGCCGACCTGATGGTTCGGCACGGCGGAGACGTGTGCGCCCATGGCGCTGACCGGATAGACGATGCTCGTGCCGTACTGGATCTTAAGCCGGCTGATCGCGTCGGAGTTGTCGCTCGTCCACGTCTGCGGCATGTAGTACAGCATGCCGGGATCGAACCGTCCGCCTCCGCCGGAGCAGCTCTCGAACAGAACGTTCGGGAACGCCGACGTGATGCGCTCGAGCACGGCGTACAAACCGAGCATGTACCGGTGCGCCGTTTCGCGCTGGCGGTTCGGCGGCAGCAGCGCCGAGCCGATCTCGGACATGTTGCGGTTCATGTCCCACTTGACATAGGTGATCGGCGCGCTGCGCAGAATGCCGCTCACCGCTTCGACGATATAATCCTGCACGTCCGCGCGGGAGAGGTCGAGAATGAGCTGCTGGCGGCCTTCGGACCGGCGGCGTCCCGGCACGTGCAGGACCCAGTCCGGATGCGCGCGGTACAGGTCGCTGTCCGGCGAGACCATCTCGGGCTCGAACCACAGGCCGAATTCCAGGCCGTGGCTGCGTACCCGCTCCGCCAGGTCCTCAAGCCCGTTCGGCAGCTTCTTCTGGTCGACGACCCAATCGCCGAGCGAGCTGTTGTCGCTGTCGCGGTGCCCGAACCAGCCGTCGTCGAGCACGAACAGCTCGATGCCGAGCTCGCTCCCCGCCTTGGCGATCGCTTCGATTTTGTCGGCGTTGAATTCGAAGTAGGTCGCTTCCCAGTTATTGACCAGAATCGGACGGACCGCTTCGCGGAACGCGCCGCGGCACAGCCGCGTCCGGTACAGCTCGTGGTAGGTCCGGGACATGGTCCCGAGTCCCTCGTGCGAGAAGACCAGCACCGCCTCCGGCGTCTGGAACGATTCGCCCGCTTCCAGGCGCCACGAGAAATCGAACGGGTTGATGCCCATGTACGCGCGCGCCGTATGGAATTGATCCACCTCGACGCCGCCCGCGAAGCTGCCGCTGTAGACGAGGCTGAAGCCGTAGACGTCGCCGTGGTCTTCGGTCGCCCCTTCGGCGAGCAGCGCGAAGAACGGATTATTGTTATGGCTGCTGGAGCCGCGGCGGCTCTCGATCGCTTGGACGCCCGGCGTCAGCGCGCGCTTGTGGACGTAGCGTTCGCGCGCCCAGGAGCCGGACAGCTGCAGCAGCTCGAAGCGGTCGTGCGGCAGGTCGACGCTGAAGCTCAGCGCGCGCGTCAGCTGCACGGCCTCGGCGCCGGCGTTCGCGATGCGCGCGGAACGGATGACCGCGTCGAACGCTTCGAAGACGGTATAGGACAGCTCCGCCTTCAAGCCGGACAGCCGGTCCTCCAGGCGGACGATCAGCGTCTCCGCTTCGTCGGCCCGCTCGTCATACACGGCGGGCAGCCCTTCGAGCGCCGGCTTGCCGGCCTTGATCTCGTGCGAGACGTACAGCAGCTCCGTCACGGTCGTGCCGTTCGGCAGCTGGACGGCGTAGGCCGGGTTGCGGAAGTCGCTCGAGCCGTAGCCCGGGTATTCCTGCGGCAGCGTATCGAGCGAAATGGAACGGTCCTCCGGCACGGGATTCGGGCTGAACGAGGCGCGTTCGACGCGCTTCAGCAGCCGCTCCGCGGCGGCTTCGCTCAGCTTGCGTCCCCAGTAGACGTGGGCCGGGAAGCCCCGGAGCGATTGGAACATGTAGCTCATCGAGGGCGTCTGCAAATGGAACAGGCCGCTCTCGGCGTGAAAGGCGATCGGCATGGCGGAAAATCCTCCCTATGGAATAAACGATGCTGTACGAACGGCAATCCATTACGTCAGTCGTCTACAAGTATAGGTGGAACAAGCCGCGCATGACATGGAGGCTTGAAGCCTTCCTATGGATATTTGTAGGACGGTTCCCCGATTCCAGCTCGTATGCGCAGACGTATTTTCGGCAAAAAAATCCGGCCGTCCCCGAGTCGGTTCGGGAACGGCCGGATTCCGGCGCGCGATTATGGAACGATGACGCCCTTCTTCAGGATCAAATTCGCGTATTGCGCCCCTTCGCCCGTGGCGACGACAGCATGCGCGCCTCGCGCCCGCTCGTAGAACGCGAATCGCTCCAGCTTCTCGAACGGCGCCTCCAGCCCGGTCCGCTCGCGAACGATTCGGCCGTAGACGTCCCAGATCGGCGTCTCGACCTTGTCGCCCGGGACGACCTCCATGAGCGCGGCGGGCTTCGCCTCGTATTGGTCGAGCGGATAGAGCCGCAGCACCGCGTCCAGCAGCTCCGGAATGGCGTGCCCGTCGCACCGGACCAGCCGCCGCGCGTGGCTCGCGGCCGGAAAATTCGCGTCGGCCAGGACGAGCTCGTCGCCATGGCCCATTTCCATCATGATCTTGAGCAATTCGGGCGGGATGATCTTGGGAATGCCCAGCAGCATGATCGCATGCCTCCTGTCGGATTGGCGCGCGCGGACTTGCCCGCGCCGCCGGCTTCTTGTCTAGCGCGCCGTCAAGTCAAGGCGACAACGAATCGGCGAGGCCGATGTCGTCGAGCATGACCTTGCCCCGATCGCTCGTGAAGTAGAACGTCGCCCGGGACAGATGCTCGGGCTCGAACGCGGGATTGGCGGCCCGGAACCGCTCGAGCGGCAGGCTGTACGTCTGGAACACCGGCTCCGTCGGATCCTTGTACTTGCCGTTCATGGCGTTCTTCTCCATCCATGGGAACAAGGTAAAGTGCGTGTACGGCAGCGGCGTGACGGCCTTGAACGCGGAGAGCGGCATGCGGACGGCCGCGCCGTTGCGGCTTTCGAGCTCGACCTCGATCTGCGGCAGCGGAATGCCCGAGCCGCTGTTCTTGGCGCCGTCCCCGTCGAAGCCGGGCAGGTCTCGCTCTAGATTCGTCATGTTGAAGACGAAGTCCTGCCGCTCGCCGCTGGCATGCAGCGCGTCGAACGACGCCGGCAGCCGCAGCGAGTAGCTGCCGTCCCCCTGCTTCCACTCCAGCACCGCGCCGCGCGTGCCCTTGTCGTTGCCGTCGCGGTCCTCCGCCGCGGCCTCGGACCACTGGAGGCGCTCCGCCGACGCCGTCGCCCCGTTCGTCAGCTTCGTCTTGTTGTAATCCTCGTCGATGCGCGCGAGCGGCACGAAGCTGCCGTCCTCGTACCGGTTCAAATACGTCGCCTGCGGCAGCCACGCCTCGCCCGCGCGATAATCCTGGAAGAGCCGCCGGTAGTCGCCGCTGTCGTGCAGCGCCGTCTCGAGGAAGGCCGAGACGTACACCTTCGCGACTTGGCGCTGGTCGTCCGCTTCCATCATGTCGCCCTTCCGCAGCAGCAGGCCGCCCGGCAGGCTGTCGTCCATCGTCCCCCAGCTCGTGTTGAAGCGGCTGTGGTTCGCTTCGCCGATATAGAGCGTCGCCTTGAACCGGTTCGAGCCCGGCGAGAAGCTCGACCGGATATATTGGCGCTCGCCGCCGAACGTGTCGACGTCGCCGTCGCTCGCGCCTTGAAGGGACAAGTAGTACGTATCCTTCAGCTGCGCCTTCTTCTTATCAACCGTCGTATCGGTCGGCGCGATGGCGACGACCGCCTGGATACGGACGGCGTCCAGGCTCGCGAGCGTCTTGTCCGACGCGAACCACTTGCCGCGGTCCGCGGCCATCGCGACCGCCTGGCCGCCGCGGGAATGGCCGATCAGCGCCACCCGGGCCAGATCGACCTTCCCGGAGAACGGAGTGTCCGCTTGCCGATCGAACGCTTCGATCTGCTGCAGGTGCTTGAGCAGCATCCACGCCCGCACCTTCATGTCGTTATCGGGGATGTTGCCCCAGAAGGAATAATTGAGGAAGTTCTCGTCGACCGATACCGCGACGAAGCCGCGGCTGGCCAGCATCTCGCCCAAGTACGCGTAGCCGTCGTCCGAGAACTGCTCCATCAAGTGATTGCCGTGCACGATAAGCACGAGCGGGAACGGTCCGTCGCCCTCCGGCATCCACACCCGTCCGTTTAGGGGAAGCTGCGTCTCGTCGAAGCCCCAGAACAGGCTGCGCACCCACTTCCAGCGGTGAATGTACGCCGACGCGTCGACCGATTCCGACGTGAGCGCGGCGTCCGCGCCGAATTCGCTCCGCTTCTCGTCGGTGCCGCTGCCGTACGTGAACGACTTCACGGCGTACGTACCGTCCGCGGCCGGATTATCCGCCGCCAGCCGCGCGATGTCCGGCTCGCCCTCGATCAGCTGCGCGTCCGCCGGCACGTCGCCGTATACGTTGACGGGCCAGCTCTCGAAGGTCAGGCCCGACAGCGTGACCGCGACGATCAGCGCCGCCTTGAGCGCCATCGGCACCCGCTCGCTGGCCAGCGCTCCGATGAACAGGCCGCCGGCGAACCCGATGCCCGCGACGATGCCGGCCAGCACGATCGACATCCAGTCGCCGAGGTTCGCCTTATCCGCGATGAACCAGAGGGCGAACACGGCAAAGGCGAGCGCCCCCGCCGTCAGCCGCGGAACCGGCGCGTATGCGAGCGACAGCAGGTACGCGAGCGCCAAGCCCGCGGCCGCCATGCCGACGGTGCCGAGCAGCACCGCAGCCGCGGCGTCGAAGAGGACCCCGATGCCCGTCGGCATGCCGAGCGCCGTCACGACGAGCACCGCGCTAAGAACAAGCCATATGCCGGCGATGGCCGCGCGCCAGATCGCCGTATCGAAGCGGAGCGTCGCCCGGCCGCGGCGCAGCAGCCAAGCCCAGATCCGCTTGAAGGCCGGCTTCCGCCGCGGCGGAAGCGGCAGCGGCGCGAGCGGCGTATTCAGTTCGAGTTCCATCTGCGCTCAGCTCCTCTCCGTCCGCGCTTGATGCTTGGTGTACCGGAACTATTGATGCGCGCGGCATCTGGTGAAGCATGAAGAACTTGCATCCGGCGCATCTCTTTTCTCGAATTCTATAGAATCTATCTAATCTGAATCTATCGAATCGTTTCGCGAGCACGCAGCGAAGCGATGAGAATCGCGTCGCCGCGCGAATCTCGCCTGCTTCGATTATACGACGGTTCCCGGCCGTGACCAAGACGCAGTTGTTGTCACGATTGGGAATCGAACCGGACGGTGACGCACAGAATCTCGCTCCGGCTGCCGATCCGGATCGGCGGTCCCCACGTGCCGAAGCCGCAGGACACGAACGCGTGCAGCGAGCCGAACGCCCTATACCCCCAGTCCAGCTCGAAGATCCGCCGCGTGAACCAATGGTTCGGCGCCATCTGGCCGCGATGCGTGTGGCCGTGGAACGACACGTCGATGCCCGCGCCGGCGATTTCCCGGATCGCCGCCGGCTGGTGGTCCATCAGGATCCGCGGCTTGCCGTCGCGGAGGGGGGCCGTCAGCTCCGCGACGGATGCCCGCCCGCGGTCGGTCTTGTCCTTGCGGCCGATCAAATGGACGCTGCCGGCGATCGCGAAGGTCTCGTCGCGCAGCACGGGGATGCCGAGCCCGCGCATCGCTTCGACGTACGCGTCGATGCCGCCGCCGTGATATTCGTGGTTGCCAAGCACCGCGTACGTGCCGTACGTCGACCGGATCCGCGCCAGCCGGCTCCCGTCGTCGCGCCGCAGGAACGGCTCGACGTCGTCGTCGAGCACGTCGCCGACGAGCAGCATCACGTCGGGCCGCAGCCCGTTGACGCGCCGGACGAGCCGCTCCAAGTGGCGGCGCCCCACCGTCGTGCCGAGATGGAGATCGGATGCCGCCGCAATGCGCAGCTCTTGTAAAGCGCCGCCCGGTTTGGGAACCGTGACCGCGTATTCCTTCACGACCGGCGACCACGCGTTCCGCGAGCCGAGCAGCAGTATGCCGAGCAGCAGCAGCGTCACCGCGCTTCCGGTATAGAGGATCGCATGCGCGTTCGAGACGCCGAGCGCGCGCAGCGCCCAGGCGGCCAGATCCGCGGCCGGCAGCAGCAGGACGGCGTATTGGAAGACCGCGATCCAGTACGAGCCGGCCCACTTCAAGCCGAGCGCGGCGAAGGCCGGAAGCCGGCGGCGCAGCAGCCGGGCGAGCAGATAGCCGAACGCGAGGACGAGATACACGGGCCAGAACGTCAACCCATACGCAAGCCCGGACGCACCCGTCACCTCCCCGATAAACAACGCCGCGTGCCAGCCCGCATAGACCTGCAATCCCGCGAACAGCAGCAGCATAAGCAACATTCTGACCCTTGGTGGCAAATTGCGCATCGCCCGCTTCACAACCTTTCCCATTCGCTTGCTCGGTTCGTCACGTTCACTTCGTTTTCACTTGAAACTATCGATTCCGTCTAGCGCAGGAAGCCTATCCTATTAGTATAGCGACTCGGGGACGGAAATGCGACGCGCGCGCAAAAAAGCCGGCTGCGCATGATGCAGCCGGCCGGCAGCCGGAAGAATATTCGTGTCCGCGCGCCCGCTTCGGTCATCGCGTCTCCGCGCGGCAAGCCCGGGGCGTCGAGCCGAACCGCTTCTTGAACGCGCGTTCGAAATGCGGCAGCGTGCCGGAGCCGGAGGCGAAGCAGATCTCCGTCACGGGCAGCCGCGTCGTCATGAGCAGCGACTTGGCGAACTGCAGCCGCAATTCCTGGACGTATGTCTGGAAGGTGACGCCGGCCGCCTTGCGAAAGCATTCGCTGAAATAGTTCGGAGACAGACCGCAGCTGGCGGCGGCCTCCTCGAGCGGAAGCGGGTCGCGGAAATGATGCTGGATATGGATGAGCGCCTTGCGGACGGACGGCGCCATCGGCCCGTCGCCGTCCATAGGCCCGCCGGCTTCCCGCGGCCGGCTGCGCCGGGACAGCCCGATGAGCAGCCGCTCGACGCTCCCCTGCACGAGCAGCTCGCCGCCCGGCCTGCGCTCGGCGGACTCCTCCCCGATTAGCGCGAACTCCCGTTCCGCCGCCTCCGTCTCCTCCGGGCCGTAATCCGCGGCATGGCCGCCGCCCTGCTCGAACAGCAGCGCCAGCAGCGAGTCCCGGATGATCCGGTCGGTGAAGATGAGATCGTAGAGCTGCAGCGTTCCGCCGGGATCCGGCTCCAGGCTGTGGAAGTCGGCGGGGGTCAGCAGAAACGCCGAGCCGCGCGCGAGGCGCGAAGGGACGCCGTTCAGGACATGCGTGCCGCTGCCCGCGACCACGAAGCCCATTTCGAAAAATTCATGCCAATGCGTGCCGATGCGGCCGTCGACGTGATGCCGGAACAGCCGGACGGGCGCGGACAGCGTCATGTAGCTCTCGTTCATCAGCCTTTCGGGTCCGCCGCTTGCCTGCATGGCCTGCGCCTCCTTCCGCATTCGCCGCTTCGCTTCAGACGTTGACGAACGGATTGCCGGCGACGTCTCTGCCGCGCGCCAGCCATATTTTGAAGCCCGGGTTCTTCTCGGGAATGACCTTCGCCTCCGTGGAGAAATACCGCATCGTATAGCCGCAGCGGCGGAACGGGCTCTTGTTCGGCGTCGCGCCGTGGATGATCCGGGAATCGTGAATGGAGCACTGGCCGGGCTCCAATTCGAAATAGACCGCCCGCGATTCGTCGATATTTTTGATCTGCGAGGCGAATATATTCTCGTCTTCGCTGACCGCCTCGTAATCGGAGAAGCCGTTCTTGTGCGTGCCCGGAATGACGCGCATGCAGCCGTTCTCCTTCGTGCTGCGGTCGATGGCGAGCCAGACGGTGGCGATTTTGTCGAAGCGGTCGAGGCGGCCCTTCCAATATGCGGAATCCTCGTGCCACGGCGTCTGCTTGCCGATCAGCGGCTCCTTGCAGATGAAATGGCTGGACCACAGCCCGATGTTCGGCCCCAGAATCGGTTCGACGAGATCGAGCACTTCGTCGGCCAGCAGAAACTTCAGCAGCCGTTCGTCGCGGAAATGCGGCGTGTCCAGCTCGCTGTTGAGCCGGCGCCCGACCATCTCCCACTGCTCTTCGAATATCGCGGATAGCTCCGCCTGCTTCGCGGCGTCGAACAGCTGATTCCGGTACAGGACATAGCCCTGCGCACCGTACTGGTCCACGTCCGCCTGCGTCAACCTGCCGCCTAACGTGTTTGACATCTCTTCCGCCTCCCTAAGATTGCGGTTGCCCGCGACGCTACGGCGATGCCGCAGCAGTATGGCTTCATTATCGCGCGATCGCGGCGGAAGCGCTTCACATCTTCACCGATAAAGTATGCTTATCTTCGGACGCAGCCGAAAAACCCGCATTAGTGATACGTGAACTCGCCGACCTCCACGCCGCACGGACCGCCGTCGGGATTGCCCCTCAGCACGAGCTCCGTGCCGTCGGCCTTGTACAGCGGATTGTAGTGGACGTTGATCGTCGTCGCGGACGCGTTGGCGTAATGACAGATGAACGCGCGGCGGAACTGGTCCTTCGTCTTGTTGCGGTACGAGCCGTGAATGAGGTTGCCGTTGAAGAAGAGCACGTCCCCCTTGTCCATGATGACCGGCACGACGACACCGTCCTTCGGCGGCTTGACGTAATGGCTCGTGAACGATTCCCGCGTATCCGCTTCCTCCGGGCAGGCGATTTCGTGTGCCTGCGTCTTCGGCACGACGAGCAGCCCGCCGTTCTCCTCGTTCGCCGGATCGACCGACGTCCACGCCGCGATGCAGTTGCCCGGCTCCACCTTCAGGTAGAAATTGTCCTGGTGGAGCGCCTGTCCTCTCGAGCCGGGCGGCTTGTAATAGAACATGCTTTGCGCCGCGTAGGCTTCTTCGCCGTACAGATCGGCGAGCACCGCCATGACCGGCGGATGCAGCATGAATTTTTTCGCCGTCACGTTATAGCGATGCGGATGCATGACGCGCGGGTAACGCTTGAGCGGATCGCCGGCATCGCCTGTCAAGTCCGGCTCGAAATAGCCGGGAATCGTCTCGCGGCTCATTTTATCGAACGTCTCCGTGATTTCCGCCAGATCGTCCGGCGTGAACAGCCCTTTGACGATCAAATAACCTTCCGTGTCGAAGCGGCGCTTCTGCTCTTCCGTCAGCGCTCGCAGTGTGTCGGCCATTGCCCCATCCCTCCATGACAGATCTCGAAGTGATTGCGCTTCCCTTGCCTTCATTGTAGTCCCGCCGGCGGCGAAGCTGAAGTAACGATCATGCTAAAAACCCCATCGATCCTGCTATAATGAAAATTATCCTGCCTGAAGGCGAAAGGGGAAGAAGCATGGACGCCAAACGGACGCAGCCGCCGTCCATCATCAAGGAGCAAGGCGAATACGCCGTCATCGCCGGACATTTCAACCATCCCGACTCGTACGTCATCCGGCGGCCGGAAGGCATGGGCGATTGGCTGATGACGTACACCCTTGACGGAAGCGGCTGCTTCGAGATCGACGGAATCGAACGATTCTGCCAGGCCGGGGACGTCACGCTGATGCAGCCCGGCGTGCCCCACCAGTACGGCACGCGCAAGGGCGGCCGCTGGAACTTCATGTGGGCGCATTTTACCCCGCGCATTACGGAGACGAGCCTGCTTCCCGGCGACAAGCTCATCGTGCACGCGATGGACAACGAATCCGCGCGCCGGCGCGTCCGCTCGGCGTTCGACCGGATCTTGGCGGACGCCATCGAACGCGGCGCGTATTGGGGCGAGCTGTCCGAGAACGCGATCCGCGAGGTGATCCTGCTCCTCGCCCGGCGGTTCTCGAAGCCGTTCGACCCCCGGATCGAGGAAGTGCAGCATCTGCTCGTCTCCCGCATGCGCGAGGCAGTGCGGATCGAGGATCTCGCCCGGGAGGTCGGCTTGTCGGCGTCCCGGCTGGCGCATCTGTACAAAGCCTCGACCGGCGCGTCGATCATCGATTCGCTGAACGACATGCGGATCCGCCAGGCGGCGGTGCTGCTCGAGCATTCCGGGCGCCAGGCGGCGGAGGTTGCGGCCGAGGTCGGGTTCCAGAATTACAACCACTTTCTCAGCCAATTCCGCAAACGGTTCGGCGTGAACCCGCGCACGTACAAGCAGCAGGATCACACGTGAGCGGGCGCGGCGGCGGAAGCGATCTGCCGAAGCCGCCCCGGACGATACGCGAAAAGAGCGCCTCATCCGGACAAGGGGATTCCCTTGCCCGAAAAGAGGCGCTCTTTGGCTTACATGCCGGTATCAGGCAGCCGCGGACTCGGTTCTCGCGGCCAGCAGCTTCTTGCGAATCATCAGCGTGAACGGAATGGCCGCCACCGCGATGAAGGTCGCGATAAGGAAGACATCGTTGACGCTCATCGTGAAGGACAGCAGCGGGATCGTTTGCGCGGTCCCTCCGCCGCTCTGCGTCAATTCGGTCGCATGCGTCAGCGCATGCGACGCAAGCAGCGAGGTGAACAGCGCGATCGCGAACGATCCGCCGACGTTGCGCACCCAGTTCGTGACGGAGGACGCGTGGCCGACCATCGCTGGCCCGATCTCTTCCATGCCGGCCGTGCTCGTCGCGGCGGCCGCGAACGACACGCCGAGATTGCGGACGGCCATCCACAGAATAATATAGGTATGCGAGCTGCCGGTGTGGAGCTGCGTCATCTCGTAGCTGCCGAAGATGATGAGCACGAGGCCCGCGAACGTCATCCATTTCGCGCCGACGCGCGGATAGATTTTGCCGGCGATCGGCATCGCGAGCGCCATGATCAGCGAGGACGGCAGCAGGATGAGGCCGGTGTCCATCGCTGACGTCTGCTGCACGTTCTGCAGGAAGAGCGGCACGAGCAGCGTGCCGGAGTAGAGGCTGATCGTGATGATCGTATTCGCCACGAGCGTGATCGAGAAGCGGTAGTTGCCGAACACGCGCAGGTTCAGCAGCGGATTCTTCGACCGCAGCTCCAGCGCGATGAACGCGATCAGGAATACGACGCCGGCCGCGAACAACCCGATCGTCTTGCCGGAGCCCCAGCCCCATTCCCGCCCTTCGCTGAGAGCCACGAGCAGGGACGCGCTGCTGATCACGACGGTGAGCAAGCCGGGGATGTCGAGCTTGGACGGCGAGCCGATCCGGTAGCTCGGGATCATGATGCCGATGAACACGATGGCCAGGATGCCGATCGGCACGTTGATGAAGAACAGCCAATGCCAGCTGAACTGCTCGATGAGCCAGCCGCTGATCGTCGGGCCGAAGGCAGGCGCCAGCATGGCCGACAAGCCCCAAATGCTGACCGCGAACGGCTGCCGCTCGCGCGGGATCACTTGGAAGATGATCGTCATCGTCGCCGGCAGGATCAGTCCCGTGAAGATGCCCTGCAGGATGCGGAACACGATCAGCGATTCGATGTTCCACGCGAACCCGCACAGCAGCGAGAAAGCGACGAAGCCGACCATCGCGTACAAATAGACGTTTTTAAAGCCGAACTTATTGCCGAGATAGCCCGTCAGCGGGGCGATCGTGCCGAGCGACAGCATGAAGCCGGTGAGCGTCCATTGGACGGTGCTCAGGCTCGCATGGAAATCGCTCATGAAGATGGTCAGCGCGACGTTGATCGTGCTGATGCCGAGGATGCTGAGGAACGCGCCGAAAAAAATCGCGATCATAATCGGCCAGAAACGGACGCTAGCCGCGGATGGATTGCTCATAACGTATGGTTCTCTCCCTCGCTACATGGTAATGGCTCTGTAGATGCTGCGCCATTTTGTAGATTGATCATACACCAACGCCTAGATAAAGTAAACTCATTTAATCGATTTTAGTTTAGTTAGGATAGTTAGTTTATTTCAGCGGCCGGATTGTGTATACTTACACGTAAGGAAAGTGAGTGTGAGCGCTTATGGAAACGACCAACGACACGCAAAACTGCCGGTATACGGACGAAACGATCAGGAGCAAGTACGTGGCCAAGCTGCTCCATCCCGTGAAATCGAACGGCTTCCAGAGCCTTCGCATGGACGACATCGCGAGGACGATGGATCTGTCCAAAGCCACGTTGTACAAATATTTTCCGTCCCGCGATGAAATCATAGATCAATTGGTTCGGCTGTTCATCGGGTTCGTCGTCGGCTCCGAAGATCAATTCGAGACCGGCAGCTTGGACGCGTACGTCAAAGGCTTCAAGTCGTCGTTCGCCCAGACGCTGCTGATCGCCAACTACGGCACGGAGGCGTTCTTCGGCGACCTGCGCGAGGTTTATCCGCAGCTGATGGCCGCCATCGACGTCGCCGTGAGCGAACGGAACGACCGGCTTCGGCAGTTTTACGAGCGGGGCATGGCGGAAGGGTACGTGCACGAAGCCAACGCGACGCTGCTTATCCTGCAGGATGAGCTGATGTTCCGGCATTTGCTCGATCCCCATTATCTGATGCGCCATAACCTGACGCTCCGCGGCGCCATGAGCGATTATTACGCGATCAAGAAGCGGCAGCTGTTCAAGCCGGGCGTCTACGAGCAAGTCGACGACTCCGGCATGCAGGAGCGCATCGAGCAGCTGGTGCGCAAAGTGACATACGGCGTGTATTAGCCACTGCCGCCGTTCGGCGCGGCTAGCGGCGGCAAAAAAGCGGCAGCAAAAGCCTCCAATCCTTCGGCTGGATTGGAGGCTTTTTTACGCGCCGGCCGGGCTGCCGGCACGGACACCATGCAGGCGGCCTCGTCATCCTCTTGCGCCGATTCGACCCGCATGTTCTCTCATGAAGGTGATCTCTTCACCTTCTTGCGCCGAAGCGGCCCGCGTTTCCTCTCATGTAGGTGATCTCTTCACCCTCTTGCGCCGAACCGGCCGCGTTTCCTCTCATAATGCCGCGCGAAACGGCGAAACTAGTCATTGCGACAAAAAACCCGCCTAAGCGGGTTTTCGTCATGACGCGTATACCGGTACCGCCCGTTACCTGGCAGCAGCGGGTCGCCCGGGCCGCACGTCTTGCTTGACCTGGGCGCGGCCGTCACTTCTCGCAGGCGACGCCGTCCCCGTCGCCGTCCATTTTGGCGCTGTAGCCGGGGACGCCCCGGTGAAGCGGAGCCTTCCCCGCGGCCTTCGCTTCCGCGCAGCTGCGGAAGACGGCCGCGCCGCCGGAATCCGGCGCCGCCGCGCCGGCGGGTTCGTCTGCCGGCGGCGAATCGGCGGTGCCGCTTGCGATGCTCGGTGCGATCGGCGCGAACCCCGACGTATCCGTCCACATCGACTCGAATTGGCGTTCGAACGATGCCGCGACTTCTTCGTCGCGCAGCACCATCAGCACCTCGTCGTTATCCGTGCTAGCGGCTTTCGAATAATTGAACGAGCCTGTCGTCGCCGTTTTGCCGTCCGCGACCGTCATCTTCAGATGCATGAGCCCGCTGTGCGTGTTCAGCTTCATCGGGATGCCCGCGCTGCCGAGCAGCTTCAGCGCCTCCTTCTGGCTCTTGCCCTCGGCCTGAATCCGGTCGGTGATCAGGCGCACCGCGACGCCGCGGGTCTTCGCGCGCTTGATCGCGTCGACGATATCCGGCTTCGTCAAGCTGTAAATGGCGATGTCGAGCGTCCGCTCGGCGCCGTCGATGACGCCGATCAGCAGTGCCTCCGGCTTCTGGCCGGCCTGCGTAAACGCCCATTCCGCTTGGATTCCGTCCTCCGCGGCCGGAGCCGTCGCCGAAGGCGAAGCGGTCAGGGAACAGCCCGCGGCGAATACGGTCAACAGCGCCGTCAGTACGATTGCGATGCGTTTCATGGCGCTCCTCCTGCTTGCGGGTTTCCCTTAGTTTACCACGAAACGCCCGGGGATCAACCTCACTGCAGGCGGAACACAAGCACGTCGGGTTCCGTCGGCATGCGGCTGCCGCCCGCCGGCTCGACGGTCAGCGCGATATGGTGCGCCTTCGGCAGCAGCGCCTGCTTGACGAACAGATGCGCGCGGCTCGGGCGGTCGTGATGCAGCAGTCCCAGATTGATGCGTCCCGCCTCGTTCACGGCCCAGACCTGCACGTCATGCCCGGCGCTCGGCAGGAGCCCTTCGAGCATGACGTAGACTTCGCCCGACGCGTCGTTGAACCAGATATAACCCTTGCCCAGCTGCTCCAGCTCCGGCCGCACCGCGAAGCCCGCCGTCTGCGGGTCGTCGAGAAACGAAGCCGCGGCAGGCTCCAGCACGGCCGCGTCGACCTTGCGCTGCTCCTCGGCGCTCGGTTCGCGCCGGTACAGCCCCGTCACGCACAGCAGCAGCAGCACGGCGATCGCCGCGACGGCGGCGGCCGTCCGGCGGTGCGCGCGCAAGGCGCGGCGGATGCGCAGCACGGCCGCGCGCCGCCGGACGTAGAGCCGCAGCCGGCGGCGAAGCATCTCAGACGGACGCGCCGGCTCGGACGCGGCGGGCGCGCCCGGCTCAGGCGCCGAGCCCTCAAGCAGCGGCGCCCATGCCGCGCGGGCCGCCCGGCAGCGGTCGCAGCCCGCGAGATGCGCCGCCATCGCCTCCCGCTCGGCGTCCTGCTTGCCGCCGAGCAGCCAATCGACCCAATCCTCTTCCCGGTAATGCCGGCTGCTGGCGTCCCTCGAATAACGCGGCGTATCGCTCATTTGCGCACCTCCCCCATGCCGTCGTCTTTCTCGCCCGCCCAGCCGCGCTTCTCCAGCTGCTTGCGCATATTATTCAAGCCGTAGCGCACCCACGACTTCACGGTGCCGAGCGGCACGTTCCACGCGGAAGCCATCTCGCTGTGCGATTTCGCGCCGTAGTAGCTGCCGACCACGGCCTGCAGCTGTCCCGCGGGCAGCGTGCCGAGCGCGTCCCGTACCGCCTCCCGCTGGATCCGCGACAGCACCTTCTCCTCCGCGGCAGACGCCGCATCCGGCAGGGCCGCCTCGTCCCACGCTTCCTGCCGGACGAGCTTCTTGGCGCGCCGCAGACGGTCCAGGCAGCGGCTTCGGGTCATCACCGCCACCCACGCTTCGACGGAGCCGCGCCCCGGATCGTAGCGGTTCCCCCGCCGAAGCGCTTCCAGAAAGACGTCATGGCAAGCGTCCTCCGCCTCCATCCGGTCGCCCAGCATGCGCAGCGCGATGCTCATGATCAGCGGCGCGAACGCGGCGTAGAACCGGTCGAACGCCTCCACGGAACCTTCGCACATGTCGCGAAGAACGACGGACAAGTCTTCGCCGGACTGATTCACGACTGCCACCTCCTCGGATTGATCGCTGCTTCTCCCGCACCCTTCTTTATTTTCGTTGTAGCAGAAATCGCGCCGTTCGAAAACAAAAAAAATTTTGCGGCCGGATAAATCCAACCGGGCTTCCCGTTCGTACCGATGATGAAAAAGCTGCTCCGGGCAGCCATCATTTCCGTTCGAGGAGGGGATCGCATGCTTCGCGCATGCCGCAAACTCAGCATTCACGCACTGCTCGCACTCTGTCTCGTCTGGGGGCTTGCTTCGGCCGGCGCCGGGTCCGCCGCCGCCGCCGGCTCGGTCGAGCTCTACACGCCGTACCTCGAGCTGTCCGCGCCGCCGGGCGACTCGATCTCGTACGCGATCGACGTCATCAATCACGGCGGTTCCACGGCTTCCGTCTCCCTCGGCTTCGACGACAAAGGCAACAAGTGGAATTACGAGCTGACGGCCGGCGGCCGGACGGTCAGCCGCCTCGCCGTCAAGGCCGGGGAGACGCAGACCGTCAACCTGCAGCTCGACGTCCCGCTCGACGTGAACAAAGGCACGTACGGCTTCGCAGTGGACGCCGGCGGCGTCACGCTGCCGCTGGGCGTCCGGGTCTCGGAGCAGGGCACGTTTCGCACGGAGCTGACGACGGATCAGCCCAACATGCAGGGTCATGCCGACTCGACGTTCACGTTCAGCGCGACGCTGCGCAACCGCACGGCCGAGAAGCAGACCTACGCGCTGGCGGCGCAGGCGGAGCCGGGCTGGGACGTCACCTTCGCCGACGGCGCCAACAGCGTCACGTCCGTCGAGGTCGACCCGAACGGCGAGAAATCGATCAGTATCAGTGTCAAGCCGCCGGAGACGGTCAAGGCCGGCACCTACAAAATCCCGATTCGGGCCGGCAATAACGGCACCTCCGCGACCACGACCGTCGAGGCTGCCGTCACCGGCACGTACGACCTGAAGCTCGGTACCGCGAACGATGTGCTGAGCACGGACGTCACGGCGGGCTCGGAGCGTAAGCTGGACTTAGTCGTGACGAACGCGGGCTCGTCGGAGTTGAAGAACGTCGCCCTGTCGGCCCAGACCCCGTCCGGCTGGGAGGTCGCGTTCGAGCCGGCGACCGTCGACAGCATCGCGGCTGGCGGAACGACGCACGTCCAGGCGACGATCAAGGCGGATAAGAAATCGCTCGCCGGCGACTATGTCGTCGACATCACGGCGGCCGCGCCGGAAAAAAGCGCCGACGCCCAAATCCGCGTCGCGGTCAAGTCTTCGGTGCTGTGGGGCTGGATCGGCATTCTGATCATTCTCGCCGTCGCGGCCGGCCTATACTACTTGTTCCGCAAATACGGGAGGCGGTAACCATGACGTTGGCACGGCCCTTAACGCCGGCCCCGGCGGACGGCGGGCGCCCGATCGTCGAGCTCATCCGGCTGACCAAACGGTACGACGGCCAAACCGCCGTCAACGGCCTCAACCTGACGATCGCCAAAGGCGAAATTTTCGGCCTGCTCGGCCCGAACGGCGCCGGCAAAACGACGACGATCCTCATGATGCTCGGCCTGACCGAGCCGACGAGCGGACGCGTTCGGGTATGCGGACTCGACCCGGCCCGGCAGCCGCTGCAGGTGAAGCGCCGCGTCGGCTATATGCCGGACGACGTGGGCTTCTACGAAGACCGCACGGCGCTCGACAACCTCGTCTTCACCGCCCGGCTGAACCGGATTCCGGCCGCCTCGGCCCGCGCTCGGGCGCTAGAGCTGCTGGAGCGGGTCGGATTGTCCGAAGCGCTGAACAAGAAGGTCGGCGCGTTTTCCCGCGGCATGCGGCAGCGTCTCGGCATCGCGGACGTGCTCATCAAGCGGCCCGAGGTCATCATCCTCGACGAGCCCACGCTCGGCATCGACCCGGAGGGCGTCCGGGAGCTGCTCTCGCTCATCCGGGACCTCAGCCGCGTCGAGGGGCTGACGGTGCTGCTGTCTTCGCATCATCTGCACCAGGTGCAGCAGATTTGCGACCGGGTCGGGCTGTTCGTCCGCGGCGAACTGATCGCCTCCGGGGACGTCGCGTCGCTCGCGGAGCAGCTCGACGACGACCGCGCGGTAACAGTCGAGCTCGACGTCGCCGGCTGGACCGCGGAGCTCGGCGAACGGCTTGCCGGCCTCGACGGCGTGCGGACCGTCGCGAGCGAGCCGCTCGAGACGGCGGGCGGCACGATCCGCGTCTCGCTGCGCTGCGACCGCGACCTCGCGACGAACGCGGCCCGCGCCGTCATCGAGAGCGGCGCTGAGCTGCACGCCGTCCAGCGAAAGCAGTACGGCCTCGACGACATCTATCACCGGTACTTCGAAGGAGGCGGTCCGGTTGACCGAAACATCGGCTAATCCTAACGGCATCCTGCGCATACTCACTCGGCTGCGGGAATACGCGCGCCGGCCCGCCGAGACCGAGCTCGACCCGGCGGCGCGCGGCACGGCTTCCCCGTTCTGGGTCATCGTCCAGAAGGAATTCGGCGACCATATGCGCAGCTGGCGCTTCGGCATCCTGATCGGCATCATCGCGCTCGCGTGCATCGGCTCGATCTATGCGGCAGTCACGGCGCTCAAGGACGGCGCCCAGTCGCAGGACGCCGACACGTCGTTCTTGTTCTTGCAAATGTTCACGGCCTCCGACGGGACGCTGCCGGCCTTCTCGACGTTCGTCTCGTTCCTCGGGCCGCTCATGGGCATCGCGCTCGGGTTCGATGCCATCAACGCAGAACGGGGCAAGGGCACGCTCGGCCGGCTGCTGTCCCAGCCGATCTACCGCGACGATTTCATCCGCGCCAAGTTCACCGCGTCGCTCCTGCTCATCGCGGTCGTGCTGTTCGCGCTTGGCTTCCTCGTCATGGGCCTCGGCCTGTTCACGATCGGATACCCGCCCACGCCCGAGGAAGCGATCCGCGTCGTGCTGTTCCTCGTCGTCGGCGTCATCTACGTCGGCTTCTGGCTGAACCTGTCCATGCTGCTGTCGATCCGGTTCCGCCAAGCGGCGACGTCCGCGCTGTCGGGGATCGCGCTGTGGATCTTCTTCACGGTGTTCTACGGCATGATCACGGGCATCGTCGACAAGGCGACGACCCCGCCGGAGACCTCGGCGCTCAGCGTCCTGCTCCGCCATGCGAACAACATGCTGCTGCTGAACCGGCTGTCGCCGTCGTACCTGTTCACGGAGACGACCGGCACGCTGCTGACGCCGGGCATCCGCTCGCTGGGCCCGCTGACGACCGAGCAGGTCGTGGGCGCGATCGCCAGCCCGCTGCCGCTCGGCCAAAGCCTGCTGCTGTGCTGGCCGCAGCTCGTCGGCCTGCTCGCCGCGACCATGATCTGCTTCGGGCTGTCGTACGCCCTGTTCATGCGGCAGGAGATCCGCTCCCGCGCTTGAGCCGCTGCTCCGCCAATGGCGGGGGTCCGCCTCGGAATAGCCCGCATAGCTCAAAAAAAGAAGCCATTGCCGACCGGCTGCCGCCGGTAAGCAATGGCTTCTTTGCGCGATGGAACGAGCTTAGCCCTGGTTAACGGCGCTCTCGTCCATATAGATGACTTCCCACAGATGGCCGTCGACGTCCTGGAAGCTCCAGGCGTACATGAAGCCGTGATCCTGCGGATCGTTCGAGATTTTGCCGCCGGAGGACAGCGCCTTGTAGACGATTTCGTCCACTTTTTCCCGGCTTTCGGCGGAGATGGCCAGAATCACTTCCGTGCTCTTGCTCGCGTCGGCCACTTTTTTCTGCGTGAAGTTTTTGAAGTACGGCTCGGACAGCAGCATGACGAAAATATGCCCGCTGATGACCATGCAGGCCGCGTTCTCGTCGGAAAACTGCGAGTTGAAGCCGAAGCCGACCTCGTTGAAGAACGTCACGGACTTTTTCAAATCCTTGACCGGCAAATTAATAAAAATTTTATCTGCTTGAATACTCATCCACGATCACCTCTTCGTCAGGATAGAGGATTCATTCGGCCAAGTCAAACGCGGCGTTCGTGTCAATGCCGCTTGATCATTCGATTGTGTCGATGAAGGCCGGACGACCCAAGGAAGGGGCGGCACGAACGAAGCATGACTGCCAACGAATGCCTGCCATGCCGGCGATTACCGCTTTCCCTATTGATAACGGCTCCCGTTGCGAATATAATGATAATGAAAATCATTATCAATTAATTCACGGAGGACATCACGCTCATGAAGCAAGCCGTAGCCAAGGCCGTCGCGCTCGCCGTGCTCCTCTCGCTTGCCGCCGCCGGCGGCCCGGCTTGGGGCGGCGACGGCGCCGCGAACGGCTTTATCGGCTCCGGGCCGCATACAATAGCTTCCGGAGCGATATCCGCACCGCGAATCGTCCGGTCCGAGAGGCCAGCAATGCAGTGTCCGTTTTGTATCCCATACTGCCCCAACGAGAAAGAGAGGAATGCCCATGAAACCGCAAGATGACGAAGCGATCCGCTCGCAAATATCGAACTTCGCCGACAGTTTGAAAACGCTCGTGCTGAGCACCGTCGACGAACTCGGCAGCCCGCACGCCTCCTACGCCCCGTTCGTGCGGAAAGACGGGAAGTTTTACGTCTACCTCAGCCGTATCGCGGATCACTACCGCCATCTAGAGCGCAATCCGCTTGCCGACGTCCTGCTCATCGAGGACGAATCGCGGACGGCGAATCCGTTCGCCCGCAGGCGCGCGCGCTTCGCGTGCCGGGCCGAGAATCTCGGCAACGAAGGGCATGAGGCGATCTTCGCCCTGTTCGCGGAACGGTTCGGCCAGTCGACGATCGCGATGCTGCGCGATCTTGATTTTTCCCTGTTCGGGCTCGAGCCCCGAACGGGCCGTTATGTCGCCGGCTTCGGCCGCGCCTACGACATCATCGATTCCGCGGGCGGCGGCTTCGCGCACGTCGACCGCGGCGGCCACGGCGGGGCGGCGCAAGCGTAACGGCGCCGGCGTCCGCCCGCCATCCATTCCATACAGCTGAAGGAGCATGACGATGAGCCATTTCGATACCGTTCTGCCGATCTGGAGCGCCATCCAGTCCCGATTTTTCCGCACCGCATCCGAGCTGTCGCCGGACGACCTCGCGTTGTCCTTCGGTTCCGCCTCCATCGGCGGCATGCTGCGGCATAACGCGGAGGTGGAGTACATGTTCGCGGAGTGGTTTTTCCGCAGGCCGATGCCGGAGCATGTGAAGCTGGCGACGAGCGGCGGACCCGCGGGGTTCGCGGGCGACGCCGACCTGGGCGCGCTGCTGCAGCTACTCGGGGATTCCAACGAGCAGCTCCGCGGGGCGATGCGCGACCTGCCGGAGGCGGCGTGGACCGAGCCCGTCGTCCCGCCCATGGGCGGTCCCGCGTCGACGCCGCTCGAGGCGGTCGGCAGGCTGATGTACCATGCCGGCATTCACGCCGGACAGATCTCGATGATCCGCAAGCAGGCGAACCTTCGCCGGGCATGACGAAGCAAGGCGGTCCCGCGGCCGGCAGCCGGCAGCGCGGGACCGCCTTGCTTCTGTTTTTGCGCTCGAACGCGCCCTTGGGCGGCGCCCAATGCGGTTCAGAGCACGATCGGACCCGCAAGCAGCGCCGCCGCGATGAAGATCAGCTGCATCGCCGCGCGGACGGCCAGTCCGGGAACGGGCCTCCCGCCGATCGTCAGCCGTTCCCGCGCCGCTTTGACGTTGGCCGGGAAGAGCACGACGAAGAGCGCGATCAGACCGGCCGCGGCGTAGGACGACAGCGAGGGAACGTGCAGCGCCGCGGCGCCGGCCAGCTCGAGCAGACCCGTGGCCGTGACGGCCGCCTCCGCGAACGGCAGCCGGCGGGGAACCATCCGGACGAGATCCGCCCGGCGTTTGCCCCAATGCGCGGAAGCCGCCAGCAGCAGCATGGCCGAGACCGCGGCCTGCAGCGCATGCTGCCAGTCTGCGAAATAAGGCGCGCCCGCATACCCAAGCAGCCGAAACAACGCGAACGAAACGATCAAGACAATAAATGGAGCCATTGCCAATCCCTCCCGATCAGGTATGGTTTGAATCGCCGCAGCGCGCATAGACTGCCGAAACCGCGCCGCTTGATTGATGTCCGTCAAGCCTCCCGGATGCGCCTCGCCCTAGCTATTGCTTTCCCCGCGCAGACTGCCGCTGACGAACGAGGCGAAATGTCCCGCGCGGAACGCCTTTCCCGCACCCGGTATCGAAGTCCTGGCCCGCAGGCCGAGCGACAGGAGGACGAACAGCTCCGCCGTCTGCGCCGCGTCGACCGAGGCCGGAATCGCCCCGTGCCGTTGTCCCGTCTCGATCCACTGCCGCGAGAAGCGGACGGACCGCTCGTAATATTGCCGCAGCACGTCGGCGACGACCGGGTCGTCTTCCTTGCCGAGCAGGTACATAAGCACTTTGTTCGTGGGACTGCCGGCTTCCTCCAATTCGGCGAACTGCTTCGCCAGCGCCTCCATGGGCTGCTCGAACGCGCCGGGATGCCGTTCAACCTGCGCTTCGAACCGGTCGTTCGTCGCCGTCAAGCTTTCCTCCAGCACCCAGGCGAACAGCTCGTATTTGCTCCTCACGTAATGGAAGATCGCCCCCTTCGACAGCTCGGAACGTTCCATAATATCCTTCATCGTGATGACGTGGCAGCCTTTCTCCCCGATCAGTGCCTTCGTCGCCTCCAGCAGCTGCCGGGTCGTCTGCTGTCTTCGCTCTTCCTGCTTCATCGCGCGTTCCTCCGTTTTGCCGTTGTTGATTCCATTATACATACAGACCATCGGTTTGTAAATGTTTGGATATATAATTGGCGCTCTGATACGGAGACGCGCAAAACAAGAGCCGCGCTTCGCGGCCCCTGCCCTCTTCATGCGCCCCGCTCCTCCGCCCGCGCGAGCAGTCCCCGCACGTAATCGTCCAGCCGTTCCACGATCAGCGCTTTCGTCAAGCTGTGCGCGCCGTTTCCCCGCCGCCTCGCCATGCGCGCCGCTTCACCCGGCACTCTCCGCGACCGGCTCGTCCTCGTCCAGCCATACGTCCTTGAACTCGATCCAGCCGAGCGAATTCAAGCCGACGCCTTTGATATGCGGGTTGTGAAACGTGTATCGCTTCTTGTGCGTCAGGAAGAGGACATGCGCCTCTTCCCGCAGGCGCCGCTCGATCTCGGCCAGCCCGCGCGCGCGGTCCTCCGGCCGCCTGCAGCCGAGCGCGGCGTCGATCCGCTCCTCCGTCCACGCCAGCAGGTCCTCGTCCAGATTCTCCCGCATGAAATTGCCGTTCTGCGCGTACAGCTCGATGAGCGAAACGTCGTCTTCTTCGAAGACGACGCAGTACAGCAGGCCGTCGATCTCGTCCAGCATGCCCCGCTCGCGGATCGAATCGTGATCGCCGGCACGCACCTCGGCCGCGATGCCGGCTTCCCCCAGCTCCCGCTGCAGCCACCGGGCGTCCCGTTCGTGCAGCCCGTACGTGCCGATAACGATCGCGCGCCCGTCGTAGCCGCTATCCCTAACCAGTTCGGCGGCCCGGCCGGGATCGAACGGGACCGGTTCCAAGGCGATCCGCTCCTCCGGGTGGAAGCCGGCCGCCGGATACAGATGGTCTTCCCCGACCTCGCGGATGAGCCGGCCGCGGTCGACGAGCAGGTGGACGGCTTGCCGGAAGGCCGCGGAACGCTGCGGACCGTCCTTGCGCATGTTCCACGTGAGCATGGAGCAGCCGTTGCAGACGGACTCCACGCCCTCCCAGTCGCTCTCCGGCCGTGCCGAGGCGGCTTCGCCCTTCAGCAGCAGCTGCTCCCAGCTCTTGGAAAAGGCGATCGTGTCCGCCGGCATCGTCACGATCGCGACGCCGTCCAAATGGGCGCGCCCCTTGAAATAGCCGGGATTGGCGCGCAGTTCGAAGCGGTCGGCGGTCCAAGCCTCGAAGCGGAACGGCCCCGTGCCGGCGGGATGGCTCCAAAAGTCGTCGTCCTGCTCCGCCAAGTCGTGCGGAACGATGGACATCGCCGGCGAGCAGAGAAACCGCGGAAACAGCCAGTTGGGCTTCGCGAGCGCGATTCGGACAGTCCGCTGCCCGACTGCCTCGACGCGGTCGATAGACCGGACGAACCAGCCGGCCGCATAATCGCCCCGCAGCCGCTCCAGCGAATAGACGACGTCGGCGGCGCTCAGCTCCCTGCCGTGATGAAAATGCACGCCTTTGCGCAGATGGAACGTCCATTCCGAGCCGCGCTCGTCATGCGTCCAGGCATGCGCCAGCGAAGGCGCGAATTTGCCCATCTCGCGGTCATACAGCAGCAGCGTATCAAATATTTGCTTGACCATATGCGAGCTGATCGAGTAGTACAGGTTCCGCGGGTCGAGCGTCACGATCGGCCTATAGACCGGCAGGGACAGCATGTCCGCCCCTTCGTTCTCGCCGAAGCGCACCTTCCGGTAGCCGAAATGCCCGTTCAGCCACGCCACGAACGTCTCGCGCGCGCCCGTCCCGCCGCCGTGCTCGCCGAGCAGCTCGAACGCCTGCTTATATTCGCCGGCTGCGGCCAGCTGGCGCGCCGCCTCCAGCAGCTTCGCCTCATACCCGTGCAGGAACGTCAGCTGCGACCGGTTGCCCCGGCCGCGACCGGCCTGCCAATCAACGAAGCCCTCGTCGATCAGCTTGCGCAGGATGAGCTTCACGTTGCGCGGCGAACAGAACAGCGCTTCGGCCAGCTGATCGAGCGTGACTTCCACCGGATGCCCCGCTCCCGCCTCGCTGGCGAAGCGCGCGTACAACATCAAATACCGCTCATAGGTCAACATCGCTTCAACCTCCGTTCGGTTCCATGATGCAAAAAGGGGAACGTTTTGAGTATGATTCTACACTTTTTACGCCCATGTCGTCACGCGATAATAAGGAGGCAGTGCCCGCCAACGCAAAAAAGCCTGCCCCGGCGGGCAGGCTGTCTGATGCGCGACGCGGCGAACGGCGGCCGCTATGAACCGATACCGCCGAGGAACGCTGCCGTCGTCCGGAGCTTCCCGATGCGCGGGAATATGAACCGGCACGTCGCGTCATGCTCTTCGTCGCTCAGCGCCGCCATGGCGTCCGTGATGAACACTTGATCGTACCCGAGCTGGAACGCTTCCCGCGCCGTCGTCTCCACGCCGATATTCGTCGAGATGCCGAGGAGCACGATCGTCCCGATGCCGCGGCGGCGCAGCTGCAGATCGAGGTCCGTGCCGAAGAACGCGCCCCATTGGCGCTTCGTCACGACGTGGTCCCGGGGACCGACGCCGAGCTCCGGCGCGAATTCCGCCCAGTCCTCCGAGTAGCCGCCCGTCTGCGGCTGCTGATCCGTTGCAGGCTTCAAAGCGTCCTTCCCATCGAGGAAATCGACCTTCACGAACGACACGAAGCCGTTCCGCGCGCGGAATCGTTCGACCAGCTTCGCGGCGTTGGCCACGATCTCCGGTCCTTTCGGCGACAGGCCGACAATGCCTTTCTGCAAATCGATAAGGACGAGCGCCGTTTTAGAGAAATCCAGGTTCAATGCTTCCATGTTCGATAACCTCCGTGAATTTGGTTTAGGCGGCGCCGCGCCGCTTCATACGGCCGCCCGGCTGTATGCGGAGCACCATCCGCAGCAGCGGCGGGACGACGAAAAAGATGAAAAACATCCGGAACAGCTGGTATCCCGCCACGATCGACAGATCCGCGTGGATCTCGTGCGCGATGATGCCCATCTGGTCCATGCCGCCCGGCGCGAGGCTGAGCAGGCCCGTCGCCTCGGAGACCGGCTGCAGCGCGGACAGCAGCAGCGCCATGCCGAGCGCGCCGGCGATCAAGAGCACGCTGCTGCCGAGCGCGAGCGTCAGGTTCCTCAGCTTGTTCGGCAGCTGCCGCGGCCGCAGCATCAGCCCGACGTAGATGCCGATCATCAGCTGGGCGGCTTGGATCACGGTGCCGGGAAGCGCCGGGCCATGCAGCCCGGCGAGCTGCAGCGCCGCCGTCCCGAGGGCCGGGCCGAGCATATACGCGGTCGGCAGCTTGATCCGGTTGCCGGCAAGGGCGCACGCGACGGCGGCGACGGCGAAGATCAGGATGTTTGGGAACAATCCGCCCCAGGTCGGCAGCACGGCGGATGCGGCCGCCGCCGCCGTGGCCGCGGCGTCGTGCGCTTGGCCGAGGATCGGGCTGAAGACGATCAGCGGCACACAGATGACGATCATCATGAGCCGCGTCACCTGCGTGAACGTAACGGCCGTAATATTGATGCCCTTCGTCTCTTCCGCGAGCAGGATGACCTGCGACAGTCCGCCCGGAATGCTGCCCATCAGGGCGGTTTTGTACCCCATGCCGGAAAACTTCGAGACGATGTAAGCGATGCCCGCGCAGTAAGCCAGCAGCAGCACGGCCATCATCAGCATGTAAGGGAGCTGCTGCGCGATTTCCTTCAACGCGGCCGCGGTGAGGGACAAGCCGATCGTGTAGCCGACGATGATGAGCGCCGTATTGCGGAGCGGCTGCGGCCAGTGGAAGCGGTTCTCGACGGCGTTATTCGCGATCAGCATCGCGATCATCGGGCCGAGCAGCCACGGGACCGGGATGTGAAGCAGGTTGAACAGCAGCCCGCCGGCAACCGCAAGGACGACCGTCGCGACCAGGCTGCCGAGGCGGAGCGGTTTGCGCTCGCTCATGGCTAATCTCTCCTCGCTTTCTATTCAGAATGCCATATCGTACCGTTTTCTATGTGAAAAGCGGGAATATGAGCAATTAATTGCACAATTTAAGCAAAAAAAATTTCGTCTTATCGGCGGTTATTGCGCTATGGCAGATACGAACCGCAAGCTCCGGCCGTGTTCCGGGCTTCGCGTCCGATCTAATCCGGCGCGATCAAGTCCGCCACCGTATAATTGCCGAGCACCAGCGTCACCTGCGCGTTGATGTCGACCATGATCTTCCGGAACGCCTCGTTCGCCCGCAGCCCGAAGCCGTGGCTGCCGGTCGTGTCCAGCATCCGGTCCCACTGCGGCTGCTCGTCGTGCAGGGACGAATAGACCTCGTACAGCGTGATCACGCCGGGCGGACGCGTCAGCTCGTAGCCGCCGGAGCGGCCCTGCCGGACCTCGACGATGCCGGCGTCGGCGAGCTGCGCCAATATTTTGCGAAGCGCCGTCGGCTCGCATTGGATCTGCTCCGCAATCTCCGAGCTGGTGCAGAGCTCGTCGTTCGTCGCGAGCACGATGAGCGCTTGAAGGCCGAAGCCAAACCGTTTCAATTGAGCCATCGATGTTCGTGAACGCCCCTGTCTCTCTTATTGTGCCGATTTTAGCACAGTTTCCCCCGTACCGCAACTCCCAGCACATGCCTGCCGGTGCCGGGACGACCGCGGCCGCCGCCTTTCGTTGCGCCGCGCGGCGCTGCATGGCTAGGCCGGGCTGCCGGACGCGGCTTCGCCCGGGCTATCGCGCGTCGGCCGCGCAGCGGAAGCCGATGTTGCCGGTCGAGCTGTCCGGGGTGTTCGAGCTCCGGGCGGCGACGCGGTACCGGTTGCAGTACGACTGGTGGCACAAGTACGAGCCGCCGCGCATGACGCGGGCCGTGCCGGAAGCGGGACCGCGCGGATCCCGGCTGCCGGGCTTGGCATGGCGGACCGAGAACCAGTCGCCGCACCACTCCCAGACGTTGCCGACCATGTTGTGGAGGCCGTAGCCGTTTGGCCGGAACGCACGGACCGGCGCCGTACCGGCATAGCCGTCGGAAGCGTTGTTTTTGTCCGGGAACTTGCCCTGCCATATGTTGCAGCGATGCTCGCCGTCCGGCTTCAGCAGGTCGCCCCACGGATAGCGCTTCTGGATCAAGCCGCCGCGTGCGGCGAATTCCCATTCCGCTTCCGTCGGCAACCGTTTGCCCGCCCATTGCGCGTAGCTCGCGGCATCGTGCCACGAGACGTGAACGACGGGATGGTCCTCCCGCCCTTCGATGCCTGAGCCCTCGCCCTCCGGCCGGTGCCAGCAGGCGCCGTCGACGGCGAGCCACCACGGCACGCCGGGCGCGGGACGGGCTGCGGCCTTCGCCGCTTCCGGGACGAAGAGATGGAAGACGAACGACCAGCCGAACCGTTCCGCTTCCGTCACGTAGCCGGTCTCGGCCGCGAAGGCGGCGAACGCCGAATTGGTCACGGCGCAGGCATCCATATAGAACGGCGACAGGTTCACCTTCCGCACCGGCCCTTCCCCGTCCTGCGGGAACCCTTCCGCGTCGTTCGTGCCCATCAGAAATTCGCCTCCGGGCAGCAGCACCATGTCCCGCAGGCGATCCGGCGCATGCGGCGCTTCCGCCGCGGCTGCCGTTTCCCCGTCCGTCCGCGCTTCCGGGACCGCCCGGTCCGCACCCGGCACTTCCATGGCCTGTCTTGCCGTCCCGCAGCAGCAGGCCGGCTTGTCTTCCATCGTCATATTCGTCCTCTCCTTCTCCGCACAGTACCAGCTGCGCGAATGCGGCGCCTGGTACGCGATAATTGGCGGCGTTCCGGTCCGCGGCGGCTTCGGATCCTTCGTGCCGAAAGCCGATTAACGCGCTTGGATCTAATCGTTGTGCTGAATGATACCCTTGCCGCCGGAGCTTGTCAACGGCCGCTCGAACCCGTCAACCCCTCGTTTGCCCTGCTGGCGGAGGCCTCGACGCTCCGCTTCCATCCGTGGCTGGCGGCCGGGGTGGGTGCTGCTCGGCGGCTTGGCCGCGGGGCTGTACGGCTTCGCCCGCAATCGGAGGCCGCGCCCGGCAGGGGAACGGTAACCGCCCGATATACCTGCTTCCGCCGCATGTCCGTACGCCTTCCGCCGCACGACGCGCCTTGCCGCATCTGGTATACTGGGGCGTAGACATCCCCCGCCAGACGCACCGAAGGAGGCATGCCGTTTTGTTTCAAATCATGCTCGCGGAAGACGACGCGGACATCCGGGCCATCGTGGCCGCCACGCTGCGCAAATGGCAGTACGACGTCTTCGAGCTGACCGCGTTCGAGGACGTGAAGGGCGAGTTCGAAGCCCGGCGCCCGCATCTGATCCTGCTCGACATCAACCTGCCGGTGTACGACGGCTTTTACTGGTGCCGGCAAATTCGCGGCGTGTCCAACGTGCCGATCATCTTCCTCTCGTCCCGCGGCGGCAACATGGACATCGTCATGGCGATCAACATGGGCGGCGACGATTTCGTGCAGAAGCCGTTCGATCTCGAAATTCTCGTGGCGAAGGTGAGCGCCCTGCTGCGCCGCAATTATACGTACCAGGAAGAGAGCCTGCAGCTCGTTCACCGCGGATTGCGGCTCAATCTGTCCAATTCCTCCGTCGATTACGAGGGCAGGACGGCGGAGCTCTCCCGCAACGAATTCATCGTCCTCGGCGCGCTGATGCGGAAGGCCGGATCGATCGTGTCCCGCGACGACCTCATGCAGGCGCTGTGGCGCGACGATCAGTTCATCGACGACAACACGCTGACCGTCAACGTCAACCGCCTCCGGCGCAAAATCGCCGAGCTCGGCTTGGACGCCTTCATTGCCACCCGCAAAGGAATGGGGTATATCGCGGAATGAATATGCTGCGCTTCCTCCGTTACGAACGGCCGTACATCCTGCTCTGCGCCGCGACGTTCGGGCTCGCCATGCTGATCGGGTACGCGGAGCCGGGCAGCGGGCTGCGGTCCGAAAGCCTCGTCTACGCCATCGTCCTGCAGCTGCTCCTCATGGCCGCCTTCTTCGTCTACCGGTACTGCCGCAGCGCTCAGGCCATCCGCACCCGGAGCAGCGAAGACGGCGAGCCGCTCTCGCTCGAGGCCGAAGCGTACAGGCGCGTCATCGAAGACATGGAGCGCGATCACATCCGGGCGCTGAACGAGGTGCACGCCAGGCAGAAGGAATCCTATGATTTCATCGTATCTTGGTTCCACGAGGTGAAATCGCCGATCTCCGTCCTGCGGCTCATGCAGCAGACCGAAGTGGAGCCGCGCACGCTCGAAGAACAGCTGACCCGCATCGAGCAATACGTCGACCAGGCGCTCTACTACGCCAAGCTGGACAGCTTCAACCAGGATTACGAGCTGGTCAATTGCGACTTGGAGCCGCTCGTCAAGGACGTCGTCAAGAGCAGCGCCAAGGCGTTCATCGCCAAACGGATCCGCCTGTCCCTCGACGTCGGTGCGGAAGCCGTGCAGAGCGATCCCAAGTGGCTGCATTACATACTCGGCCAGCTGCTGTCGAACAGTCTGAAATACACGCCGGCCAGCGGCGAAGTCCGCATCGCGGCGGAAGCAGACGACATGGAGAAGCGGCTCGTCGTCCGCGACAGCGGCATCGGCATCGAGCCGCGCGACCTGCCGCGCATCTTCAACCGCGGCTTCACCGGCACGAACGGACGCATCCATATGAAGTCGACGGGGATGGGCCTCTATCTCGCCCAAGAGCTGTCGAAGAAGCTGGGCCACTATATCACGTGCGTCTCGGAGCCCGGACGGTACACGGAGATGACCGTCCATTTCCCGCGCAGCCACGACCCGTACCGGGAGCTTCTGCGGCCCTCGTCGGCAGGCGGCGCGTAGGCGGCGGCGCAGCTTCGGGGCGCCGTACGCGGCGGCATCGGCGATACGCCGCCGTAAGCCGCCGGCAGGACCTTCGCCGGCGGCGAACCTTGTAAGCAGCGATCGAGTAGGAGGAGGCGGCTAGCCTCCGTCCTCTCACACCACCGTACATGCGGGTCCGCATACGGCGGTTCCAAAAGGTTAACAAAGCTCCAAATAACGTGAAAGCATACTCTTGAGCCCTTTCGCTTCCCAGTAGGAAGTCGGAAGGGCATTGTTTGTGTTTCGGGACATTTCCCAGGGGCCACGTCTTGAGTTGCCCATTACCAGACTGAACCACTTCGGAACTCCAAGTGCCCGGAGCTCCCTGACTCG